>CAVFKS010000027.1:0-22196 GCA_963623015.1 Clostridia bacterium
AGTCTGGTGGCCGCGAGGTAGTCCTTGTATGCGTTCATGCCTTGCAGACTAAAGCTTGCTCAACAACTTTTCTAGGCCAAACCTCGGCGCCCGGACCGCCTGCACAATCTATTGCGCAACGCCCGCCATTGTCCCAGGATCCGCCAAATACGCGGTGGCGAACCTGCCCGCCATCCGGTAAACAGGAAAAGTTGGCCACCCACCCTGGCCACCCGAAAACGGGGGAGCCTAGCGCGCGCGAGCGGCGCGGCGCATGGCAATGACGCGCCAGCCAAACATCAGAATCAACGAGACGATGACGGTGACAATCACCATCGAATAGTGGGGGAAGCGGTCGTTGGCCAGGCGCCAGAACACGATCCCCAAGATGATGGCGCTGGGCCACACGACGGCGCCCTCCAGGTACTGGTTGCGCGGCTTGAGGAAGGAAACGATCACCCAGCCGATGAGAGCCCCCACGGCCCAAGGCCAGAAAGCCTCGATGAGCCCGAGGAGGGTAAACGGCGGGTGGGCCGCGCGCGCGAGGAGGGCGAAGATCACGAGGGCGGCGATATCGAGGAGGGGGCCGGTGCGCATTGACTAATCCTTTCGGCCGAAAGTAGGGGCCAGGGCCTTATAACTGAGTCCCTGGCGGGCGTAGTGCCCGAAGTAAATGACCCATCCAATGATAGTGACTAGGGCAAAGGAAATGAGCCGGTAGATCAGCGCGGCGGAGGTGGCATCGACGGCGGTCATGCCGGTGGCCACCAGCGGGGCAATAATCGCCGCCTCCACCGTGCCCACACCCGCGGGCGTGACCTGCGCGGAGCCCGCCAGCTTGGCGGCCAGGTAGGCCAGGGCCACCCCAGCCATGGTGGTGGCATTCTCGCCGGCGCGCAGCCAGGGCAGCTCGCCGGTCACGGCCCACACGCATGCCCACAGTGCCAGCATGTCGCCTAGGCGGTGGGCCAGGGACGCCGCGCTGACCCCGGCGAAGGCCCGCCGGCTCAGGCGCACGGCCTCCAGGTTGGAGAACTCCGCGGCAATCTTCTCCCGCCAGCTAGCGCGCAGCCAGCCCTGCCGGCGAACCCACGCCTGCAGTGTCTGCGGGTGCGAGGTCAGCCAGAAGATGCCGCCGGTGGCCGCGAGCATCAGCGCGAAGGTAGTCAAAAGCGACCCCAGGGCCATATCCGCGTTGAGGAAGAACACCCCGGCTAACCCGATGAGCGCGAGCCACATGCTCGAAATCACCGAGGACAGGAAGAAGAAATACCCGCACAAGGCCACCGATGCCCCCCAGCTTCGCTGCACCTGGAAGGTCAGCACGGCGGAGAACGCCGGCCCGGCGGGCAGGGTGGTCGACCACGCGTTGGAGGCCAGAGTAATCGCGTAGGTCTCCCGCAGCGGCACGCGCACCTGGCCGGCGCGAATGAGCAGGCGCATGACCTCGGCCATCGCGGCCACCGCGCCGAACGCGAAGACCACCACGAGCGCCACCGGCAGCGGCTGGGCGTGCCGCAGCCGGTGGATGCCGTCGGCGATAAAGTCCAGCTGGTCTCGGAAAAACCACCCCAGGGCGACCAACGCCAGCAGCGAGACGCCCCAGGTTATCCATCTTTTGTCCATGCGCTACTTCGGCCGGTCCTCGAGGCGTTTCATCAGCTCGCTAAACGGCACCAGGTTCGCGTCGTCTTCGAGGGTGCGGCCCCCGCGCCCGGCGGAGTCTTCCGATGCCGCCTTCTCCGGCACGGCAGTGGCGGCAGGGACGGCATCGGCAGGCTCGGTGCCATGGCCGAGGCGCTCGTAGGCGCGCTGGATAAACCGCGGCGCCCACCAGTTGTCCTCGCGCAGCAGGTGCATGACGGCGGGGACGAGCAGCATGCGCACGATGGTCGCGTCAATGGCCAGGGCGAAGATCATGCCGAAGGCGATGTATTTCATCATGACGATGTCGGAGAAGCCGAAGGCGCCGGCGACCACAATCATGATGAGGGCGGCGGCGGTGATGATGCCGCCGGTATGCGCGGTGCCGGCGGCGATGGCCTCGTCGGTGGACGCGCCTTTGCGGCGGGCCTCAACCATGCGGCTGACCAGGAAGACCTCGTAGTCGGTGGACAGGCCGTAGATGATGGCGATGATGAGAACTAGCACCGGCGACATCATGGGGCCCGGGGTGAAGTTGAGCAGTCCGGAGCCCAGGCCGGCGACGAACATGAGCGTGAGGATGCCCAGGGTGGCCCCGAGCGTGAGCAGGGTCATGATGATGGCCTTAGCCGGCAGGATGACCGAGCCGAAGACCAGGGACATCAGGATGAACGTGGCCAGGAGGATATACAGGGCCATCCAGGGCAGCTTGGCAAAGAGGGCATCGAGGGATTCGACCTCCATCGCGGGGGTGCCGCCGACGTAGGTGCCCACGCTCTCGGGCACGTCGATGGATTCGAGCTCGTGGACGATCCGGGTGTAGTCGGCGCGGTCGACGATGCCGGCCGAGAGCACCGTGGTGCCGTCCTTGGTGGGGGTGGCCGCGCTCATCGGGCTAGTGAGCCCTTCGATGCCGCGGACCTGCAGCACGATGTCGACGAGCTGCTCGTTGGTGGCGTTGTCGACGACCAGCTTGACGGGCTCGGTGCGGAAGGAGGGGAATTCCTCGTTGAAGGTGTCCTGGGCCTGGCGGGTTTGCTGGGTGGGCGGCAGGTAGGTTTCGTTGATGCCGCCGAAGCTAATCGACATGATCGGGATGGTCAGGGCAACCAGCAGCCCGCCGATGCCGATGGTGGTGGGCCAGGCGCGCTTCATGGCCTTGCGGGGGATCTTGTACCAGAAGGTGTCCTCGAGGCGGCGGGCGCGGCGGGAGGTCCGCCGCACGGTCCACAGGTCGATCTTCTTGCCGAGCAGGCCGAAGAGGGAGGGCAGGACCGTCACGGAGAGCAGGGCGGCCAGGCCGACGGCGGAGATGGCCCCGTAGGCCACGGACTTTAAGAAGGCCTGGGGGAAGATGAACAGGCCGGACAGGGCCACGGCGACCATCGCGGCGGAGAAGACCACGGTCTGGCCGGCGGTGGCGGTGGTGATCGCCACGGCGGTGCGGGTGTCGCGGCCGCGGTCGATTTCCTCGCGGAAGCGGGAGACCATAAACAGCCCGTAGTCGATGGCCAGGCCCAGGCCTAGCAGGGTGACGACGGCCTGGGCGAAGGTGTTGACTTCGAGGAAGCCGGCCAGGATGGACAGGATGCCCAGCGAGCCGAGGATGGACAGGCCGCCCACGATAAGCGGCATGAAAGCGGCGACGACGGAGCCGAAGACCACGAGCAGGAGCAGGCCGACCAGCGGCAGGGCGGCCTTTTCGGCGCGGGAGATGTCGCCGGCCATGCCGTCATCGAGGGCGTCGGCTACAGCGGTGGCGCCGGCTATCTGGACCGGCAGGTCGGTGGCGTAGAGCGAGTCCTCGATGGCGCGGTAGTCCTTGAGGGTCTGCTGGCCATCGCCTTTGAGCCCGATGGCGGCGAAGGCCAGGTCCCCGTCGCGGCTTATAAAATTCGGGTTGCGCTTGTCGAAGTAGCTGATGACGTGGCTTATCTGCTCGGGGTGCTGGGACTGCAGCCCGTCGAGGTAGTCCGCGGCGGCCTGGAAATTTTCTTCGGGGTCTTCGACTAGGACGATGACGTCGCCGTTGTTGTCGCGGCCGAAGGTCTCCAGCTCGATCTGGGCCGCGGCTGTCGATGCCGAGTTCGGGTCGTCCCAGCCCTCCTGGCTCATGCGGCCGTCGAGCTTGGTGCCGAAGACGCCGAAGAGCACGAGGATGCCCACGATGACCACCAGCGGGACGATCTTGCGGTGCCGGTAGGAAAATTCTCCCCAGTGATAGAACACGCCTGGTGCCTCCTACTTGAGTAGCGCGGACAGGGAGCGGAAGGGCTGCAGCCAGGCGCCCTCGTCCGGCAGGTTGTCCAGGTTGACGCGCGGCAGCGGCTCGCGGAAGACGCCGTCGATGTCCTCCAGGTCGACGAACTCGAGGTCCGGGTGGCTCACGGCCCAGGAGGCGTGCTCGTGGAAGCCTAAGACGGTGACGGGGATGGCATCGGCGGCGAACTCCTCGAGGAGGGCCTGGAAGTTCTGGCCGTCGGCGCTGGCCACGACGACGCCGACGAGCTGGTCGCGGTTGGCGTTGAGGTAGTCGAGCATGTCGGGGTCGACGTCGGAGTCATCGGTGAGCTTGGGCTTGGCGAAGACGCCAAAGCCCACGTTGCGGATGGCCTCGACCCAGCTGCGGATGCTATCGGCCGCGCCCGGGTTGACGTTGGTAAAGACGCTGGCCTCGGGCACGGCATCGCGAGCCTGGGCGCGCTGGGCCACCCAGCGGCCGATGGCATCGAAGCGCGGGCGGTGGGCGGCGGTGGGGCGCCCGCCCAAGATGGCGCCGAGCCCCATGTCCATGTTGGGAGCGTCCCAGATGAGTGCGTACTTGCCGGGCATTAGTTCTTCTCCCACAAAAATTCGGTGATGGTGTGGTCTTGGTCGAGGCCCTTGCCTTCGAACTTGGTGATGACCTGGCGGTCAGTCAGCTGCGGGCATTCCGGCCAGGGCCAGCCGCGGTAGGTCAGAGCCGGCTCGACCTCGACGAGTTCGCTAATCCACTCGGCGTAGCCGGCGTGGTCGGTGGCCACGTGGAGCACGCCGCCGGTCTTGAGGCGGGAGGCGAAGAGGTTGAGCGTGCCCGACTGGATGATGCGGCGCTTGTGGTGGCGGGCCTTGGGCCACGGGTCGGGGAAGAACACGCGGATGCCGTCCAGGCTTTCAGGGCGGATCATGCGCATCATCACTTCCATGCCGTCGCCGCGGACCATGCGGATATTGTCCAGGTCCTGGCGCAGGATCTGGCCCATGAGCTTGGCCAGGCCGGGCTTGTAGAGCTCGACGGCGATGATGTTGTAGTCCGGCTCCAGCGGGGCCATCGCCGCGGTGGAGGTGCCGGTGCCCGAGCCGATCTCGACGATGGTCTTGGCGCCGGTGCGGCCGAACCAGGAGTCGACATCGATAAGCTCATTGCCCAGCTCGCGGCCCAGGCGGGGCCAGTGGGCCTCCCAGGCCGCCTCTTGGTTGTCGGTGAGCGTGCCGCGCCGGAAGGTGACGTTGCCCAGGCGCGGGTAGTCCAGGTCGTTGCCGAAGGTGGCGTTGAAGTCGGTCTGGAGCGGGCCGCGCTCGCCGCGCGGGCGCTCGGTGGGGGTGAAATCAGAGTTATGTGCGTTATTCATTGCTCCCATTGTCTTACGTATCCGCCGCTTATACCAATATTGACCCGCCCGAAACTGCACCGCGGCGCCGGCTGGATATAACCTGACGAGGGGCTCCGGAGGGGGTGTTCCGCGGAATGTGGACTATTGGCCCCTGTCCACCCCTTAAATGGGGTGGCAGTGCGGCGCGATTTACCTAGTAGGACGGGCGTCCTGGCGCTTACCTTGTGGTGGCGGCGGTGGTTATAACGTGTGGGGTTGGGAAAAGTGCACAAATCGTTTGCTAAACGTTAATCTTGTAAGGGAAAGTCCTCTCAACCCAGGAGAAAGTACATGACCGCCCAGATTCGAGGCCTCGTCGGCGAAATCCCGACCAATAATGAGCAGCTCATCGCGTGGATTAACGAAAACGTCGAGCTTTTCCAGCCGGAGAAGGTGGTCTTTGTTGACGGCTCCCAGGAAGAGGCCGACCGCCTCGCCGCGGAGCTCGTGGACAAGGGAACCCTGATTAAGCTCAACGAGGAAAAGCGCCCCAACTCCTTCCTGGCGCGCTCCAACCCCTCCGATGTCGCCCGCGTGGAGTCGCGGACCTTCATCTGCTCCGAGAAAGAAGAAGACGCCGGTCCCACCAATAACTGGGTAGCCCCGGCCGAGATGAAGGCCGAGATGACCGAGGCCTTCCGCGGCTCCATGGCTGGCCGCACCATGTACGTGGTGCCGTTTTGCATGGGCCCCATCAACGATCCGGAGCCCAAGCTCGGCGTGCAGCTGACCGACTCCGCCTACGTGGTGCTGTCCATGCGCATCATGACCCGTATGGGCGCCCAGGCGCTGGAGAAGATCGGGGACACCGGCAAGTTCGTGCGCGCCCTGCACTCCGTGGGCGCTCCGCTGGCCGCCGGCCAGGAGGACGTGGCTTGGCCGTGCAATGACACCAAGTACATCACCCAGTTCCCGGACACCAAGGAGATCTGGTCCTACGGCTCCGGCTACGGCGGCAACGCCATCCTGGCCAAGAAGTGCTACGCCCTGCGCATCGCGTCCGTGATGGCCAAGGAAGAGGGCTGGATGGCCGAGCACATGCTCATCCTCAAGCTCACCTCCCCGGAGGGCAAGAACTACCACGTCGCCGGCGCCTTCCCGTCCGCGTGCGGCAAGACCAACCTGGCCATGATCACCCCGACCATCCCGGGCTGGAAGGCGGAGGTCG
This sequence comes from Clostridia bacterium, assembly GCA_963623015.1. Taxonomy (GTDB): domain Bacteria; phylum Actinomycetota; class Actinomycetes; order Mycobacteriales; family Mycobacteriaceae; genus Corynebacterium. The sequence goes on from CAVFKS010000027.1 coordinate 6,424, forward strand.
TGGGCGACGACATCGCCTGGCTGCACCTGCGCGAGGATGGTCTCTACGCCGTGAACCCGGAGAATGGCTTCTTCGGCGTGGCGCCGGGCACCTCTTATGACTCCAACCCGATTGCCATGAAGACCATGGAGCCGGGCAACACCTTGTTCACCAACGTCGCGCTCACCGATGACGGCGACGTCTGGTGGGAGGGCATGGATGGCGATGCCCCGGCCCACCTCATCGACTGGCTGGGCAACGACTGGACCCCGGACGGCGACGGCCTGGCCGCGCACCCGAACTCCCGCTACTGCGTGCCGATTGCCCAGTGCCCCACCGCCGCCCCCGAGTTTGATGACTGGCGCGGCGTGAAGCTGGACGCCATCTTGTTCGGCGGCCGCCGCAAGACCACCGTCCCGCTGGTGACCCAGGCCTACTCCTGGGAGCACGGCACGATGATCGGTTCGCTGCTGGCCTCTGGCCAGACCGCCGCCGCGGAGGGCACCGTGGGCACCCTGCGTCACGACCCGATGGCCATGCTGCCGTTCATCGGCTACAACGTGGGCGACTACCTGCAGAACTGGATTGACATGGGCGCTAAGGGCGGCGACCGCCTGCCGGCGATCTTCCTGGTCAACTGGTTCCGCCGCGGCGAGGACGGCCGCTTCCTGTGGCCGGGCTTCGGTGAGAACTCCCGCGTCCTGAAGTGGATTGTGGATCGCATCGAGGGCCGCGTCGAGGCCGATGAGACCATCGTGGGCCGTACCGCCCGCGCCGAGGACATGGATCTCGAGGGCCTGGACACCCCGCTGGACGATGTCCGCGAGGCCCTGGCCGTCAACGCCTCCGAGTGGGAGCGCGATCTGCAGGACAACGCCGACTACCTGGCCTTCCTGGGTGACCGCGTGCCGGAGGAAGTCCACGCGCAGTTCGCCGCGCTCAAGGAGCGCGTAGCAAACGCCGGCGCCTAAGCGCCCCCGGCCCGCGCCTTGAAGCCGGTGCCGCAGGTCTTAGCCTGTGGTGCCGGCTTTTGCGTGTCCGGCATCGCCTGGCACCCGCACCGCGATGACCAGGTTGGAGGTGGCCAGCTCGCGCAGCCCTGGCACGCGTGTTACCCACCAGGCCCACCACGGGTGGTAGCGCGGGAAGGTGCGCACCGCAGCGCCCCGGGCGCGCACGCGCCTGGCCCAGCGCAGGCCGTCTGCCGCGGAGACGGCAAAAAGCGAGGTCCCGAAGACGTTTTTGGGCGGGTGGCCATGGCGGCGCGTGTAGCGGTCGCGGGCGAACTCGCCGCCTACGTAGTGCTGCCACAGGCCGGTCTCGTGCCCGCCGAAGGGGCCCAGCCACACCGTGTAGCTGACGATGACCAGCCCGCCGGGCCGGGTAACGCGCAGCATCTCCTCGGCCATCTGCCAGGGGCGCGGGGTGTGCTCGACCACGTTGGAGGAGTAGACCACGTCGAAGGCATCGGTGGCAAAGGGCAGCGCCGCCCCGTCGCCGCGCACCGCGTTGGCTAAGTCGATGCCCGCGGCCGACATCTCGCCCGCGTCCGGCTCCACCCCGAAGTAATCGGCGCCGCGCCGGGCGAAGGCCTGCGCGAAGTAGCCGGGCCCGCCGCCGACGTCGAGGACCCGCGCTCCCTGCAACCCTGTGTCCGGCGCCTCGGAGTCGTCCCACAGCGCCGCCACCAGCTGCGCGGTGTCCTCGGCCAGGCCGCCGTAGAAGAGGTCGGGGCGGGTCTGTTCGAAGCGGAAGGAACGCAGCAGCCGCCAGGAGCGGCGCAGCGTGGCCAAACGACGCAAGGGTTTCATAACCCACTAGGCTAATACGACGACATGCGAATTCTTCTTCTCTGCTGGCGCGATTCCACCCACCCCCAGGGCGGCGGCTCCGAACGCTACCTGGAGCGCGTGGGGGAATACCTGGCGGCGCAAGGCCACGAGGTCATCTTCCGCACCGCCAAGCACATGAATGGCGCTCGCCGGGAGACCCGCGCTGGGGTGCGCTACTCGCGCGCCGGCGGGAAATATTCCGTCTACCCGCGCGCGCTGCTGGCCCTGGCCGCGGGGCGTTTCGGCCGGCTGGATGCCGTCGTCGACACCCAAAACGGCATCCCCTTCTTCGCCCGGCTAGTCTCGCGCGCCCCGGTGGTGCTGCTGACCCACCACTGCCACCGCGCCCAGTGGCCGGTGGCCGGCCCAGTTTTGTCCCGGGTGGGGTGGTTCCTCGAATCCCGCCTGGCCCCGTGGGTCTACCGCGGCGCGCCTTATGTCACGGTCTCCCGCGGATCGGCTACGGACCTGGCGCAGCTGGGGGTTACCGGCGCCCGCATCATCGAAAACGGCGTCGACCCCATCCCGGACCACGTGCCGGTGCTCGAGCGGGAGGCCGGCGTCCACCTGGTGACCCTGTCGCGCCTGGTGCCGCACAAGCAGATCGAGCAGGCCATCGACACGGCCGCGCAGATTCCCGGATCGGTGCTCGACATCATCGGCTCCGGCTGGTGGGAGTCCCGGCTGCGGGACTACGCGGAGGCCCGGGGCATCGCCGGGCGGGTGCGCTTCCGCGGCCAGGTCACGGAGGATTATAAGCACGCGCTGCTCGACCGCGCCGACGTGCACCTGATGCCGTCGCGGATGGAGGGCTGGGGCCTGGCCGTGATGGAGGCCGCGCAGCATGGCGTGCCCACGGTCGGCTACCGCTTTGGCCTGCGCGACTCCGTCCGCGACGGGGAGACGGGCGTCCTGGTCGACGATCTGCCCGGCTTCATCGCCGCCGCCCGTGAGCTTATCGATGCCCCCTCCCGCCGCGCCGAGCTCGGCGCCAATGCGCGCGAGTTCGCCGCCGGGTTCTCCTGGGAGTCCACCGGGCGGCGTTTTGAGGAGCTGCTGGCGGGCCTCTAGCGGCGTCGGGCGCCCAAGAAGAGCACCGGCGTCAGCGCCCAGGCCAGGGTCAGCGCCCACGGCACGGGGGCCGGCGCGGCGGCGGTGGTGGCCGCGACCTGGCCGTCGACGACGACTGCGCCGATGCCGAGGCGCTCTAGCTCGCCTATATCCCCGCGCTCCCAGGCGGCGTGGGCGGCTACCCAGCGCGGGTTGGGCAGGTCCACCGTCGCTCCGCCCACGCGCAGGGCGCCCGGGGCCACGAGGTCAACCGCCTTGGAGTAGGGATCGACGCCCGTGATCTCACCGCGGGCGACGATCTGGCCGCGGTCCGGGAAGAAGGCGGTGCGATCTCCGACCTGGGCCACCACCGCGGAGTCGACGCCGGCCGGCCGCGGGGCAAGTGGCGCCAGGCCGGCCGGGTAGTCGGGGGTCTGCAGCAGCACGCCGGCCAGCGCCACGCAGTTGATAAGGCCCCGGCGCCCACCGCTGGGCGCGGCGGCTAGTGAGGTAACGCAAAACGGCAACGCGAGCGCCACGAGCTTCTGGGAGTCGCGCGCGAGCCCCGCGCCGGGCACGGCGTCGATGAGCCAGGCCAAGGCGCCGGGGAAAAGCCAGCAGGCCACCGCCGCGCCCCACCCCGCGGCGGCCAGGTAGGCCATCGGGCGCGGCACGCGCCGGGCCCCCAGCGCGAACAACGGCAGCAGGATCAGCCCGCACAGGGCCCAGCCTGCCTGCCTCGAGGCCGGCACCGCGTCGGCGTTCCAGATGCCGCCCAGCGTGGCCAGCGCCCCGAGGGTGCCCACGCCGGCCTCGGCGCGCGGGGCGAAGGCGGCGACGCTGGCGGTGGCATCGGTGGCTCCGGCGGCAGTGGTGGCAGTGGTGGCAGTGATGGCGAAGAGCCCGGGCAGAGCCCACGGCAGGCACAACAGCAGCCCGTAGACGGCGGTCCACCCGCGTCGCCCCCGCGCGCAGGCCACCCCGGTGGCCAGCCCCAGCAGGGCGCCGGATGGGGTCAGCGAGGCTAAAAACATCGCGGCCCACGCCCCGCGCACGCGCCCGGCCCAGGCGGCCTGCGCCACGGCGGGCAGCAGCCAGGCGGCCACCGCCAGGGACCACTGGCCCTGCAGCAGGCGCTCGATGACGAAGGGGTTGGCCACGGCCAGCGCCATCGCCGGATACGTGGCCCGGCCGGCCCACGCGGCGGCGCTAGCGGCGCCGATGATGAGGGCGCGCGCCAGCCAGTCGGCCGGAGCGACCAGGGAGAACGCGGCGAGCAGCCCGTCCTGCGGCGCGGCCCGGGCGGGCAGATCCCCGCCACCGAAGTTGGTGGCGGTCCAGCCCATGTCGTGGAGCACGGCCATGTCGCGCCACCACAGCTCACCCGGCAGGAAGAAGGGCCAGGTCACGCTGAGGACCAGCGCCAGCCCCCACAGCGCGCGAGCCCAACCCGCCCGGGCGCTGCCGCTAGCGGCGCCCGGCACGGCTAGGCCGCGGGCGCAGCAGGCGGACGGCAGCCCAGGCGGCAAAAATAACGGCCAGGGCCTTGCCCGCCCAGCTGACCGCGCCCATCGCCTTGTGCAGGCGGACGGTTGGCTGGGCCAGATCCAGGGCCGCGGCCCGGGTGGCATCATCCCACCGCAAGTCGGCGGAGATGAGGGTGCGGCCGGGGGAGGCCGGGACGGCACCGTCAGCCTGGGCGGCATCGGCGGCGTAGACCACGCGGACCTGCTCTTCGACGTCCAGGATGGTGCCGGTGGCCGGGTCGACGCTAACCTCGCGCGCGACGGAATGGAAGGGGTGCATCACCACGTAGGTGCCTGCCTCCAGCCCAAAACGGTCGAGCTCTTCGCGCGTGTAGAAATCCCCGGCCAGGCCGCGCCGGGAGTCCTCGGAAAGCTGCACGGCCGGCAGGCGGTGGCGGAACACGTAGGCGTCGATGCCACCGATTGTGGTCTTGTCCGCGTAGTCGATGGGCGCGGAATCTCCGCGGAGCAGATCGAAGAAAGCGAAGGAGCGCTGCTCGGTGTCCGCGGGGAAGAAATACTTGAGCCCCTCGCGCGCTTCGCCTTGCACGTCGCGCTCAACTACCTGGCGTAAGGTGCCCAGCACCGGGGCTTCGACGCGCAAGGTGGTGCGCCCGCCGGCCTGCGGGTAGGTCGACTCCCGGTTGAGATCGGCCCGGTCCACGACCCGGGCCAGCTGGGTGCCGCCGGAGGAGACCGTGATCTCGGTGTCCACGGCCGCGACGGAGTCGACCTCGGTGGCAGAAGTCGTGGTGGTGCGCTCCACCGTCAGATCCATCTCCTCGGCGGGGCTGGGGCCGGTGGCTACCTGCGCGCCGGGGGCGGTGGACACCGCGTGGAAGGTGCGATCCAGGGGCAGGGGCAGCGCGCGATCGAGAACCAAGGCGGGCAAGGCCACGCCGATGAGCAGCGCGGCCAGGGCGGCCACCAGCTGCCAGACCACGAGGGCGCGCAATCGGGGCATTAGGATGTCCATTCAAGAAGTCGGAAGCAGGATGCAAAAAGGAGAAAGTGCGATGCACGTCAGGCATACCCTGCATACTCTACCCCGCCGCCTGCCGGCCCTAGACGGCCTGCGGGCCGTGGCGGCGCTGGGTATTATCGCCACGCATGTCTCCTTCCAGACCGGCACCGGGTGGGGCTTGGCGGAGCGCCTGGACTTTCTGGTGGCGGTGTTTTTCGCGCTCAGCGCCTTCGTGCTGTGGCGCCGGCGCGACCGCCACACCCCGCGCGCCTACGCGTTAGCCCGCATCCGGCGCGTCATGCCCGGCTACTGGGCCTGCGTGCTCGCCGTCCTGGTCTTCCTGCCGGGGGCCGGGTTTGACTGGCAGCAGGTGGTGGCCAACCTGACCGCCACGCAGATCTACTGGCCGGCGGGGCTGGCCCCGGGCCTGACCCACCTGTGGTCGCTGTGCGTCGAGTTCTCCTTCTATATCGCCCTGCCGTTTCTGCGCCGGGCCCGCCCGGGCTGGATCGTGGCCGTGGCGCTAGCCAGCCTGGCCTGGGGCTGGGCGGCCGTGCCGCTGGGGGAGTGGACCGGCGTCAACGCCCAGATCTGGCCGCCGGCCTATACCTCCTGGTTCGCGGTGGGCATGCTCGCCGCCGAGGCCGAGGGCCGCATCCGCCCGCCGCAGCGCCTGTGGCCGTGGTGGCTGGCCGCCGCCGCAATCCTGTGGGTGGCCTCCCGCGAATGGTTTGGCCCGCGCGGGCTGGTCCACCCGGCCCCGCACGAGTTCGCCCTGCGCATCGTGGCCGGGGCGGCGTTTGCGGCCTGCATCGTCGTGCCCTATGCGCTGGGGGCGCGCTCGCGCCTGCTGGAATCCCCCGTCTTCCAGCGCCTAGGCCAGTGGTCCTATGGCATCTTCCTGTGGCACGTGGCGGTGCTCGAGGTGGCCTTCCCCCTGACCGGCATCGAACTCTTCAGCGGGCGCGCGGGCGACTTCTGGGTGATCCTTATCGTGACCGTGGCGCTGACCATCCCCGTGGCCGCCGCCAGCTATTTCTGGGTCGAGGCCCCTAGTGCCGCGGCCATAAAGAAGCTGGTCAGCCAGAAATCCCCGGCATAGGTTCCCGAGCCCCAGTGCCCGCGGGCCAGCATCGCGCCCGCCGCCAGCGCCAGCGCGAACCCGAGCGCGCCCCCGTGCCCCAGCACGCGCGCGGCCCCGGCGCCCACCAGCCCGCCGGCTAGCTCCGGTATACCCACCGCGGCCAGCGCCCCCAACGTGGCGGCCACCGGCCACCCCCGCCGCCCGGTCGGCTCCACCCGCGCCTGCCCGGCCGGCCGCGGCCGCGCGAGTACCAGCAGGCAGCCGGCCAGCGTGAGTAGCGCCAGGGCGCCGCCGGCGGCGAGGCTGGCGGTGAAGGCGGCATCGGCAGCGTGAGCCATGCGGAACCGGCCGGAGACCCCGGCGGGCACCACGAACGCCTGCGTGGCCGCGTCCACCTGGCGCGGCTCCAGCGGCGTGTCCCCGATGTACCCGCGCAGGCCCGCGTTGGCCGCGCGCCCCGTCACCAGCAGGCGCGGGACCGCACTCGCGGCGATGTCGCGCCCGCTGGCCGCATAACCCACCTGCCGCGCCTGGCCAAGCTGCACCCACCGCGCGCTGGTCTGCAGCCGGTGCACCCCGGCCTCGAGCCGGGCGGTGGCGCCGGGGAAATAGTCCTGCCCGTCAATGCGCACCCACCGGTTGGCGCGCACCGGCAGATCCATCGCGCGCGGGGTGGAAAACTCGCGCACCATGACGTCCTCGCCCGCGTTGTGGAAATTAAACTGCGCCACCTGCGCGGAAGGCTCCGGCAGGCGGACTACGCGCTCGATGCCGCTGCCCGCTACGTTGAGGCCCACCCGCTGGCTGAGCGTAATCCGGATGGTATCCGTCGCCCCACCCGGCACGGGCACCCGCCGCGGCTGGTCGGCGGCCAGGGTCACCGGGGCCGTCGCCCCGTTCGCCTCCACGGTCACGGTGGTCGCAGACGTGGCGGTGAGCACCAGGCTGCTGCGGGCCGGCCAGGTCTTGCCTTCGGCGGCGCGCAGCTCTATCCAGCCGGTATCGCCCGGCGCGGGCCACCAGGCGGTGCCATCTACCCCGTCGACGGCGGCAGTGAGCGACTTATCCGGCTGGGCCCCGCCCAGGGTGTCGGCATCGGCCGCGCTAGACGATGCCACCAGCCGCCCACCGTCCTCGGCGACTGCCACCCGGGCCGTGGCCGAGGCATAGTCGCGCTGCCGGTTGTGGACGCGGCTGGCATCGGCCCAGGCCAGCGGCGCGGAGGCCGCCCCCTCGAGTGTGCCGTAGTTGCGGTCGCGCAGCAGCGGGGTGTCGGTGAGGACCTCGGCTTGGTCGGCCGGCACCAGCTGCGCCGGGCCCTCGATAAACGCCAGGGACTCCCCGCCGCCGGCCACGCGCAGCGGCTCGTCGGCGGTGAGCAGCACGTCGGGGCGCTCGTCGAGCAACACCACGCGCAGCGGCCCGAAGTCATAGACCTGCCCGGGCAGATCCCGGCGCAGCAGCTCCGTGCCCGCCCCGGTGGGGTCTTCGGTATCCGTGCGCACGATGAGCGCGCCGATGCCCAGCCGCTGAAGCGCCCCCGTGCGCCCGGCCTCCAGGGCCGCGCCCACCCCGTCGAGGCCCCGGATGGCCTCAGGCGGAACCAAGGGGATGGCGTCGCGCACCGCCCACGGGACCTCGAGCAGCGGCTGGGCGGGCTCGTCGCGCGTCCAGCCCCAGTCCGCGCGGGCGAAGGAGCGCTGCGGGTAGAGCAGCGTGCGCGTGCCCGCGGCGTGGGCGTTGATGAAATCCGCGGCGTCCTGCCAGTAGCCGGGGACTGCCGTATAGGTTCCGCGCGGGAGCATCCGGGCCGACAGCGCTGGGGCCGCCGATGCCACCACGCACCCGGCGACCAGGAAGGCTGCGGCCCAGCGGCGCCCCGCGGCATCGCCAGTCTGGCCGCGGGACCCGGCAAGGCGCGCGCCGAGCAGGCCTACGCCGAGGCTCAGCGGCAGCCGGATGAGCGGGTCGAATTTGTGCACGTTGCGCAGCGCGGCGCCGGGGCCGTCCAGAAACTCCGTGTAGAAGCCCCACCCGCAGGCGATCACGGCCACGCCCACCAGCGCCATCGCGGTCCACACGCGCGGGGCGCGCCGGAGCCCGACGATGCCGCACGCCGCCACCGCGCAGGTCAGCAGCACGAAGGCCGGCTCGGCGGTGAGCAGGTGCCCGGCGGTGCGCTCGGAGTCGACGAAGGGCGACCAGGAGGTGGCCCCGCGCAGCACCTCGGTGAGGTTGGCCCACCGGGTGGTCACGAAGGCGGACTCGATGTAGTCGGTAAAAGGCGGCGCGTAGCGGCCCAGGATGAGCAGCGGGCCTACCCACCAGGCGCTAACGAGGGCGCACCCGGCCAGCCAGGCGGCCAGCGGGCCGAAGGCGCGCCGGGAGAGCAGGTAGATGGCGGCCGGCAGGCAGGCCGCGGCGGTGGCGGTGGCGTTGACCGCGCCCATCGCGGCGACGGGGATGAGCGCTGCGGCCACGGCGCGGGCGCCCAGGGGCCGGCCCACCAGGGGGACGAGCACCCAGGGGGCGAGCATCACCGGCCAGGTCTCGGAGGAAATGGCTGTCAGGGTGGTCAACACCCGGGGGCTTAACCCATAGGCTAGGGCGGCGATGAAGGCCCAGCCGCCGGTGAGCCCCACCCGCCGGGCCAGGGCGAGCACGCCGGAAAACCCCAGGCCGAGCACCAGCGTCCACCAGGCGCGCTGGGCTACCCAGTCGGGCAGGAAGTCGGTCAGGCCAAAAAACAGGCCTTGGGGGAAGAGATAGCCATAGGCCTGGTTCTGCAGCTGGCCCAGCGTGAAGGTATCGGTCCACGGGTGCAGCGCGCCGGCCAGAAATCCCCACGGGTTGGCCGCCAGGTCGTGTTTGGTGTCGGCTGCGACCTGCCCCCACGGCTGCGAGAAGGCGATGGCGGCCGCCAGCGCCCAGGCCAGGGCATGCCAGGCCGCGGGTACGCGGGTGTTAGTTGCGGGTGCCATACTCCGGGCCGCCGAGCAGGGCGTCGTCCGCGGAGACCGCGCCGGAGGCGGGGACGGTGTCTTGGCCGCTAAACTGCGCGATGCCGATGACGGCGGCCACCCCGAGCGCCAGACCGACTACCGCAGAACCCACGGCGGGGCCGAGCGAGCGCTTGTTGAGGGAGTCGGATTCTAAAGCCATGGTCTAAAGATTTTAGCAGCTACTCGAAGTATTCCGGGGAATCTCCCGCGGCATCGTCCGCGGAGTCATCTTCCGGCGGCACCACGAAGACGGGCAGGCCCGCGTTGCGGATGATGTGGTCTGCCGTCGACGAGCTCCACCAGGCGCGGAACCCGGACAGCGCCCGGGTACCGGTGACGATGACGTCGACGTCGAGCTCGTGCGCGGCCTCCACGATGGCTTCAGCGATGGTCGACGAGGCCTCCACCAGGTGCGCGCGGCCCACCAGGCCTAAGCCCTCGGCTACTTCGACGCCCTGGCGGCAGGTGGCCAGCGCTTCCTCGTAGGCCGGGTCATCTTCCAGGCTTTCGGGGGCGATGGTGGACTGGTGCAGGCCGGTGCGGCTCACGGCGCGCGCCGCCTGCCGGGCCGCGGGCTCCCAGGCGGTGAGGATCTCCACCACGTTGGGCCGCAGCAGGCGCGCGGCAAACTCCATCGCGCGCCCCGCCTGTGCGGAACCGTCGTAGGCAATCAGCATGGTTTCACCGTTACTCATGCGCGCAAGTCTACCGCCCGCACCCGCCGCGATGTGGTTTCTCGCCGAAAATACGGCACACTAGGAAGACGATGACCCGCCGCTACTTGCCTCCCCGCGCCCGCGCCGCCGCGGCGATCCTGGCGGCCCTGACAGCCGCCGGCTGCAGCTCCCACACGCCTGCTCCCAGCCCCGCCACCTCGACCACGCCCGCCCCGCCCGCGTGGGTCCCGGTGCCTGAGCAGGAGCGCCGCCAGGTCGCCGCCTCGCTACTGATGCCCGGGGTGAGCAACTTCGATGACGCCGTGGCCAAGCTGCAGGCCGGCGTGGGCGGCATCTTCATCCCCAGCTGGGCCGACCCGGGCCTGCTCACCCAGCCCGGCCGTGACATCCACGCCCTCCGCGCGCTCATCGGCCGCGACTTCCGCGTGGCCATCGACTTCGAGGGCGGCCGGGTCCAGCGCTTCTCCGAGATCCTGGGCACCTTTCCCTCGCCGCAGGCGATGACCGCGGGCTCTTACCCCGAGGTTGAAGACACCGCCTTCCGCATTGGAACTTCGCTCAAGGCGCACGGCATCGACGTGGATTTCGCCCCGGTGCTCGACCTCGATGGCGCGGGCCTAGACGTGGTTGGCGACCGCGCCTTTTCCACCAATGCCCAGGCCGCCGGGGATTTTGGCGCCGCGTTTGCCCGCGGCCTAACTCGGGCCGGCGTGCAGCCGGTGTTCAAGCACTACCCGGGCCACGGCCGCGCCACGGGCGATACCCACCTGGGCGCGGTGTATACCCCGCCGCTGCCCGAGCTTTTCGGCTTTGACCTCTGCCCCTATGAGGTTGCGCTGCCCGCCGCCCCGGGCGCCGGCGTCATGGTGGGACACATGGTCGTGCCCGGGCTGGGCGATGGCACCACCCCGGCCAGCCTCAACTCGCACGCCTACGGGCTGCTGCGCCACGAGCAGGGGTTTGAGGGCCTGTCCTACACCGACGATCTCACGGGCATGCGCGCGGTAACGGATCACTACTCGGCCCCCGATGCCGTGGTGGCGGCCCTGGCCGCCGGCGCCGACCAGGCCTTGTGGTCCACGCCTGTCGATGTCGTGGCGGTTATCGATGCCGTCGAGCGCGCCGCCGCCGAGGAGCGCATCAGTCCGGAGCGTTTCGCCGAATCCGCCGCCCGCGTGCGCGCCGACCGGGCGAGACCTAACTAACACTCCGCTTACTTAGGCGTTAGTCTTTAGGGCGTGAAGAAACCAGGAAGTCATGCACCGCAGCGCGGTTCTGCCCGCCGCTGGCTGGTGGGCATCGGCGTGCTCGTGGGCCTCATCCTCATCGCGGCGGTGGCCTACGCGTTCGACGTGGCCACCAACCAGGGCAAGATTCCGCGCGGCACCACCGTGGGCGGGGTGGACATCTCCGCCATGGAACGGCCCGCGGCGGTAGAAAAGCTGCGCTCCGAGCTCGGCGGCGTGGAAACTAAACCCGTGGCAGTCACCGCCGGGGAGCAGGCCAGCCAGCTGGTCCCGGCCGACTCCGGGCTGCAGGTGGACTTTGAGCAGGCGGTCGCGGGCATCGAGGATGCCTCGCTAAACCCCTTCGTCCGCCTGGCTAGCTTCTTTACCCCGGCCACCGAGTACCCGGTGGCCGTCCAGGTCGACGAGTCCGCGCTGGCCCCGCAGCTCGAGCGCGTGCGCGCGGAGCTGTCCGTGGCCCCCACCGACGGCATGCTGGCCATCGAGAACGCCGAGTTCGTGGTCACCGACCCGATCCTGGGGCAGACGGTGGACCCGGGGCAGCTGCGGACGGGCATCGAAGAGCACTGGCTCGACCCGGACGGCGTGGACGTGGAACCGCAGGTGGTGGAGCCGGCCATCAATGACGCGGTCATCGAGGAGATGCGCACCGGTCAGGCTGCCACTGCGCTCGGCAAGGACATCGTCGTGCGCGGGGAGCGCAACGCCACCGCCACCTTGGACCGGGGCGCCATCGCCCAGTTCGTCCACATCGCCAACGAGGACGGCCGCTTAGTCCTCCACGTGGATACCCCGCGCGCCCAGGAGATGCTGGCCGAGCAGCTCGCCGAGTCCGAAATCCCGGCCAAGAATGCCACGCTGAGTTTTGCGGGCGGTTCGCGCCAGGTCACCGAGTCCACGGACGGGCGCGTGGTGGACTGGGATAAGACCATGCACGACTTTGAGAAGCGCGTGCGCTCGAAGGAAGACCGCGACTTCGTGGCCGACTACATGGACAAGCCCGCCACGTTTACCACGGAGATGGCCCAAACCGCCACGTTTGACCAGGTGGTGGGCGAGTTCACTACGAGCGGCTACAGTGCGGCCTCCGGGCGCAACATTCAGCTGACCGCGCAGACCGTCAACGGCGCCATCGTGGGCCCGGGCGAGACCTTCTCGCTCAACGGGTACACCGGCCCGCGCGGCACGGCGCAGGGCTACGTGGAGTCCGGGATCATCATCAACGGCCACTCCGGTACGGCCGTGGGCGGCGGCATCTCGCAGTTCGCGACGACCTTGTACAACGCCGCCTACTTCGCGGGGATGGACGATACCGCGCACACGCCGCACTCCTATTACATCTCCCGCTACCCGGCCGGCCGCGAGGCCACCGTCTACGAGGGTGCCATCGACCTGCAGTTCACCAATTCCTCGCCGCACCCGGTGCGGATTGAGACCGACTTTGGTGGCGGCTCCATCACGGTGCGCCTGATGGGGGTCAAGACGGTCAACGTCACCTCGCAGAACAACGGGCGGTGGAATACCACGCAGCCGCAGCCGATGTCGGTCTCTGGCGCGGGCTGCTCGCCGTCGGGCGGCGCGCCGGGCTTTACCACCTCGGATACCCGCACCATCTCGGATCTGTCCGGCAACGTGTTGCGCCAGGAGACCACCACCACGGTCTACGACCCGCAGCCCATCGTGCGCTGCTCCTAGCGCCTCTTAGCGGCGCGCGAGGGCCAGGCTGTCGCGGATGAGCGGGATCTGCAGCGGGATGCGCCCGATGCTGATTACCTGCCAGTACCAGGGCTTGTTGCGCCACTGCCAGGCCATGTTGATATTCGCCGGCCACACCGCCGCGAGGAGCCCCGCGCTGGCGATGCCGCCGAGGCGCTGCAGCTTCTTCGCCCGCGCCCCCTTGCTAAACCGCGGCGCTGCCAGCAGCCCCGCGCAGGCAAGCTCCGCTACGCCGGAGGCATACGTATACGCCCTGGCCTTGCCGGGTAGCTGCTCGGGAACGATGGAATCAAAAGGTTCGGGCTTTACCCAGTGCAAGACGCCCGCGATGCCAAACATCCGGGCCAGATTTCGTGCTGAAAGTGCCATGCGCTCAAGCGTAGTCCCCACCCCCATCCAAGATTTTCTCTCAATCCCCTGACGGGACGTAGATCTTCCCATCGTGCTTTCTGCATGACTGTGAAAAAGACTACGCTCTGCGCTACTCTCGTGGCTCTCGCCATGAGCGGCCTGGCCGTGCCCACCGCTCACGCTGCCTCGAACATGATGAAGGATGGCATCTGCCAGATCGAATTCACCAATTAGGAAATCGCTGAGATGGCGAACCTGGGCGAGACCTCTGTTGGCGATCTGATGAAAGAGAACCCGTACTTGGCCACTCCTGAGCAGGCCCAGTCAGGGCTGGAGTCGATGAAGGAAATTCTCCAAGATCTCCAAAATATTCCTTCAGATTTAGTGCTGGACGCCGAAGACCGGCAGCGGCTCGAACGTTCAAAGAAGTTCTTGGTTGAAACTAATATTCCGGTTCTCGAAGCCTGAGCGGCCAGCAAGAATTACAACCTCAATCCCGCAGCGGGCAATGGCTCGACCAACCCTCAGCCCTCCACGCCCGCTGACTCTGGTAGCAGCGCAGGGGCAATTGCAGCGGGTGTGATTGCGGCGGTCGTGGCCGTACTGGGCATCGCCGTAGCCGCCTTGCCTAGTCTGAAGCCGATTCTGCCACCGCAGATCGCGGCACTGCTGCCGTAGGCTGATTGAATCCTGACGTTGCTCGGCAACCTTCCTAGGCCGCTGAGCTGCGTTAACCCACCCACAAAGCCTTATGTGACCTGTGGGAACAAGAAACCCCGACGCCCTCGTCGAAGACAACTGGGGTGTCGGGGTTGAAAAAATTGGAGCCGGCGACGGGAATCGAACCCGCGCCCTAAGCTTGGGAAGCTCATGTTCTACCATTAAACTACGCCGGCCGGGCTGCCATATAGGCAACGGGTACATGTTAGCACCGGGGGAGTCGGTCCGGGCAATCGCGCAGGTGGGGTGGGTGTGGTTCTGCCGCCGTGCGGGGGCCTACAATGGGGGCGTGCTTCTATCAGATCGTGATATCCGTGCCGCCCTTGACGTCGAGGGCCCTGCCGGCCTGGCCATCGAGCCCTATGACGCGGAGATGGTTCAGCCCTCCTCCGTGGACGTGCGCCTGGATAAGTTCTTCCGGGTGTTTAATAACTCGCGCTATACGCATATTGATCCGAAGGAGGAGATGCCCGATCTGACCAGCCTGGTCGAGGTCGCGGACGGTGACTCCTTCATCCTGCATCCCGGTGAGTTCGTCCTGGGCGCGACCTTTGAGAAGTTCACCCTGCCCGCGCACCTGGCCGGCCGCCTGGAGGGTAAGTCCTCCCTGGGCCGCCTGGGGCTGCTCACCCATTCGACCGCCGGGTTTATCGACCCGGGCTTTTCCGGACACATCACCCTGGAGCTGTCGAATACGGCGAACCTGCCTATTGCGCTGTGGCCGGGCATGAAGGTGGGCCAGCTGGCCATTTTCAAGATGTCCTCGCCGGCGGAGAACCCCTATGGCTCGGGCACGCTGGGATCGAAGTACCAAGGCCAGCGCGGCCCCACCCCGTCGAAGTCTTATCTGAATTTTCGCTAGGCTTCACCCCTTATTCACGCGTGCGGCCTATCATCACCGAGTATGCGAATGACTGTGATCGGCACCGGCTACTTGGGTGCCACGCACGCCGCCTGCATGGCTGAGCTCGGCCACGAGGTCCTAGGCGTCGACGTCGATGAGTCCAAGGTGTCCACGCTAAGCTCCGGGGCCGTGCCCTTCTACGAGCCGGGCCTGCCGGAGGTTCTGGACCGCAACCTCAAGGCCGGCCGCCTGGGCTTTAGCACCAGCTATGACGATGCCGCCGCTTTCGCCCACGTCCACTTCCTTGGCGTGGGCACCCCGCAGCGCCACGGCTCTTATGCGGCGGACCTGTGCTACGTCCGCGCGGTGATTGAGGATCTGGTCCCGCGCCTTTCCGGCCGCCACCTCATCCTGGGCAAGTCCACCGTCCCTGTGGGCACGGCCGCGCAGTTGCAGGAGCTTGCCGATGCCCTGGCACCGGAAGGCACCGAAGTCGAGGTCGCCTGGAACCCGGAGTTCCTCCGGGAGGGCTACGCTGTCCAGGACACCATCACTCCGGATCGCATCGTGCTGGGGGTGCGCGCGGGGGCCTCGCAGGCTGAGGATATCGCCCGGGAAATCTACGCCGGACCGCTGGCTTCCGGAACGCCGTTTATGGTCACTGACCTGCAGACCGCCGAGCTGGTCAAGGTCGCCGCCAATGCCTTTTTGGCCACCAAGATCTCTTTCATCAATGCCGTGTCCGAGATCTGCGAGATCGCGGGCGCGGACGTGGTGCAGC
>CAVFKS010000028.1:0-21905 GCA_963623015.1 Clostridia bacterium
CTCCCGAAACTTTGGGTCCACTAAGAAGTCCACAGCCACTTGCGCCAGGCCCGCCGCGGAATCCACGGCGGCATCGACAGCCTGGGGCGTCGCGGCCCACCGGGCGAATTCCGAAGTGTGAAGTGCCACTTCAGGCGGCGAGACTTTAACCATTGGATGTAGCCCCGGCACCAAGTGGGACACGTTGCCAAAGTCCGTCGATGCAGCCAAAGTGTCCGGGATGGCCCCCGGAGGCAGGACGGTCCGGCCGCGGCGGGCCTGCGCCGCGGACCACCGGCCGACCAACGCGGAGTTATTGCGAACCGGCAAGGTCATCGGGTGGAGGTCCCAGTCAATATCGACGGCCACCCCCGCCATCATGGCCGCGCCCCGGGCGATCTCCTCTACGCGGTTGGACAGGTCCAGCAGCGTTCGGGTGCCCAAAGAACGAACATAGATTTCTACCGTCGCCTCCTCGGGGATAACCGAGGGCCGGTCGCCCCCGGACATGATGGCGTGCACGCGATCCGACGGCGGCATTTGCTGCCGCATTAGCCCAATGCCCTGGTAGGCCAGGCTCGCGGCATCGAGCGCGTTGCGCCCCATGAAGGGCTGCGAGCTCGCGTGCGAGGCTACCCCGCGATACGTCACGCGCAGGCAGCGCCGGCCCACCCAGGCATGGGCCCCGATGTCGTAGCCAAAGCCATGCACCATGAGCGCGGCGTCCACTCCGTCGAGCGCCCCACCGCGGATCATGTATTCCTTGCCGGAGTGCCCCTCCTCCGCCGGGGTGCCAAGCAGCACGATGCGCCCTGCCACCGGGTCGCGCTTGACCCACTCAACCGCAGCAAAGAAGGCGCTGACCCCGGCCGCCGCGATGACGTTGTGGCCGCAGGCGTGCCCGAGCCCTGGGAGGGCGTCGTATTCAGCCATGATGGCCACGGTTGGGTGCCGGGCGGCATCAAAGTCTGGGCTCAACCATTCCGCGGAGAAGGCCGTCTCGACGCCAAAGGCGCCGCGCTCGACGGCACAACCGCGCGCCTCTACCAGGCTCGCAAGGACAGCCATGGAGCGTCGTTCTTCGAAGGCGGTCTCCGGATGGGCGTGGAGGTCCGCCACGATATGGGCAGTCACTTCCTCCCGCAGATCATCGGCCAGCTTGGCGATGCCGTCCCATCTCCGCTTCTGCCCGGGGTAGTCCTCCCCACCGGATGGAGGCGGGGCCGCCAATCTCGCCCTTTGCGCTATGCCTTCCTCCAGGGCCTCAAGGTAGGCCGTCGAGGGCTGTGGTGCCTGTACTTTTTGCCGCTTATCCTGCGTGTACTCAGTTTCGTTCATATCGTACTTACCCGATCATTACTTCGTTTCCGGGCCCCAGCGGCAGATCCGCGTAGAACCAGACGGCCAGCAGGATGGCCCACGCGACGAAGAAGGGGACGACGAAGGGCATCAGGCGCGACATGAGCGTGCCGAGCCCGGCGTCCTTTTCGTAGCGCTGCAGGAAGCCCAACATGACGATCATGTAGGGGTTGAGCGGAGTAATGATCTGGGTGGCGGAGTCCCCGACGCGGAAGGCAGCCTGGACGAAGGCGGGCTCGTAGCCGATTAGTGCAAACATGGGTACGAAGACCGCCGCCATGAGAGTCCACATCGAGGACCCAGAGATGATGAGCAGGTTGAGCACCGAGGCCAGCGCGATAAATGCGAAGATAGCCGCGAACCCGGTGAGCCCGATCGACTCAAGGAAGGCAGCGCCCTTGACCGCGGTGAACGTACCGATCCCAGTCCAGGCGAACAGCGCCACGAACTGCCCCAGGATGAAGGCCAGGATGAGGAAGTCCAGCATGTCCCGCAACGCGCCGACCATCATGGAGACGGTGTCCCCGATGCTCTTGACGGTGCCGACTACGACGCCGTAGACCACCCCGAGCACGAGGAAGTAGGCGAAGACGATAAACACGATGGAATCGAGCAGCGGGGACTCCGGGAGAAACCCGCCGGTCTCATTGCGCCACGGCGAGCCCGGTAGCAGGACCGCCGCGAGAATGACGACGGTGAGCGCGACCGCTGCCACGCCGGACCAGATGAGCCCCTTGAGCTCTTCCGGCCGCAGCTCCGCGGTGAGGGCCTCGCCGTTTTCATCGCGGTCCCCGCGCTCAGCCGCGTCCTCTGGGTCTATGTGTTCCTCGGTGGGCACCTGCTGATTCCACATCCGGGGCTCAATGAGCTTGTCGATGATGACTCCCGCCAGAAGGCCGAGCACCAGCGACGAGGCCACGTTGAAGTAGTAATTGGACATGGCGTTGACCGGTGCGAAGCCGATCCCCGGCAGCGTGTCCATGACGGCCGTGGTAATGCCGGCGAACAGGGCATCTAGGGAGGTAGGCACCAGCGCGGTGGAATACCCCGCACCCACGGCAGCAAAGCCGCCGATGAGGCCCGCGACGGGGTGGCGGCCGGCGGCCTTGAAAACCATCGCCGCCAGCGGGGGCACGATGACGAAGGCGGCATCCGCCATGACGGAGGCGGTGACGCCGATGACGCCGACCGCATAGGGCAGAAGCCACGGACGAGCCGATCCGAAAAGCTTACGGATGAGCGCGGCCAGCATGCCAGAGCGCTCCGCCACCCCGACCGCTAGGAGGATTGGCAAGACCGTCACCAGCGGCGGGAAGCCGATGTAGTTCTCACCGAGCGTGGTAGTCAGCCACGCCAACCCCTCCGCAGTGAAGAGGCCCTTGACTTTTAGGACCTCGTCGGACCCAGGCACGGAGACCTCGACCCCAAGGTACGCCATGACCGTAGAGCTCACGGCGGTGATGAGGAAAAGTGCCAGGAAGATGGTAAAGGGTGGGGGAAGCTTATTCCCGACGTATTCGATGCCGTCTAGGAACCTGTCCAGTAGTCCTCCTCCTTTGGAGGGCGATGAGCCCGGGCGGGTTCCCACGCTTCCAGTGGCCGATCGCTTCTCGCCCCGTTCTACGGGCGCAGTGCCGGCCGACGAGCGGGGGTCGACAGTACTATTCATTTTGTCTCCTCTCGCGGGATTCTCGGTTAGCACGCCTTAAGAAGTGCCGTATGTCACATAGTGGAACACACACTACCACGAGAGAGTTATTTAGATCACAATCGTCCCCGGGCTGGGCCCCTCCCTAACCAACCCCGTAGAACCTCGCGGCATTGCCATAGAGGACATCGTCGGCGTGAGCGCCGGCCAGTTCCGCGATGAGCTCGAAGTCCGCCAGCCCGAACGGGCGCTTGGCCCGTTGCGAGGGCAGGTCCGTGCCCGCCATGAGGGCCTGCGGGTTGACCTCGAGAATCTGAGCCATGGCCTCGGCCGGGTCCAGGTCCACCCGCCCGAAGCCGGTGGCCTTGACCTTCACGCCGTGTTCGACCAGATCCAGCAGCTGCGGCAGGCCCGCGGGGTTGAGCCCTAAATGATCGATGGAGACCGCCGGCAGCTCCCTGAGGGCGGGCGCCAGGGACTCCAGCTCGGCGGAGTCCACATAGAGCTCCACGTGCCAGCCGGCCAGGTCGTACACACGCTGGCCCAGTTCCTTAAGGTCTTCCGCCCCGGCCGAGCCGCCACGGCGGAAGTTAAAGCGCACTGCGCGCACGCCCAGGGCATCGAGGCGACGAATCTCGGCATCGCTCACATCGCCCGGCAGCTGCGTAACGCCCGCGTAATCCTGTCCCAGCGCGGCGAGCGAATCTGCCAGGTAGCCCTGGTCAAAGCCCTGGAAGGAGCCGGAGACCACCGCGCCGGCGACGATGTCAAAGCCGCGGGCGCGGTACTCCTCGCGCCGAGCGTTATAGTCGGCGACGAGGAACTCCGGCGGGGTATAACCCTGGTTCTCCTGAATCGGATGGGCAAAATCGATGATGTGCAGGTGCGAGTCAAATACCTTGTGCATGTGAGACAGACTACACATCCCCTACTCGGCAGCCACCGCCCGCCGGGGCCGGACGAAAAAGGCGCCAGCCAGCACCAGCACTAGGCCCACGATGCCAACGACCGCGAAGTAGCCGCTGGTTGCCTCGACCACGCTCGCGCCCATGAACTGCAACTGACGGATACCTTCTCCCAGGTGCGACTGGGGCACCCAGTCATAGACCGCATGCCACCAGCCGGGCAGGACCTCCCGGGGCATCGCCGCGGCCGCGTTGCCCAGCATGATGGTCGCCAACCCTAGGCCCACCCCCAAGACAATGTGCAGACGCATGGCGCCCAGCATGAAGAGCACCAGCGCGGCGGCGGCCAGCCACAGCAGCCCAAACAGGCTCCAGTAGCCAATGCCCGCCGCGACGACGACGCCAATCAGGCCGGCGAGCACGGCCGCGACCACCGTTGCAAGAGCCAAACCCAGGGCCACGGTGAGTGCGGCCAGCTTCCATCCGCGCGCCCCAGACTGGGTGAGCGCCCGCGTGAGCAGAAGGGATCCGACCAGCGTCACGATGATAAGGGGCATCACCCCGACCTGCTGGGAGAGCATCGCGGCCATGGGGCTGGATGCCGCGGCATCGCCAGCGTGGATGACCTCGACGGTGGCATTCATACCGCGTTCGGCGAGCATGTCCCCCATCCGCGCGGACAAGGTGTTGGCCACCATGGGGCTTTTGGCGTTATCAAGCAGGATCGAAAGCGCCGGGGCCTCGCCGCGACCCGCCTGCGCGGCCAGGGTCTGCGCGGTGAAGTCCTCCGGGATGACGATGGCACCAAAGTACCCCTTACCGTCTAGTGCGGTATCGAGCGCCTGAGCATCGGCAAGCTCGTGGACCTCAAGCGGGGAGTCTTGCCCCAGCCTGGCGATGCCCCCTAGCACCTTCTCCCCCACGTTGACCGCGCCCTGCGGGGTGTCCATCCCGGCATCCTCGTTGACAACGGCGAAGGGAAGGTTTTTTAGCTCCATGTTGGCCATGGGATAGAAGATGGTGCCGAACAGCAACGGCAACAGGATGGCGATGAGGAAGGGCAGCGCGAGCGCGCGTGGCGCCTTTTCTTGAGCAGGTGTCTGAGTCATGTGCTTTCCAATCTGCGGGTGAAAATCTTACGTTTTGGAGGTTATTAGACACCGCGTCTAGATAAAATGGGCAATATTAGGCATACTGTCTAATTAGTTGTCGAACCCTGAAAACTAGGAGGTCAGCGCATGGCACGACCAGTGACCGCGCCCGGAAATGACGCACAAACCCGGCTGCACGAGGCCTTCTGGGAAGCGCTCGCGGCCCTGCCTTATGCGCAGATGACCGTAACCCGGGTCTGCCAGGCGGCCGGGCTAAACCGCAATTCTTTCTATTACCACTATTCCTCCATTGCCGAGCTGGCCGAGGATGCCCTGGCGGCGGCCTTCCCCGTGGAGATGCCCGCGCTTATCATCGCCACCGGCTCGCTGCTGGCCCCGGAAATTACCGCCAACCTGGATTCGCCGGATTACCTGCGCTCCTTCCGGCGCATGTGCCTAGTCGCCGGCCCCCACGGCGGCCCGGAGCTCCTGGCCTACCTGCGCTCCTTCATCATCGAAACCTGGATAGACAACTTCGATCTCAGCCACGCCGACCTCACGGCCTCGGAGCGCTTCGTGCTCCACTTCGCGTTCGGCGGCCTCACCGAAGTCGCCGGCCACTGGGGCGACCTTAGCGGCGAGCCCAGCCCCCGCTTCCTCGTGCACAACCGCGCCGCCCAGGCGTTTATCTCCGAGCTCATCGCCACCCTCGAGGCGGCCCAAAGCCGTGTCGAGCAGAGCCCAGGCCACAAAAATGGCGTCCGATAGGGGCGACGCAACACCCAGGCCACAATCACTGGAGAGCAGCAGATTTAACGCCAAGAATCGAGACTTGCCCTTTTTCGTAATACGATAAAGGGCATGAGGACGATTCAAGGAAAACCGATTAGCGAAGAACACATCGATGCCTGGGTATCTGAAGCCGAGGCTGGCTACGACGTGGAATCGCTTCGCGCACGAGGCAGGAAACCCCGCGACACAGCAGCAGCGAAAGTTGTCTCCATTCGCTTCTCCCCCAGAGAGATTGCCGAACTAGATGAATTTGCCTCGGAACACGGATGGTCACGGTCCCAGGCAATCCGCGAAGCATTGAAGAAAGCGCGCTGAGCGTGGAAGTTCGCAGTAGCGCTACAAAACACGGAATCGCACCGGAAGATTCCATCACAGCAGCTACGTCAGGATGCGCCTTCGTCACCCCACTCGACGAAGAATCTCCACAACGACAGCTTCGCCTCGGATGAGCTAACCCCCGACGTGTCTACTTTCCGGGGGTCAGACACTTCACCATTCGGATCACGGCTCGCAATACGTCAGCATTGTCTACAACGAGCGGCTCGGCCAGCATGGAGTTGCCGCTTCTACCGGAACAGTTGACGATTCCTTTGAGAATGCTCTGGCCGAAAACGTCAACGGTTTCTACAAGAACGAACTGATCCATACCCAGACGTTAAGCGACGCTGTTGAGGTCGAGATTGCAACCTTTGAGTGGGTGAATTGGTGGAATGAGTCTAGGCTCCATCAGCGGCTGGACTACCGGACGCCGGCTGAGGTTGAATTAGAGTTTTGAGAAAATCACCCAGTCCAAGAAATAATAGAAAACAAGGCAAATGCCTAGGAACAAAACCCGGGGCACTTCAGTCAAAGTCCTTAAAACTTGGCAATCTCTCTATGAAAGACAAACAGCATGACCGACATTCCCCCACCTGTCGAGCAGAAAAAGCAACCCTTTTATAAGCGATGGTGGTTCTGGCTCCTCGCTATCCTCGGCGTCATTATTGTTGTCCTCGGAGTGCTCTTGCTCACTACGCGAGCGGACGGCTTCGCAAACGAGGAGACTAAACGCGAAACTTGGGAGGTGTACAAGTGCGACGCTTATGGCCAGATAGATGCAGCGATAGAAGGGAGGTCTATCTTTGTTGAACTTAGCGCGGGAGACATACCCGACGAGGAGCGTGACGAGGCAATCCACTGGTCAACCGAGCTACAGATAAAAGGTCACAATAAAACCGTTGGGGACATAATCGAGCGGACAAACACCCCGCGAACAACCAACATGTGCGCCGGCTGGCTCTGGGAACGTCAGAAGAAGCGTGAAGACTTTTGGCGCGGGTATGAATCGTTCACCCTAGAAGACGCACGGGATAGTGGGGTGGTCAAAGAGTAAATCGTAGGATGCCTTCGCGGAGCTGCGCTCAATACGCGCAGGCGTCCTAGGCCCAACGGGGGATTGTGGGCCCAGTGACAGCATAAAGTAAGACCACCAGCGGCACTCGGCAAGTAGAAGAATCGAGCACCCCATGGCGGTCTTTTGCTACTTAGCCCCTACTTAACCCGCTAAACCCCACAAAACAAGAAAAAGCCCCAGCTAGAACAATGTCTAGCCGGGGCCATTGGTGGAGCCGCCGGGAATTGAACCCGGGTCCTTCGCCACCTCGCCAGGGCTTCTCCGTGCGCAGTCTGCACAGGATCTCTACTCGGCCCTCCGGCTCGGGCAAACACGTTCCGGATGATGGGCCCAGCCGCCTTGAAAGTCCCCCGCCGGCCAGGCGGCCTGCCGGCGGAGCAAGTTCCTTAGTCGATGCCAGGAACCGGGCCAGGAACCAAACCCGGGCTGACAGACTCGGTCTCGCGCTTAGGCAGCGAGAGCGAAGTCACGCTGAGAGTTCTTCTCTGCGTTTATTGGTTGCTACGACGCTTATACGGTGGTCTCTAGCCTGCACCGGCACGCTTCCCCTGGCTCAATGTACGAAGTCGAAACCATGTCGACCCCGAGACGTAGGAGATGCCTACAGCCCCTACAACACTACTACCCCGACCCAAAATTCCCAACCGGGTGGCACTTCCCTAGCCAAGGCGGTCTTCCACCCAGGTCTTGAGCACCTGCGCATGGTTGACCTCGCGGTCCTTGGCGGCAAAGACCAAGGTGACATCGCCAGCCTGAGCCAGGTCGAGCAGCTGATTGAGCTCAGCGCCGGAGTCGCCGTCGAGGCGCTCATCGAGCTCGGCGCGGTAACGCTTGCCAAACTCATCGAAGGTATCCGGGTCATGGCCCCACCACTTGCGCAGCTGAGAGCTGGGCGCGACGTCCTTGAACCACTCGTCTAAGTCCAAGTCTGCCTTGGCGATGCCGCGCGGCCACAGGCGGTCCACCAGGATCACCGTGCCGTGCTGGTCGGCCTCGCCTTTGACTACATCATGTGCTTTTGCCGTATACACCATGCCCCCACCATAGCCCCGGGGCATCGGCAAGCTCCGGCGGGAGGTTCTTTAAGCGTTAATACCCTTGACGCGGCGGCCGAGCTCGCGGGTAATCTCCCGGTCCTGGTCGCGACGCTTGATGGACTCGCGCTTGTCGTAGTCCTGCTTGCCCTGCGCCAGGCCCAGCTCGCACTTGGCGCGGCCATCCTTCAAGTACACGCGCAGCGGGATGAGAGTCTTGTTGCCGTCGCGAACTTGGCCCATGAGCTTGTCAATCTCGCGGCGGTGCAGCAGCAGCTTGCGGGTGCGCTTGGGCGAATGGTTGGTCCACGTCCCGTAGGAATACTCCGGGATGTGCAGGTTGCGAATGAAAACCTCACCATTATCGATGGTGGCGAAGGCGTCTACCAGGGAGATTTTGCCCTCGCGCATGGACTTGATCTCCGTGCCCACCAGCACCATGCCGCACTCGTAGGTCTCTAGGATCTTGTAGTCATGCCGGGCGCGGCGATTGGTAGCCAAGGTCGAGTTGTTGTCGACTTGTGCCTTCTTTTTCTTCTTCGCCATAATTCCTGCCAGTCTAGTGGGCCATAAAGGCCCCTTTCAAACCACCGCGGGCGGCCTACTTGCGCACGTAGGCCCGCAGGGTAACCTGCGCGGCGATGCCGGCGAACACCACCGCGACGGCGCCAACTATGGGAAGTGCTACCCAGATATCGCCGGTGCGGATGGGGGCTAGCAGCTGCGACTGGTACAGGCCAGATAGCGCCGGGTCGAGCACCCAGGTCTTGCCCGCCCACACGCCCAGGCCCGCCAGGACCACGCCGCCCAAGACCGCGAGCGCGGCCTCCAGCACGAAGGGCCCCTGGGTAAACCAGCGGGAGGCGCCCACCATGCGCATGATCGACATCTCCTCCTGGCGGTTGAAGGCGGCGATCTGGACCATGTTGGCGATGAGGAAGACCGCGGCGAGTGCCTGCGCCAGCGCCAGGACGAAGGTGGCGTTGCGGATGGAGTCCAGGTTGCTCGTCGCCGCGCGGACCTCGTCGCCCTGGTCGACGATGGTGTCCACGGCGACATCGTCAGCAATAGCGTCGATGGCATCCGTATTGGAAGGATCCACCAGGCGCACGTGCAGCGCCGCCGGCAGGGCGTCCGGGGAGGTCTCCTCCACCAGCAGCGGGTCGGTGTCCTGGAATACCTCGACGAAGCGCTCGTAGGAGGCCTCGCGGTTGCGGTAGGTGACAGATTCCACGTTCTCATCGGCCTCGAGGCGGGAGCGCAGATCCGCGCACGGGCCCTCCTCGCAGTTGGTGTCAGTGGCCGAGAGCTCCTCAGTAAGCTGCACCATGACCTCAACCTTTTCGAGGTAGATGTCTTTGGTCTCCTCGGTCATCTTCGTCACCAGCACGCCCGCAACCACCAGGCCTACGGAAATGGCGGTGGTGATCATCAGCGCGATGGTCATCGTCAGATTGCGGCCGAGACCGCGGAAGGCCTCGCGCCATACATAACCGGTTCGCATTAGAAGGCCTCCCCATAGATGCCGTGCTGGTCGTCGCGGACGAGCTTGCCGTTGTGCAATTCGATGACGCGCTGGCGCATGTCGTTGACCGCGCGCGCGTTGTGGGTGGACATCACCACGGTGGTGCCCGTGTTATTGATGCGCGCCAGCAGCGTCATGATGTCCTGGGCGGTGCGCGGGTCGAGGTTGCCGGTGGGCTCGTCGGCCAGCACCAGGCGGGGGCGGTTGACGAAGGCGCGGGCAATCGCCACGCGCTGCTGCTCGCCTCCGGAGAGCTCGCGCGGCAGGCGGTGGGCCTTGGAGTCCAGCCCCACCAGATCGAGGACCTCCGGGACTGCCTGCGCGATCTCGCGCTTGGGCTTGCCGATGACCTCTAAGGCGAACGCCACGTTGTCATACACGGAGAGCTTGGGCAGCAGGCGGAAGTCCTGGAAGACATAGCCGATGGCCTGGCGCAGGCGGTTGACCTGGCGGCCGCGCAGCGCATTGACGTGGAATTCGTCGAAGTGGATGTCGCCGCTGGTGACATTTTCCTCGCGCACCAAAAGCTCGAGGAAGGTGGACTTGCCGGAACCGGAGGGGCCGATGAGGAAGACGAACTCGCCGTCCTCGATTTCAAAGCTCACCTCATCGAGCGCCGGCCGGGCCGCGCCCGGATAGGACTTGCTGACTTTGTCGAAGCTGATCACACAGGCAACTCTAGCAACAATGACCCCGGCGGCACCCCTGGAGGCGCCAGCCTTTAGGACTGCTGCTCGGCCATCCGCCAGCGGATCCCGGCCTCCAGGAAGCCGTCGATGTCCCCGTCGAGGACCTTCTGCGGGTCCCCCACCTCATAGTTGGTGCGCAGGTCCTTGACCATCTGGTACGGGTGCAGCACGTAGTTGCGCATCTGGTTGCCCCAGGACGCGTTGCCGCCGGCGCCTAAGGCGTCGAGCTGCGCGCGCTCTTCCTGGCGCTTGCGCTCCAGCAGCTTGGCCTGGAGCACCCGCATGGCCGAGGCCTTGTTCTGGATCTGCGACTTCTCGTTCTGGCAGGTCACCACGATGCCCGTGGGCAGGTGCGTTAGGCGCACCGCGGAGTCGGTGGTGTTGACCGACTGCCCGCCCGGGCCGGAGGAGCGGTAGACGTCCGCGCGCACGTCCGCGTCTGGGATGTCCACGTGATCGGTCTGCTCCACCACCGGCAGGACCTCGACCTCGGCAAAAGAGGTCTGGCGGCGGGCCTGGCTGTCAAACGGCGAGATGCGCACCAGGCGGTGGGCGCCCTGCTCCACCGAGAGCTGGCCGTACATGTATTCGCCGTGGACCACGAACGTGGCAGACTTGATGCCGGCCTCCTCCGCGTAGGAGACGTCATAGACGTCCACCTTGAGCCCGTGCTTGTCGGCCCAGCGGGTGTACATGCGCATGAGCATCTCCGCCCAGTCTGCGGCATCGACCCCGCCGGCACCTGAGCGGATGTGCACCACGGCCTCGCGGGAGTCGTACTCGCCGGAGAGCATGGTCTGGACTTCTAGGGAGTCGATGGCCGCGCGCAGCTCTTCGAGCTCGGCGTCGGCGATGGAGACGTCCTCCCCCTCGGCCTCAGCCAACTCGTACATCACCGGCAGGTCCTCGATGCGGCCGCGCAGCTCCTCGAGCTTGCGGATCTTGGCCTGGGCGGCGGAGAGCTGGGAGGTCACCTGCTGCGCGTGCTCTGGGTCATCCCACAGCCCCGGGTCCCCCGCCTTAGCCTCCAGCTCGCGCACCTGGTCTGCCAGGGCCGCCGGATCCATCACCTTCTCGATGGTGGACAACGTTGCGTCTAGCTGGGCAATGCTGGAGGTGACTTCGGGGCGCATGGGCACCCAGTCTAGCGCCTCGATTAGCGCTTACCTATTTAAAGGGCGACAATAAGGCGCATGAGTCAAGACATAAACGCTCAGCCCAGCCTGAGCGAGATGATGAGCGCTCTCGCGAAGACTTTCATGGTGGCCCACGCCGACGATGGCGACGCCCACCTGGCCCAGGCCCTGGTCTATAACGCCGGGCGCCTGGCCTACCGCCTGCGCGAGCAGGGCCTCCACGTCGATCAGAAGACCTCCGTCTCCGACGTGGTCACCGAGGCCGACCGCGCCGCCGAGCAGTTCGTCAGCGAGATCCTCACCGCCCTGCGCGCCGAGGATGGCATCGTGGGCGAAGAGGGCACCGCGCGCGAGTCTGCCAGCGGGCGCACCTGGCACATCGACCCGGTCGATGGCACGTATAACTTCGCCTCCGGTTCCGATTACTTCTGCTCGGCGCTCTCGCTGTCCGATGCCGCCGGCCCCGTCCTAGGCGCGGTTCACCGCCCGGCGCTCGGCTATACCTGGTTCGGCGGCCGCGAGCACCCGACCACGCGCGACAGCAAAGAGGTGCGCGTGCAGGAAGGGCCGGCAGAAAAGCTCGCTCTGGCGACCTACCTGCACCCGACCGGCCTGGCCGAGGCCGGCGTGCGCGATGCCTGGTCCCGGGTGGCCGGCCGTTTTGCCACCGTGCGCATGCTCGGTGCTGGCTCGGTCGACCTAGGTGGTGTGGCCGACGGCACCTGGGGTGCCTGGATGCAGCACTCCGTGGCCGACTGGGACTGGCTGCCCGGCCGCGCCCTCGTGGAGGCCGCCGGCGGGGCAACCGCTAAGGTTACTGCGGGCGGCGTGGAATGGTCCATCGCCGGCAATCAGCACGTGGTGGAGGAAATCAAGGAGGCCCTGCGTGGGTAAGTACAGAGAAGATCTCGGCCTAGCCTTAGAGCTGGCGGGCCACGCCGACCAGGTCACCATGACCCGGTTCGAGGCCGCCGATCTTTCGGTCAAGTCCAAGCCCGACATGACGCCGGTCTCCGACGCCGATCTGGCCTGCGAGAAGCTTCTGCGCTCCGAGCTGGCCAAGGCCCGCCCGCAGGATCAGATCCTGGGCGAGGAATTCGGTGGCGAGGTCGTCCACGCCGGGC
Source organism: Clostridia bacterium (assembly GCA_963623015.1). Classification (GTDB taxonomy): domain Bacteria; phylum Actinomycetota; class Actinomycetes; order Mycobacteriales; family Mycobacteriaceae; genus Corynebacterium. The sequence goes on from CAVFKS010000028.1 coordinate 12,676, forward strand.
GCCAGTGGGTCATCGACCCCATCGACGGCACCAAGAACTACGTGCGCGGCGTGCCGGTGTGGGCCACCCTCATCGCGCTGCTCGAGGACGGCGTCCCGGTGGTCTCCGTGGTCTCGGCGCCGGCGCTGCGCCGCCGCTGGTACGCGGTCAAGGATCACGGCGCTTTCCGCATCTTCAACGGCGAGCCCCGCCGCCTCAAGGTCTCCGGCATCAACCGCTTGGAGGACGCCTCGCTGGCGATGTCCTCCCTGGTCGGCTGGCAGGAGCGCGGCCTGCGCGAGCGCTTCATCGAGCTCAGCGATGAGACCTGGCGCCTGCGCGGCTATGGCGATTTCTGGAACTATTGCCTGGTGGCCGAAGGCGCCGTGGATGCCGCCGCCGAGCCGGAGGTCTCCCTGTGGGATCTGGCCGCCCCCTACCTGCTGGTCCGCGAGGCCGGTGGCACGTTTACCAACCTCGACGGCGAGCCCGGCCCCGGCGGCGGCTCCGCCGTGGCCACCAACGGGCACCTGCACCAGCAGGTACTCGACCGGCTTAACCCGCGCAGCTAGCCCCCACGGGGATGCCCCGCGCGCCAGATCGCCGAAAAAGCGAACATTTTGCCACTTTCTCACCGAAAACCGGGCCCCTGGAGGGCTAAAAGTGGCAAAATGTTCGCTTTTTTCTTCTCCCCGCTAGCGCGCTAGCCCAGGTGGAAGCCCCGGCCGATGCCGCCGCGGGCATTGAGGTCCGCCACGACGGCGTCCATGTTATTGGCGGTGGTCGGGGTGAAGAATGCACCCTGCCACGGGGTGCGGCACGAGACCGGGCCGACGCTTCCGGTGATCGAGCCGACCACGCGGCCGTTCTTGAGCAGCGGGGCGCCGGAGTCGCCCACCATCGAGCAGACCTGGTTGACCTGGGCAAAACGGTCCTCCATGAGCACCATCCCGCAGGTGGTACCGGTGGCTACGCCGCGCTTGCAGGCGACCTCGCCCGGCCCAACGCCGCCGCCCAAGCCCTGGGCAGACACCCCGTTGTAGCTGCGGGTGACCTCGGCCTTGTCATTGAAGTGGATCACCGCGTAGTCCAGGTGCGAGTTGGTGGCCACCACCGTGCCGGTGGGGCCCACCTGCCAGGAATCCGCGGACTGGACCTGCTGGCCCACCTTGCCGCAGTGGCCGGCCGTGATGCCTACCTTATTGCCTTCGGCATCGTAACCGGCGACGGTGAGCGTGCACATGGTGTCCCGGTTGATATACAGCGGGGTGCCGGGGCCATAGAGGGAATGGCCGCGGGTGAGCGCCTGGTTGGACTCTTCCGGCGTGCGCGGCGCGTCGAAGTAGGAGCCGGGCACGCGGTGCAGCACAAAGTCGGCCTCCGGGCGCATGGCGGCGACCTTACTAAACAGGTCGTTCTTCCACACGTAGTTCGGGTCGGACGTCTGCGGCTTAAAATCCGGCTGCGTGGCCTCCTGAAGCCCAATCGGGTTGGGGTTAGTCAGCGGCTGCGCCGGGGTGTCGTAGGCAGCACCCGCCGCTGCTGGTACCTGCCAGCCGGCGGCGCGAGCCCCCGCGGCAACCTGGCCGGAAACCTGGCCCGCGATCTGCTGCGCGGTGGCCTCGGCCTGGTCGAGCTGTGCCTGGGCATTCGCGGCCGCGCCGTTGACCGCGGCGTCCACGGCGGCGGTGACCTGCGGGTCCACTACCGGGGCGTCGATGCCCCAGGCACCGAGCGCATCGCTGGCCTGCTGGACCAGCCCCGCGGAATCAAAGTGCGGCATCTCGGTGGCTCCGGCTGCTGGGGCCGCCATGAAAAACGCACCCGCGAAAGCCGAACCCACCAGGGCCCTGCGCACGGTCTTCGAAAGGTGCGGAACATTGAGCATAAATAGTCTTCCTTCTTGCCAAACGTGGGTCTCAGACCCACCTATCATGGCACGCAGGCAAGCCTTATCCGCGGCGACAGCGCGAACTTATCCAAGCCGTTATAAACCCCGGCGCGCGCTGCCCCATACCGGGGGACGGCGGGAAAACTTTTAGGCGTCGTAGCCCTTACCCGGGCGCCAGGTCATGGTCTTCGCGAGGTAGCAGTCGTCCTCGACGAGGTTGACGTCGTGGACACGGTAGAAGTTCATCTCCACCGATTCTGCTCCGAGACGGGCCACCGCGTAGCCGTGGGCGTCATAGTCGACGTGCTTGACCCAGGGGTTGGCGTCCCGGATGGCGGATTCCACCAGCAGCGAGGTGGAGTTGTCCTCGCCGTGGTAGATGCCGGTGTACTGGGTGAGGATCTCGTCCACGTTCGGCGCGGAAATGGAGGTGGTCACCAGCTCGCAGGCGATTTCTTCTTCGTTGTGGAAGATGGAGTTGGCCCACTCCGAGTGGATGTCGCCGGTGACAAAGAAGGTATTGCCTGCGCGCTCGGACAACTTCTGCAACAGAGCGTCGCGGTCGTTGGTGTAGCCGTCCCACTGATCGGAGTTCATCGCAAAGCCCGTGGTGGTGCCCTTAATGTGGCGCAAGGCTTCCGATGCCTCCTCGTTGCCCGGGATGGTCAGGATGCGCATCGGAGACATCATCACGGAGTTGCCCATGACCATCCAGGTGGCATCGGAGGCATCGATGGTCTGGTTGAGCCAGTCGAACTGCTCGCTGCCCAAGATGGTGCGATCCGGGCTGCCGAACTCGGCGGAGGCGGACTCCTCGTCGCGGTAGGAGCGCAGATCCATCATGGTCAGCTCCATGAGGTTGCCAAACCGCAGGCTGCGGTAGAGGTGGCCTTCTTCGCTGAGCAGCTTGGGCCGCAGGGGCATCCACTCGAAGTAGGCCTGCAGCGCCTGGTTCCAGCGGTTGTGCCAGTCCCCCTCCACGTTGCCCGGGGTGTGGTTTTCTGCCCCGTCGAGCCAGGAGTTGTTGGCGGTCTCGTGGTCGTCCCAGACCACCACCCAGGGGGCGGCGGCGTGCGCGGCCTGCAGGTGGGCATCGGTGCGGTAGCGGCCATAGCGCATGCGGTAGTCCTCTAGGGTGACAATCTCCCAGGCCGGCAGGTGGTCGCGCACCGCGCCCTTCTTGCCCACGTACTCGCCCTGGGCGTACTCGTAGATGTAGTCCCCCAGAAAGACCACGAAGTCGATTTCACCAGCGCGGGCGCGCTGGGCCATGTCCTTGTAGGCGTTGAAGTACCCGGACTCGTAGTTGGCGCAGGAGGCAACTGCGAAGTTGAGGTGGTCTACCTCGGCATCGGCAGCCGGGGCCGTCTTGGTGCGCCCCACCGGGGAGGTCTGGCCTAGCGCGTGGAAGCGGTAGTAGTAGACGGTGTCCGGTTCCAGGGTGAGCGGGTCGATGTGCACGGTGTGGTCGGCCTGCGCGGTGGCCGTGACGGTGCCGCGGTCGACGATGTCGGCGAAGTCCTCGCCGCGGGCAATCTCCCACTCGACCTCGACGTCTTCCCCCAGGCCGGAGCCGGGCAGGGCGTCGCGATCCTGGGTCACCCGGGTCCACAGCACCACGGAGTTCGGCAGCGGGTCGCCCGAGGCCACCCCGTGCAGGAAGGGCAGGACGGCGCCGGTGGGCTGGTTATAGGACTCCAGTGGGCTGGTGCGCTCGCCAGCCTCGCTGGCCACGGCGGCGGTGTCGGCGGCCAGGGCGGCGGCGCCGGTGGCGGCCACGCCGAGCCGCAGGGCGCTGCGACGGTTGAGGGTGGAGGGGGAGACAGGCTTTTCCGCGCGCGCCGAAGCGCCATCAATGAAGCTATGAGACATGCCGGTGACGTTAAGCAGACGCACCGGGGCCCTCAACCGCACATAACCCCGAAAGTGGGGCAATAAACACACTGTTCTCTCCGGATTTACTTCCGGTTTACCAACGGGTGATGAGTTAGGGAGGTTGTCATAAACCCCATCCGTCTTCAATCCCGAACGTCTTTACCGAAGGTGTCTGAAATCCCCATGCATCGCTACTCTCGCATTGCCGTCTCGTTGGCCACCGCCGCCGCGGTGGGCCTGTCCACCGCCACCGCGCCCCAGGCACTCGCCGCCGGCGGGCCCATCCAGCGCCTGATTATCTCCCCCGGCGCGGACGAGTCCCAGGTCATCGCCTCCTGGCGCACCTCCGCGCGCTCCGCGGACGAGGTCCTCGAGGTCACCGGCGGCGGGGAGACCCTGACTTTCGATGCCGCCCAGGTCGACGCCGGCGCCCACACCGTCTACCACTCCAACACGGCCGTGGCCCAAGGTCTCAAGCCTGGGACGGAGTACACCTACCGCGTGGGCTCAGAGGCCAAGGGCTGGTCGGACAAGGAGACCTTCACCACCCCCACGGGGGACGACGAGTGGTCCTTTATCACCGTGACCGATGCCCAGATTGGCGTCGGCGGCGACATCCAGGGCCAGGCCGATCAGTGGCGCCGCACCATCGCCAACGCGGTGGCCGACCGCCCAGACGCCGGCCTCATCTGGTCGCTGGGCGACCAGGTGGAGGGCTGGGGCGCGCCCGTGGCCCAGTACGACGGCTTCTTTAGCGCCCCGGAGATCCGCCAGGTGCCCACCAACGCGCTGCCGGGCAACCACGAGTACTACGCCTCGGCGCTGGAAAAGCAGCACTTCGACGAGCATTTCTTGAGCCCCAACCAGGACGCTGAGACCGGCAACTTCTACTTCGAGCGCAATAACGTGCTCTTCATCGGGCTCAACACCAACCAGGACTCCGCCGCCGACATCGAGCGCCACGCCGACTTCATCCGCCGCACCGTGGCCGAGCGCGGCGAACACAATGACTGGACCATCGTGGGCATGCACCACTCGTTCTTCTCCCAGGGCAACCACTACTTTGACGACGGCTCCCCCAGCATCAGCGAGGACGACGTCACCGCCCTGCGCGAGGGCCTGGCGCCGGTCATGAGCGAGGCCGACGTGGACCTGGTGCTCTCCGGCCACGATCACATCTACACGCGCACCCACCTGATGGATGGCACCACCCCGGTGGTCCCGGCCGACAAGCCACGCCGCGGCGACCGCCTGGAACCGCAGGATGGGCAGGTCCTCTACGTCACCACCACCTCTGCCGGCGGCGGCAAGTTCTACGACTTCACCGACAACACCGGCGCCGAGCACCCCAAGGCCCGGATGGAAAACACCGACGAGTCCCTGTGGCACGACTCCACCGCCTTCTGGCGCCAGGACTACGACGAGGACTACCTCGCCGTCGACGTCACCGCCGACACCTTGAAGTTGACCACCTACAACGCCAACAACCCGACCGTGGTAGACCAGGTCACCCTCGTCAACAACGACCACGCCACCGAAGCAGACCCGCAGCCTTCCACCCCGAGCACCACGCCTGGCGGCGCCTCCCCGTCCGAGTCCACCCAGCCCTCCACCCCGGCTGAGCCCACCGAGTCGGCTGAGCCCACCGAGTCCTCCACGCCTTCTACCCCGGCAGAGCCCACTGAGTCGGCAAAGCCCACCAAGCCGGCAGCAGCCGGCTCGGCCACCGGCTCGTCTACTGGCGGCATCATCGCCGTGGTCGCAGCCTTGAGCCTGGGCCTGCTGGCCGCCGCCGGTCTGGCCGGCCTGCAGCACCTGAAGTTCCTGCCCGCCGATGCCGGACGCGGCATCACCCTGCCGGCCTGGCTACCTAAGCCGGTGCGCGACTTCTTCGCAAAGTTCTAAACCAGGCATTGCCCACCCCTTAGGGGGTGGGAAACGGGCCTGCGGAGATTTTGCGTAGACTGCAAGCGTGACACGGGGTGCACCAGGAAGAGCCTGGGGCTGAGATTAGACCCGTCGAACCTGCTCTAGCTCAAACTAGCGAAGGGATGTCTACGTGAGCGCAATTTCTGTAACTCAAAACTCTGCTATTCCGCGGGTGCTAACCATCGCGGGCACCGATCCGACCGGCGGCGCCGGAATCCAGGCGGATATCAAGGCCATTACTGCCGCGGGCGGCTTTGCCTATAGCGTGGTCACCGCCCTGGTAGCCCAGAACACCACCGGGGTGCAGGAGATTTCCACCCCGCCGGTGGATTTCCTCCGCACCCAGCTGCGCTCTGTCGCAGACGACGTGGCCATCGACGCCATCAAGGTCGGCATGCTGGGCTCCATCGAGGTCATCGACGTCGTCGCGGAATTCCTCGACACCGTCGACTGCCCGGTCATCATCGACCCGGTCATGATCGCCTCCTCTGGGGATCGGCTGCTGGCCGCCGATGCCGAGGCCGCCGTCCGCGACTTCGCGGCCCGCGCCGACATCGTGACCCCCAACCTGCCCGAGATGGCCGTCCTCCTGGGCACCGAGAAGGCCACGGATTTCGATGCCGCCATCGCCCAGGCCAAGCAGCTGGCCGCCCGCTTGGACGCCCAGGTGCTGATGAAGGGCGGCCACTTCACCGGGGACCGCGCCGATAACGCGCTGGTCACCCCCACCGGTGAGGTCACGCACTTCGCCGTGCCCCGCGTGGACACGTCCAACACGCACGGCACGGACTGCTCCCTGTCCTCGGCACTGGCCACGAAGGTGGGCGCAGGCCTGACGGGCGCACAGGCCGCCCGCTGGGCCAGCCGCTGGCTGCACGAGTCGATCCTGAACGCCGACGGCTTGCACATCGGCGCCGGCCACGGCCCGGTGGATCACTCGCACACCGCCCGCCGCATGCAAAAGGCCGCCGATGCCCGCCCCTGGGCCCCGTCTGCCGCCACCCCACTGCCCGCGGCCGCGGGGCCGGCGGGACCTTTTACCCAGCGCCTCTGGGAGGAGGCCGGCGGGGCCTACCTGGCAGAGATCATGGAGCTGCCGTTTATCACCCAGTTGGGCCGCGGCACCCTGCCGCGCGAGGATTTCCTCTTCTACCTGGCCCAGGACGCCCTCTACCTGCGCCGTTATGCGCAGGCGCTGCGCCTTTTGGGCGGGCAGTGGGCCGTCGATGCCGACGGGGCCATCGCCGACGAGCAGGAGATGCAGCGCACCTGGCTGGACGAGAGCTCCGAGCAGCGCATGTCGCCCATCACCCGCGCCTACACGGACAACCTGGTCGCCGCCGCTGCCACCGAGCCCGCCGCCGTGGGGCAGGCGGCGATCCTGCCGTGCTACTGGCTCTACTACGAGGTCGGCGTCCGCCTGGCAGCCCAGGATCACCCAGAACACCCTTATCATTCCTGGCTGGCAACCTACGCCGGCGAGGAATTCGAGACCTCCACGCGCGCGGCCATCGCGCGCCTGGAGCAGACTCTCGCCGCGAACCCGGAGCTGGCCGATGCCGCGCTCGAGGCCTTCCGGGTGGCCAGCCACTTCGAGGTGGACTTCTTCGACCAGCCCAACCGCGCGTGGGTAGTCACCGACTAAAAAGGAAAACCATGAACAATACGCTTGACCTGCGCGCCTACTTCGTCACCGGCACGCCCGGCACGCAGCCCATCACCCCGGCGGAGTTCCCCCGCGTGGCAGCCATCGCCGCGGCCGCCGCGCGTGGGGGCTGCGGGGTGGTCCAGGTGCGCAGCAAGCCGTTGTCCGTGCGGGATCTCACGGAGCTTGCCGTCCAGGTCGCCGCCGCAGTTGCGGAGGCCAACCCGGCCACCCGGGTGCTCATCGACGACCGCGTGGATGTCGCCGCCGCCCTCATGGGCAGCCACCACATCCACGGGGTGCACGTGGGCCAGGACGATCTGGACCCGCGCCTGGCCCGAAAGGTGCTCGGCGAAGACGCCATCATCGGGCTGACCACCGGCACCCTGGAGCTGGTGCGCGGTGCCGGCGACTACGCGGACGTGCTCGACTACATCGGCTGCGGGCCATTTAAGCCCACCCCGACCAAGGATTCCGGCCGCCCGCCCATCGGCCTGGAGGGCTACCCGGCGCTGGTCGCGGCCTCACGCCTGCCGATGGTCGCCATCGGTGGGGTCACCGCCGCGGACGCGCCCGCGCTGGCCGCCACCGGTGTGGACGGGGTGGCCATCGTGCGCGGCTTCATGCACGCCGACGACCCGCAGGCGCTTGCCGCGCAGATCGTCGCCGACTTCGCCCAGGCCACGGCCCACAACGCCACCTCCACCGCAGGTGGTCGGCCATGAGCCAGTCCTTCGAACACGTCATCATCGGCGCCGGCATCGTCGGCCTGTCCACCGCCCTGGAGCTCCTCGACCGCGGGGTGCCGGCCGCCGAAATCGCGGTGTGCGACCCGCACCCGGTCAGCGGCGCCACCCGGGCCGCCGGCGGGATGCTCGCCCCGGTGGCCGAGGTCCAGTACCAGCAGGAACCGCTCTACCCCCTGATGCTGGAGTCGGCGAAGCTTTTCCCTGGCCTCATGGCCAAGCTGGCGGCCAGAACCGACTCCGATACCGGGTACCGCACCGAGTCCACCTTCGTGGTGGCCGCCGACCGGGCCGACTCCACGCACTTAGAAGATCTCACCGCGCACCAACACGTGCACGGCATGGAGGCCAACCGGATTCCCACCCGGCAGGCCCGCAAGCTGGAGCCGGGCCTGCACCCCAGGTTGGCCGGGGTGGTAGAAATTCCCGGCGATCACCAACTCAACCCGCGGATGTATGCCGCCACCTTGCTCGAGGTCCTGCGCGCCGCCGGAGTCGAGATCCTGCCGCGCCGCATCACCCGCCTGGTGGTCGCCAGCAAAGGCCGGGTCACCTCCGTGGCCTGCGCGGCGGAGCACGGGGGCTCAAGCTCCGACATCGCCGTGGGTACCAGCGCCTACCTGTGCAATGGTCTGGGCGCTGCGGAGACCACCGGCTGGTTCGATAGCCAGGCCGGCAACCCCCTGCGGCTGCGCCCGGTGCGCGGCGACCTAGTGATCCTGCGGGTGCCCGACACCCGCCCCCAGCCGGTGGGCCGCGTGGTGCGCGCCTTCGTGGAGGATCGCCCGGTCTATGTCATCCCTCGCACCGATAACACCGTGGCTCTCGGCGCCACCAGCCGGGAGGACAGCCGCGATCTGCCCGCCGTCGATGGCGTGTTTACCCTGCTGCGCGACGCCATCCGGGTGGTGCCCGGCATCGAGGACTGCGAGATAGCTGAGCTCGTGGTGGGCCGGCGCCCCGGCACCCCGGACGACCTGCCCTACTTGGGCCTGGTGGGCATAAACCTGGTGGTCTCCACCGGGTATTTCCGCCACGGCATCCTGCTGTCGGCCTTAGGCGCTAAGGCCGGCGCGGACTTGGGCCTGGCCGGGCATACCGAACTGGGCATCGCCGACTGCAACCCGCTGCGCCATGCCGCCTATAGCGCACAGAACAACCGCGC
>CAVFKS010000029.1:0-21372 GCA_963623015.1 Clostridia bacterium
CATCCTGCCACAACTTCACCGGCCAGGGCGGCGCACTGTCCTCCGGTAAGTACGCTCCGCCGCTGGCTCCGGCCAACGAGCAGGAGATCTACCAGGCCATGCTGACCGGCCCGCAGAACATGCCGAAGTTCTCCGATCGCCAGCTCACCGCTGATGAGAAGAAGGACATCATCGCTTACCTCAAGTCCGCTGAGGAGACTCCGACCCCGGCCGGTTGGGACCTGGGTGGTCTCGGCCCCGTGGCTGAAGGTCTCGCAATGTGGATCATTGGCATCAGTGCACTGTGTGCCGCCGCTATGTGGATTGGATCTCGTCAGTAATGAGCAACGTTAAGAAGAATTACACTGAGGCCGAGCTCAAGAACATGAGCGACGCCGAGCTCACCGCCCTGGGCGCTGAGCTGGATGACGTTACCGTAGCCTTCCGGAAGCCCCGCTTCCCGGTCGCAGGTGACCCCGCGGAGAAGCGTGCCGCGGCGGGCATCGGCGTGTGGGCTGCCATCTCCATCGTTGCCGCCCTCGGCTTCCTGGCCGTCTACCTCTTCTGGCCGTGGGAGTTCAAGACCCACGGTGACGAGGGCCTGGGCTGGCACATCATGTACACCCCGCTGCTGGGCCTGCTGTCTGGCGTGGCCATCATCTCTCTGGGCGTTGCCATCGTGCAGTACGTCAAGAAGATTCTGCCGGAAGAGATTTCCGTGCAGCGTCGCCACGACGGTCCCTCCGAGGAGATTGACCGCCGTACCCTGACCGCTCTGCTCAACGATTCCTGGCAGACCTCCACCCTCGGCCGCCGCAAGACCCTGCAGGGCCTGCTCGGTGGCGCCGCGGTGCTGTTTGGCCTGTCCGTTATCGCACCGCTCGGCGGCATGATCAAGAACCCCTGGAAGGTCCGCCACGAGCTCAACTACATGGGCGACGGCACGCTGTGGACCTCCGGCTGGACGCTGCACGATAAGGGCGTCAAGCTCTACCTCGCTCGCGACACCGGCACGATTGCTGAAAAGCACGAGGGTGAGTCCGGCACGCACTACACCACCCAGGGCGTTACCCGCCTGGTGCGCGTGCGCCCGGAGGACCTGGCCGCAGGCGGCATGGAGACCGTCTTCCCGCTGGCCGAGTCCGACGTCAACGATGGTGATTTGTACGATCCGCAGAAGGACGTCTACGAAAACCACATGCACTCGATTCACGGCAACCGTAACGCCGTGATGCTCATTCGCCTCCGTAACCAGGATGCGAAGCGAGTCATCGAGCGCGAGGGTCAGGAAGACTTCCACCACGGTGACTACTACGCCTACTCGAAGATTTGTACCCACATTGGTTGCCCGACCTCTCTGTACGAAGCACAGACGCAGCGCATTCTGTGCCCGTGCCACCAGTCGCAGTTTGACGCTTTGCAGTACGGCAAGCCGGTCTTCGGCCCGGCCGCCCGCGCACTGCCTCAGCTTCCGATCACTGTTGATGAAGAGGGCTACCTCATCGCCGAGGGCAATTTCGTAGAGCCCGTCGGCCCGGCATTCTGGGAGCGTAAGTCGTAATGAGCAACAAACTCGCAAAGATTGGCAATAATGTGGACTCCCGGTTCACGCTCGCCGGCGCCCTGCGCCCGCAGCTGAACAAGGTGTTCCCGACCCACTGGTCGTTCATGCTCGGAGAGATGGCGCTCTACAGCTTCATCATCCTGCTGCTGACCGGTGTCTACTTGGCGCTGTTCTTCGATCCTTCTATCACGAAGGTCATCTACGACGGCGCATACACCCCGCTCAACGGCGTGGAGATGTCTTCCGCCTACGCCTCGGCTCTGGACCTGTCCTTCGAGGTTCGCGGTGGCCTCTTCGTCCGCCAGATGCACCACTGGGCAGCGCTGCTGTTCATGATGTCCATGGTTGCGCACATGCTGCGCATCTTCTTCACCGGCGCCTTCCGTCGCCCGCGTGAGGCCAACTGGATCATCGGTTGCACCCTGATCCTGCTGGGCATGGTCGAAGGCTTCATGGGCTACTCCCTGCCGGACGACCTGCTCTCCGGTGTGGGCCTGCGAATCATGTCCGCCATCATCCTCGGCCTGCCTATCATCGGCACCTGGATGCACTGGGCCATCTTCGATGGTGACTTCCCGTCCGACCTGATGCTGGACCGCTTCTACATCTTGCACGTGCTGGTTATCCCGGGCATCATCCTGGCCCTGATTGCCGCTCACGTTCTGATTGTCTGGTTCCAGAAGCACACCCAGTTCCCCGGCCCCGGCCGCGCTGAGAACAACGTCGTTGGCGTGCGCATCATGCCGGTCTTCGCCACCAAGGCTATCGGCATGGGCATGATGGTCGCCGGCGTTCTGGCTCTGATGTCTGGTCTGCTGACCATCAACGCCATCTGGCTGCTGGGCCCGTACAATCCGTCGCAGGTCTCCGCTGGTTCCCAGCCTGACGTCTACATGTTGTGGACGGACGGCCTGGCCCGTGTCATGCCGGCATGGGAGCTCTACATCGGTAACCACACCATCCCGGGTGCGTTCTGGGTCATCGTCGTGGCCATGATCATGGTCATCCTGCTGATGGCTTACCCGTTCATCGAGAAGAAGTTCACCGGTGACGACGCTCACCACAACCTGCTGCAGCGTCCGCGCGACGTGCCGGTTCGCTCCGGCCTGGGTGCAATGGCTATCACCTTCTTCCTGCTGGTGACCATCTCCGGTGGTAACGACCACGTGGCTCACTTCTTCCAGATTTCGCTGAACGCGATGACCTGGTTCGGCCGCATCGGCATCATCATCCTGCCTCCGATTGCCTACTACCTGACCTGGCGCATCTGCGTTGGTCTTCAGCGCTCCGACCGCGAGGTCCTGGAGCACGGCATCGAGACCGGTATCCTGAAGCAGCTCCCGAACGGCGCCTTCATCGAGGTCCACCAGCCGCTCGGCCCGGTGGACGAGCACGGCCACGCCGTTCCTCTGGAATACTCCGGTGCTTATGTGCCGAAGCAGCTCAACCAGCTTGGCTTCGCCGACTCCGAGACCTTCGGCATCTTCAGCCCGGACGATCCGTCCATTCAGGCTAAGAAGCGCGCCATCGCGCACGAGAACCACGAGGAGGAGACGGAGATGTTCCGCCGCCTCAACGAGGCCAACCGTCGCGAGGACGAGGAGAACGGCCGCATCTAGCAGCTGATTTCGAAACTGTCACCGATCCGCCGGTCCTGCACTGCAGGCCGGCGGATTCGTCGTTTTACACCACCTTTATGGCTCTCCCGGCCCGTCCGTGGCCCCGTGCCGAAACATCGCTGTCCCAGCAGGGCGAGGCCAGGGGATAGCACCCCGCTTGGCTGCGCGGAACGCGCCCCGGTTTTCATGCTCGTAACAGCGGCGCGACTCTGTTTCTCTCTATATATATGGGAGGCCCTGGGCATGCTTTCGCGACCTGCAGCCAGTAGGGCACCCTGGCACTACCTATGGGCTGAACAAACGCGCCAGATTCGCTCCCTATATATAGGAAGGGCGCGTCGCCCCCCTCCACATATGTGGCGTGATCCTTTCGTCCCGCGCCGCTATCGCCCCAGTCCACCCACGGAGTCCTGGTGCGGGACTGCCGCGCCTTGTGGCAGCCGCGCCCTCATGGCCTGGTTTGCTGTGAGCTTTGCTTGGCGATGCCGCCTGCGTCTCCTGGTCGCCACTGCGGCCACCGGTCGCACAACAACGCCTGGCGGGGGGTTGTCACCCCCACGAGGGCTGGCGCGTGACAACCGCGACCGAGGGAGCCATAAGATGCCGTGGGGAGCGGTGAGGCATATGTCGATGCTCAGCGGCCTGCCCAGTTGCGTTTGTCGCTGGCTTGTGAGGCTGGTGGGGCGAGTGATTGTGAGATGCATGTGGCTGGTGTTACTCAAGTGAAAGAAGATCTGGGATCATAGTCGGGATTCGACGGATTTGTAGCGTGTTCGTCCCGGCGCAGGATGTGAATGGCGCGACGATTGGGGAGATTGTTACTAGTATGTGTTGAAGGTCACAATATGGGTTTAGCTTAGAGAATTGCCGTGACCTTTATCTTTTCTGAAGATTGCCTGAAACCAGCGATTGTGCAGGTGGGCGGCCGTTTGTGGGGTGGTCTGGCCTAAATTCTGTCGCGGTGACGTTAAGAAAAAGCTTTTTGGTCACGACTTGATAACGAACGGATAACGTCCGTATTGCGGCGTGTGGTTGGACATCGGTTGTGATGGTTTCGTAACCTACTTGAGACATTGCAGAAGCCACCAGGGCATCGCAATAGAACAACAAAAATATAAGCGTCGCATCTGGCCCACCCTGAGTGGAGGGCCGAACGGAGGCAAGGCCACAGGGGCCGCGCCGAAGAACGTTAGGCCCTTCCCGGGCCAGAGCCACGCAGTCACTAATCCGGTGGAGAAGGATTCCCCACGGGATAAGCCCATGAGGGATAGTCCCGAAGGGTGAGGCTGCACGGTAGACGCGCAGGAAGATTTGGAGTTTATTTTCGTGGCTAAGCACCGTCGTCAGGGCAACAACGTAACCCGTCGCATCGCAGGCACCGCAGCCCTTGCTGCAACCGCAACCGTCGCCGTTCCGGGCGTCGCACAGGCCGCCGAGGTTGTCATCCCCAACACCAACCTCAGCGTCAACATCCAGGGCCTGGAGAACGTCCCCGGCATCCAGAACGTGCCGAACGTCGGCCAGTACGTCCCGTCGCTTGCCGCACAGGGTGCAAACAACTACTCGGCACCGGTTACCGCCCCGGCTGCCCCGGCCGCCGCACCGCAGCAGTCCACCGGTTCCAAGATCGTGGACATCGCTCGTTCCAAGATTGGCTCCCCGTACGTCTACGGCGCTGCCGGCCCGAGCGCTTTCGACTGCTCTGGTTTCACCTCCTGGGTCTACGCCCAGGCTGGCAAGAACATCCCGCGTACCTCCCAGGCACAGGCTTCCGGCGGCCAGCAGGTTGCTCTGGCTGACATCCAGCCGGGCGATATCGTGGTTTACTACGGTGGCGCCTCCCACGTGGGCATCTACGCCGGCAACGGCACCATGATCGATGCCCTTAACTCTGGCGTCCCGGTCGCTGAGCGCCCGCTGCACTACATGCCGATCCACTCCATCGTTCGCTTCTAAGTGCACGGTTTCTAGAATCGGGGCAGCCTGAGGCTTGCTACCAGCGTTCCCGTCCTTCCCTTGTCGGGAGGGCGGGAATTTTGGCGTTTTATTCGGTCTTTGCCTGCTCCGGTTCTCCTGCGGGGCGCGCGTCTGCTGGCAAGGTGCGGTGTGGCAAGTGGCTTCCTCCTTAGTTGTCAGGCTTCGTGGTGGGGCGTACGTGGATGCTATCGGGGCTGCGGGTGGCCTGAAACCGAGACGGGGAGTGCTCCCCATTTTTCGCGGTAGCACACATGCGTACCTGCCGTAACAGCGCTGGTCGGCGCGGCTGGTGGGCCCTGTTTTCTACGCGGGTTGAGGCAGAGTTCTGTCGGGGCAGTGGAGTACAGTGTGTGTCTATTCGTCGACTAGGAAGTGCCCCAAGGTGCCTGATTTTCCCTCCCCATTGAGTTTTCGTCTCCCCGCTGTGGCCTGCGCCCTGGCATTAACGTGTGCGCTGGCCGCGCCGGCCTACGCCCAGGAGGCGCCGCTGGACGGCGCGGGGAGCGAGGATGCCCCGGCGAGTGTAGAGACAGCAGAGTCCGCCGCGCCTGCCGCCGAGGAGATGGCCCGGCTCAACGAAGAGATCCGTCAGGCGGCGTGGGAGGTCTCCGCCAAGGGCGAGGAGGTCAAAGAAGCAGAAGAAGAGCTGGCCCGCCACGAAGGCGTCCTCGCCGAAGCCGAGCGGACCGCCACAGAGGCCCAGGCGGCTGCCGATGCCGCGGCTGGTGAGGTCGTGCGCCAACAGGGCAGCATCGACAGCCTGGCAAACCACCGCTACCGGGGCATGCACCTCGATCCGCTCACTACGACGCTAGCCTCCGGCAGCGCTCAGGAGGCCGTCGAACGCCTGGGGTTTATGGGCGCCCTATCGCGCACCGCGAGGCGGGACCTGGCGGCCAAGTCCGAGGCCTCACAAGGAGCGAGTGCCGCCCACACCGAGGCCACCGCTGCCGTGGATAGGGCGCAGCGCCTGCGCGAAGAGCTCGAGGATCGCCGCGCCCAGCTGCTCGCAGAGCAAGAGGCCTTAGAGCAGCGCCGGGCCGATATTGAGGCGCGCATCGACGGGCTTAGTGCTGAGCTGCGCGCCGCGTGGGAGTCCCAGTTTGGCACGGCCGCCGACATCGACCCGGAGGCACTGGCGCGGCTGTCGGAGCTTGGCGCCGGGGGAGCGGCGGCCCAAGCGGCCTTGAGTAAGCTCGGCTCCCCGTATGGGTGGGGTGCCACCGGCCCGGACGCCTTCGACTGCTCCGGGCTGATGGTCTGGGCGTATGCCCAGCAGGGCAAGTCGATCCCGCGCACCTCGCAGGCCCAGTTGGCCGGCGGCGAGCCGGTGCCGCTGGACAAGCTCGAGCCCGGCGATGTCGTGGGCTACTACCCCGGGGTGACTCACGTGGGCATGTACATCGGTGACGGACAGGTGGTCCATGCCTCCACCTATGGCGTGCCGGTGCAGGTGGTCCCGCTGGACTCCATGCCCATCCAGGGCGCGGTCCGATTCTAGGCCCCGGCCGGCCTGGGGCGGGCGCTGCCGGCCCGCGGGGTAGGATCGTGCCCCATGGCGCGCATACTCTTGGTTACCAATGACTTCCCGCCCACCATCGGCGGCATCCAGTCCTACTTGCGGGACTTTGTGGCCACCCTGGATCCGGCGGAGGTCACGGTCTTTGCCTCCACGCGCGACGCCCAGGCTGCGCGGCAGTGGGACGAAGCCCAGGACTTCGAGGTTATCCGCTGGCCCCACTGGCCGATGTTGCCCACCCCGGCGGTGAGCCGGCGCATGCAGGAGATTATCGCTGCCCGCGGCATCGAGGTGGTCTGGTTCGGGGCCGCCGCGCCCCTGGCGCTTCTGGGCGGGGCAGCCCGCCGCGCGGGCGCGCGCCACATCGTGGCCTCCACCCACGGCCATGAGGTCGGCTGGTCCATGGTGCCGGGCGGGCGGCAGGCGCTGCGCGGCATCGGCCAGCGGGCAGATGTGATTACCTACATCGCGGACTACACGCGGCGCCGCCTGGAGCCCGCGTTTGGCCCCGGCCCGCGCTGGGTGCACCTGCCCAGCGGGGTCGATGCCGGGCGCTTTAAGCCTGGCGGTACCCAGGCTGCCCAGGCAGCCCGCCGCCACTTCGGGCTGCGGGAGGATGGCCCGGTCATCACGTGTATCTCCCGCCTCGTTCCGCGCAAGGGGCAGGACCAATTGCTGCGAGTGATGCCGCAGTTGCGCGAGCGCCACCCGGGAGCGCAGCTGCTCATCGTTGGCCGCGGGCGTTACCGGGACACGCTGGGGGCGCTGGCGCGGATGTACTGCCCGGACGCGGTGTTCTGGGAGGCGCGTGACGACGCCGAGCTCAACTTGGCGCTCAACGCCGCGGATGTCTTTGCCATGCCCGCGCGCACCCGCGGGGGAGGGCTGGACGTCGAGGGGCTAGGAATCGTCTACTTGGAGGCCCAGGCCGCGGGCGTGCCTGTCATCGCGGGCGATTCCGGGGGCGCCCCGGAGACGGTCACGCCCGATACCGGGCTGGTGGTGGGAGGAACCAGCCTGGACGAGCTCCTCGCCGGCCTAGACCGCCTGCTGGGCGATGCCGCCCTGCGCGAGTCCATGGGCCGGGCCGGGCGCGCCAACGTGGAGGAAAACTGGTCCTGGGAGTTGATGGGCGCTCGCCTGCGCGACGCACTAAGCGGCTAGAGGCGGCGGCCTCCTAGAGTTAGCCCTGGGGGCAAGTGGGGGTATATCCTGTAACGCATGCAAAAAATCACCCCCACTCCCGCGCAGGAGCACGCACCCGGCGGGCTCACCGTCGGCTTCGACATCGGGGGAACCAATCTTCGCGCCGCCGTGATCACGGCTGAGGGCAAGCTCATCGATTCCCGGTCGGCCGCGACTCCGGCCACGGCTGAGGAGCTAGACCAGGCCATCGTAGACATGGTGGATGAGCTGCAGAGCCGCCACCGCATCGAGGCCGTCGGCCTGGCCGTGGCCGCTTTCCTGGATCCCACCCGGGAGCAGGTGCGCTTTGCCCCGCACCTGCCGTGGCGCGACTACCCGGTGGCGCAGAAACTGCGCAGCCGCCTGGACGTGCCGGTGCAGATTGAGCACGACGCTAACTCCGCGGCGTGGGGCGAGTGGCGCTTTGGCGCCGGCCAGGGCGCGCGCGACTGGGTATTCTTCGCCGTCGGCACGGGCATCGGCGCGACGCTGATGACCGAGGACACCATCTACCGGGGCGCTTTTGGTACGGCTCCGGAGTTCGGTCACATCGTGGTCGTTCCCGGCGGGCGCGAGTGCTCGTGCGGCAAGCGCGGCTGCCTGGAGCGCTACGCGTCTGGCACCGCCTTGCCGGATACCTTCCGGGAGCTGCGCGGCAGCTTTGAGACCTCCTTGCCTGACGATGCCGACGGCGTGGCGATTGCCCAGGCCGCCCGCGCGGGCGACCCCTTGGGGCAGGCCGTCATGGAGGACTTTGCCCAGTGGCTGGGCCGGGGTCTGTCCATCGTGTGTGACGTGCTTGACCCGGACCTCATCGTGCTGGGCGGGGGAGTAGCCGGCGATGCCGACCTCTACCTAGACACCGCCCGTGAGGTCATGGCCGGTGCCATCGTGGGCGCGGGCCACCGGCCGCTGGCGCGCGTGGCAACGGCCCAGCTGGGCTCGGCGGCGGGTATGATTGGCGTGTCAGATATGGCCAGGGCAGCGATCTAGGAGCAGGGCATGAAAAACAGGTGGTACTGGGCATTCAAGCACGTCCTCTTTGGGCCCGCGCTGCGCGTGTGGAACCGCCCCTGGTCTGAGGGCATGGATAACATCCCGGCCACGGGCCCGGCGATCGTGGCCTCTAACCACCAGTCCGTCATGGACTCCTTCTACTTCCCGTTGATGTGCCCGCGCCAGATTCAGTTTTTGGCCAAGGCCGAGTACTTTACCACTCCGGGCCTGGTCGGCCGGGTGCAGAAGTGGTTCTTCACCGCGGTGGGCCAGGTGCCGGTGCACCGCACCAGCGAGTCTGCGGGCGAGGACAGCCTGCGCGCGGCCAAGTCCATCTTGGACGCCGGCGGCTTATTCGGCATCTACCCGGAGGGCACCCGCTCGCCCGATGGGCGCGTCTACCGCGGCAAGACCGGCATGGCCAAGATCGCTTTCAGTACTGGCTGCCCCGTAATCCCCGTGGCCATGATCGGCTCGCGCGACGCCAACCCCATCGGCACGTGGGTCCCGCGCCCGGCCCGGGTGGGCGTGCGCGTGGGCAAGCCCATCGACCCGCTGGAGTGGGCGCGCGAGCGCGGCCTGGATCCGGAAGATTTTGAGACCTTGCGCGCGTTCACCGATGAGTTCATGCTGTCGCTTGCCCGCCTGGCCAAGCAGCCCTATATCGACGTCTACGCCGCCGACGTCAAAGAATCCCTGGCCGCCGGCCGCGGCTACCCGGCCGGTGCCGAGCCGGATAGGGGCCTCTAGGAAGCCTCCGCCCGGTGTCCGCCCGCGCGGCGCCGCGGCCTGCCTGGCCGTGACCCCGCATACCGGGGGCCGGTGGGGAAGGGGCTAAAGTACAAGGCGTGCGCTACTTTTATGACACCGAATTTATCGAGGATGGGCTCACCGTAGAGCTGGTGTCCATCGGCATCGTGGCAGAAGACGGCCGCGAGTACTACGCGGTGTCCACTGAGTTTGAGCCCTCCCGCGCTAACGCTTGGGTTCGCGAGAACGTGCTCAACAAGCTGCCCAGCCCTGGCGATGCCGCCTGGAAGTCGCGGGCTACCATCCGTCAGGAAGTGCTCGACTTCATCACGCAGTCTTCCGGGAAGCCGCAGATGTGGGCCTGGGTCGGCGCCTACGATCACCTGGTTCTGGCCCAACTCTGGGGGGATATGGCCGCCCTGCCCCGGATCGTGCCCCGCTATACCCGCGAGCTCAAGCAGTACTGGGAGATGGCCGGGTGCCCGAAGCTGCCGCAGCTGCCCCATGGCAACCATGACGCGCTAGTCGATGCCCGCCACAACCTGGCCAAGTTCCGCGCCTGCCAGGAGGCGCTCCCACTGAGCGAGGGCAACCGGGTCCTGCGTTAAGAGTGCGCCAAAAGCGCGCTACGCGTGGGGCCACGAAAACAGTGATAGGTATTGAGCTGGGACTTTTGTGTATTTAACTACCGATTAATAGTCCCGCATTTGCATCCGTGTGCCATAATGAACGGGTGAGTTGGACAGTAGATATTCCTGAAGAAGTCTTGCCGGATCTCCCCCCGTTGCCCGAGGGCATCGAGGAGGCGTTCCAGGACGTTATCGCGCGCGACGCCAAGCAGCAGCCAAGCTGGGACCGCCGCCAGGCCGATAATGTTCGCAAGATTCTGGAGTCCGTGCCGCCCATCGTGGTCGCGCCGGAGATTGAGTCGTTGAAGAAGAAGTTGGCTGACGTCGCAAACGGCAAGGCCTTCCTGCTGCAGGGCGGCGACTGTGCGGAGTCTTTTGAGTCGAACACGGAGCCGCACATCCGCGGCAACGTCAAGGCCCTGCTCCAGATGGCGGTCGTGCTCACCTATGGCGCGTCTACGCCCGTGGTCAAGCTGGGGCGCATCGCCGGCCAGTACGCCAAGCCGCGCTCTTCTGATTACGACGGCAACGGCCTGCTGAACTACCGCGGTGACATCGTCAACGGCGTTGAGCCCACTGAGGAAGCCCGTCGCCACGATCCGGCCCGCATGGTGCGCGCATACGCGAACTCCTCGGCCGCGATGAACCTCATCCGCGCCCTGACCGCCTCCGGCACGGCGGATCTGTACCGCCTGCACGAGTGGAACCGCGAGTTCGTGGCGAACTCCCCGGCAGGGGCGCGCTACGAGCAGCTGGCGGAGGAAATCGACGCCGGCCTAAGCTTCATGAGCGCCTGCGGCGTTGACGACCACACGCTGCGCTCGGCGGACATCTACTGTTCGCACGAGGCCCTGCTCAAGGACTACGAGCGCTCCATGCTGCGCCTGGGCAAGGATGACAAGGGGCAGACCCGCCTCTACGATCTCTCCGCCCACCAGGTCTGGATCGGCGAGCGCACCCGCGGCCTGGAGGACTTCCACGTCAACTTCGCCGCCCTTATCGGCAACCCGGTCGGCATCAAGCTGGGCCCGGGCGTTACCCCGGAGGAGGCCGTCGCCTACGCTGAGCGCCTCGATCCGCACCGTGAGCCCGGTCGCCTGACGATGATCGCGCGCATGGGCCACGACAAGGTCCGCACCGTCCTGCCGCCGATCATCCGCGCGGTCGAGGAGTCCGGCCACAAGGTGGTCTGGCAGTCCGACCCGATGCACGGCAACACCTTCACCGCCTCCAACGGCTACAAGACCCGCCACTTCGACAAGATCATCGACGAGGTCCAGGGCTTCTTCGAGGTGCACCGCGAGCTGGGTACCCACCCGGGCGGCATCCACCTGGAGTTCACCGGTGAGGACGTCACCGAGTGCCTGGGCGGCGCCGAGGACATCACCGAGGTGGACCTACCGGGCCGCTACGAGTCCGCCGTGGACCCGCGCCTGAACACCCAGCAGTCGCTGGAGCTGTCCTTCCTGGTCGCGGAGATGCTCCGCAACCAGAAGCGCTTCTAGCCGCTTCCACGTAGCGCTTGCCCCCTGCACCGGGTGTCCCCCGGGCAGGGGGTTGCAGCGTTTTAGGGGCGGTGATTACACGCGCCAGAACACGGGCACGCCGTAGTAGTTCCCGGAGCCGAACCACCAGCCGCCAATGGCAATGGCGACGGTGAGGATGCCGACGATGAGCAGCCATAGGGCCAGCGTAAAAGGCGAGCGGTTGCTCAGCACGCGGGGCGCTGGCTCCTCCTCGGCGGTGTGGAGTCCGGGCTGCATGCCCGGTGCGGCCGCTGGCGGGGCTGCCGGCACGGGGTGGGCAGAGTAGGCGGGGGCGGGAGCGTGGCCTGGTTGATAGGCCTGGGGCTGGTAAGACTGGGGCTGGTTGCCGGCCGAGTCGAAGGATAGGCGCGGGGCATCGAAGGCCGCCGGGGCGCCGGGGGCCGGCTGGACGGGTCCGTCGAAGCGGGTCTCATCGCTGGGGGGGTCGCTGGCCACGGGAGCCCAACCGGCGCGGGTGGCATCGGAAAGCGGCTGCTGAGCCATGACGGTGGTGGCATCGTTATCGTCGCCGAGGACCTCCGTGGCGTCCTCCTCGTCTGCGGGAAGGGCCGTGGTGGGCTGGAAGACGTCCTCGCCGCCCACGCCGGCCACGCCCTGGAAGTTGGTGGGCTGGGCGGCAGTCCGCGCGGCCGCGGAGTTGCGGGGCACCGGCACGCTAAAGGCCGGCAGGGCCAGCTCCGAGGCGACGTCGTCCAAAGCAGCGAGGAACTCGGCGGCATCGGCAAACCGCTCCTCGGCGCTGCGGGCCGTGGCAGAGGCCACGAGGGCATCGAAAAGCGGGGGGATGCCCGAGATCCGCGACGAGGGCGCGGGCAGATCGGCGCTTAGTCGCGCCTTGGCGTGTTCGAGCGGGGTGGCCCCGGAGAAGGGCACCTCCCCGGTGAGTAGCTCGTAGAAGACAATGCCGGCGGAGTAGACGTCGGCGGCCGGGGTGATGTCGGCGCCGGTAACCTGCTCGGGTGCCAGGTAGGACACGGTGCCCACGATCTGATCGTCGACGGCCTCCCGGGAGGCGGCGCGCACCAGGCCGAAATCGCCCAGCTTGACGCGGTGATCGCCGTTGATGAGCACGTTATCAGGCTTAATGTCGCGGTGGACTAGCCCCCGGGCATGCACCGCGGATAGGCCCGTGAGGACGGCGCGCATGACGGCGGTGGCCGCGTGCGGGGGCATCGGTCCGCGTTCGGCCAAGAGCTCGCGCAGGGTGCCGCCGGTGATGAGCTCCATGATGAGAAACGCCGGGTCCTCGGCGGAGAAGTCATAGATGTTGACCAGGTTGGGGTGGGCCAGCTGCGCCATGGCGCGGGCCTCCCGCTTGAAACGCGTGCGGAAGACGGGGTCCTCGGCCAAGTGATCGTGCATGACCTTGGCGGCTACGGCGCGGCCCAGGCGCAGGTCGATGCAGCGGTAGACCTGCGACATGCCCCCGCGGGCAATCGGGTGGTCTATGCGGTAGCGGTCATCGAGGACGTCACCAACAGCCAAAGTAGTCATGCCTACCAGTATGGCCGATGCGCGCCGCGACGCCCACAACGGATAAGGTGGTGTCCGTGACCAAAGACGTAAATCTGGATGAATTACTCGCCGGCGACGAGATGCTCACGCTTCCCGAGGTCGCCGAAAAACTCGACCTGCTCGTGACCCGCGTGCACGATCTGCTGCATGAGCGCCGCCTTTTGGCCTGGCGCAATAGTGACGGCATCCGGCTGGTGCCGGCGGCGTTCTTCAACGCCAAAGACAAGATCTCCAAGCAGGTCTCCGGCTGCATCACGGTGCTTTCCGATGCCGGCTATAGCGACGAGGAGATCTTCGTCCACCTCTTCACCGAGGACGAGACCCTGCCGGGCCGCCCCATCGACGCCCTCCACGGGCACCTGGCCCGCGAGGTCATCCGGCGGGCGCAGGCCTCAGCTTTCTAGAACAGTTTTCTAGAACAGCTTTCGGGTTAGTTCTCTAAGCTAGCCTTCTTCGGCTGTCCGGCCGGGGCTTGCGGCGCCGGGGCGGGGTGTGGGAGCTTCCCGAAGAGCCATTCGGCTGCGGCCCAGGCCCCGGCGGCAACGACGATGACCCACCACCAGTTGTAGAGCTGGTGGTTGCCGTCGCCGGCAAAGGACAGTGCCAAAAAGATCGAGCCGGCCGTCGAAAGCTTGAGCAGCCACGGCGGCGGGGAAGCCACGCCCAACAGCGAGATGATCGAGGCGTAGTACCAGGGCAGGGACACGGCGTTGAAGAAGAACGCCACCTGGTAGGCCGCGATCGTGCCCAAGATGGCCTGGCGGCGCCCACCGCGGGCGCACCACCACACCACGACCAGGCCCAGCAGCATGAGCACGGTAGAGATGGTGCGGAACCAGCCCAGCACCGTGTTGTAGGTGAAGTCCTCGTTGATAAGGAGCAGCACCGGCGTCATGATGTCGGTGGCCAGGGTGGGCCCGGCCAAGGGGTTGATGACCTTCGAGTTGCCGGAGATCTCCGACAGCCAGCCCCACGTCGAGCCCGAGGCCCACGTGATGGCGGCGACCACGGCGAAGGTCTCGAACACGATGACGATGCCGCCGCCGACAAACGCCGCCACTGCGGCGCCAGCCTGGCCCCGACGGGTGGTTGCGCGCCTGCGTGCCGCGTGGATGATGAGCCAGAGCACAAACGGCATGGCCAAAAAGGCGGTGACCTTGAGTGCGGTGGCCACGGCGATGAGCGCGATGGCGCCGAGGAAGTTAAACCAGCGGCCCTTGAGCGCCAGCAACAGGCCCACCGAGACCAGTCCCACCATCGCGGACTCGTTGTGCATGCCGCCGATCAAGTGCAAGAGCATGACCGGGTTGGCCACGCCCAGCCACAGCGCCAGCGTGGGGTTCCCGCCGAGCTGGCGGGCAATCCTTGGAATAGCCCACGCGATCATCGCGAAGCCGACTAGCGAAACCAGCTTGTAGGCAATCAGACCGGCCGCGACGTTGTCGCCCACAACCGAGGTGATGATGTCCCCGGTCCACAGGTGCAGCGGGCCATAAGGGGTGGTGGTGTTGCGCCAGTCATGGGAGACCTCCAGTAGAAAAGGCCCCGGGTTGGCGGCGGCGCCCTCGCTATAAGGATCGAAGCCATCGCGAACCATCGCGCCCTGCATCAGGTACGAGTACACATCGCGCGAGGCAATCGGCCCTGCGAAAAGCAGCGGGATAACCCACGCCCACAGCAGGGTCCGCACCCGCTGCAAGCCGCCTTCTACAGTTGCGGTTGAGCCCTGGGAGCCCAGCGTCGGGGCGACGATGAGTTTGCCGGCCATAATCCAGGCGCCCACCAGTGCAAAGAGGGCAATCCAGTACACCAGGATGGACAGGTTGCGCCCGTGCCCGAACGCGAAGAAGGACAACCCTAAGGCCTCGAGTGCGCCGCCGCGGTTGCGGGTTGCCCCACCACCGAAGGAGGCTAGCGCCAACACGATGCTGGCGGCCAGGCCCAGCCACAGCGGGTGGCGCAGCGGGGCGGGCAGGGGACGGGTGGGCGCAACAGTGTTTGTCATGGCCGACTACCGGGTGCGCGCGGTGGACTTGTAGGCCAGCTGCTCGAGCATGTCCGTTACCGTCTCGTCCACGCGGGCCTCGCGCAGGTGGCGCAGGCCGGACTCGGTCAGCGCCTCGATGCGCTTTTCCATGACGGCACGCGCCCCAGAGTCGTCGATGATCTGGGCCATGCGGGCGATGTCGGCTGGGTCATCGGTCGTTCCTACCAGGCGACGCAGGGTCGCAGCGGCCGCCGGGTCGGACTCATCGGCGGCGGCTAGCGCCAGGCCGAGCAGCACGGTGCGCTTGCCCTCGCGCAGGTCATCGCCGGCCGGCTTGCCGGTAACCGAAGGATCCCCGAACACACCCAGCTCGTCGTCGCGCAGCTGGAAGGCGATGCCGATATCGCGCCCATAGCCCCGCAGCGCGGCGATGAGCTCCGGGCCGGCGCCCGCCACGGCGGCGCCGATGTGCAGGGGGCGCTCGATGGTGTAGGCGGCGGTCTTGAAACGGTTGACGGCATCGGAAAGCTCAATGGATTCATTGCCCACTGCCTCCAAGCTGATGTCGAGCAGCTGCCCGCCGATGACCTCGGTGCGCATGCCGCGCCACGGCGCGCGCGCCCGCTGCAGGGCAGCGGCATCTAAGCCAGAGTCCTGGAACATGTCCTCGGCCCACACTAAGGCCAGATCCCCGATGAGGATGGCGGCCGAGCGCCCGAAGTGCTCGGCACTGCCCACCCAGTCCGCGTCGCGATGGGCGGCCTCGACGGCCCGGTGGACGGTGGGGTTGCCGCGCCGGGTGTCGGAGGCATCCACGATGTCGTCGTGGATGAGCGCGCAGGCCTGGATGAACTCCAGGGAGCTGGCGGCCTGGAACATCGCCTGCGGGTCTACATCCGGGCGGTGGAGGCCGCCGGCGCCGATGAAGCCGGCCCAAGCGTAGAGCGGGCGGATGCGCTTGCCCCCGTCGAGCACGAAGGACTCCAGGTGGGCTACCGCGTCGACGACGGGGGAGCCGATGGCGGCGACTTCCGCGCGGCGCGAGTCAAGGTAGGCCTGAAGCTGGTCGCGCACGGCGGCGGGCACGGCATCGAAGGTCAGGTTGGCAGCGTCGAACTGAGAATCATTCACATGCGACAGGTTACCCTGTGCCCGGCCGCTACCAGTGTCGGCGCGGCGCGGGCGCGGGCGGCAGTGGCAGACTGGCGTGCAAGATCGCAAAGGGGCGCGCGTCGCCGGGGTAGTGGAGGTGGCGCAAGGCGTCGCCAAACCCCTCGGAGCGGTAGAGGCCGAAGGCCCGGTTGTCCTCGCCGTCGACCTCGGGCGTGGACAGCAACACGTGGCGCGCCGGGACATTCCACAGCACCTCCCGCAGGAGCATTCTGCCGATGCCCGCTCCCTGCAGGTCGGGCGCAACATGGATCTCTGCCAGCTCGAAGTAGCTGTTGAGGATGCCCTGCTGCTCGGGCGTGGGCCCCCCGGCTTCCCTGAACCCCCGGCGCAGCTGCCGGTCCCACCAGGTATCGGAACTGCCCAAGAACCCGTAGGCCACGCCAGCCACAGCAGAGTCGATCTCCGCGATGACGGCGGCAAACCCCGGCTGCATGAGGTCCCGGCGCCACGCGCGAATGCGCGGGCTGCGCACCGCAGGGTCGTAGCCCATCGCGGCGATGTAGACGTCGACCAACTGCGGGGCGAGGAGGGAAAACTCCGCGGGGTTCAGGCGGTGCAGGAGGATGTTCACGTACTCCATGCAAGCAGAAGAGCCGGACTCGTGGGGAGATCGGGTGCGAAGCGTGGTGGAGCCGATGTTCGAAAATGTTCGGGTAAAACTGCCTGGAGAAAGCGTCTGTGGTGCGAAAACTATTGCACGGTTCGAACAGGTGAGCTAAAATCAAGGTTGTTGTCCAGGGGGCCCAATAGGCTCCAGGTCAAAGAAATCAACACATAGCTTTAGAAAAACTTTTAGTTCAGGTCCTCTGCACTACAGGCAAGAAAGGAAGCACTCTCATGGCACAGGTCATCTCCGCTACCGATAAGTTCGTGGACAACGCTGGGCACAAGCCCTCCGGCAAGCGCCAGCGCTTCCTTACTCAGGCCTATGATTTGCTCGACCGTGCCCGCCGCGCCGCCGCGGCGGAGGATTATGCGGAGGCCCTAGAGCTGTCCTACCAGGCGGCGCTGCGCACGGCGGGTGCCTGGGTGGCTGGCACTCGGGTAGCCCAGCGCAAGCGCCTTCCCTCCAGCGCCTGGGAGCGCCTGAGCCTAGTGGGCGGGCCGGCCAAGGCGTGGGCGGAGAAGCTGCGCGGCTACTCCCGTACTCGCTCGCGTGTCATGATTGGCCTCGATGACGGCGTGGACCCGGACCTGGTTTTTGAGCTACTGGCCGTGGTGGGGCAGTTCCTTGCCGTGGTCGATGACGCCGCCTCGCCGGCTGCTGCCTAGTTGGCGGGCCTAGAGGGGGTAGGGGCGGAAACTTCGGGTCGGCGGGAACTTCCCGGGCTCGCGTAGCGTTGTATGGGTAGAAGATTGTGAAAAGCATGGGCTGTTGGCTGCTTTGGCCGCAGGTACCGTCTATCCCATAGGAGGAAGAAGTGTCTCTATCCGAACAGGAGCTGCGCGCACTTCAGGAAATTGAGCGGTCACTTTTGGAGGGTGACCCGAACTTTGGTTCCGACGTCTCCGAAGGATCCTCCTTTGGTTCTGGCTCGGGCGCCGTTACCCTGCGCGGTGTGGCCCTCGTGGTTGTGGGGCTGGTCATGCTGATTGGCGGCGTGGCCCTAGCTCAGCAGTCGCTGTGGTTTGTCACGCTGTCCATCGTGGGCTTCCTCGTCATGTTTGGTGCTGGCGTATGGATGTTGCGAGGCGGTGGCAGCGTGAAGTCCCCTATTCCAAGCAAGGCCTCCCGCAGTCCTAAGAAGGCCGCTCCGAAGAATAACGGTGTTGGCTCCCGCTTGGAAGATAACTTCCGCCGTCGCTTCGAGGGCAACTAGTCCTTTTAAGTTTGTCTTTCCCGGTCCCGCATGGGGCCGGGATTTTGTGTGCCGTGCGGGGCTGCTTTCCCGGCTATTGTCCTTTCTGTATTCCCAGGCTATTTGCTGACTGTTTGCTGGCAGGGGCTGGCGGATGAGCGAGTTTTGCCACTTTCGGGGCTTCAGGCGGGGTTGAACCGGGGTAAAAGTGGCAAAACTGGCTTTTTCTGGCCCGCTGCAGCCGGCGCCCCACTTCGCCCCACCGCGGCGCCCCACTTCGCCCCACCGCGGCGCCCCACTTCGTCCCACCGCGGCGCCCCACTGTGACCCACTGGGTGCCCTTGGGGCTGGTGGTGGGGCTGCCTGGGTGAAAATGCTGGTCTAAGCGCCTCGAAACGCTGCGGTCAATAACGGGGAAGTAGTGGGGTGCAAGTTACTGTTGTGACGGCTGGGGGGAGAAAATGGGGGCCTCCGGAGGGAGGCTTCTGAGGGTCTGGGGAAATTGCCCCACCGATTTTTAGGCTTTCTACCTGCAGTTATTTGGCGCAGAAGGGTTGCCGGGCGCGTTTCGGGTGTTGTTGGTGGGGCAAAGTGGGGTAGAGTGGGGCGCAGTGGTTGATGAGGGGTGAGCTTAAGCGCTCTTCATGGACTGCAGAGGAACCGGCGTTCTCGAGTAAAGGAAGGTGGGTCCGGGATGTTTCTGGGAACCTACACTCCAAAGCTCGATGACAAAGGACGTCTCACACTTCCGGCCAAGTTCCGTGAGGAATTAGCCGGAGGGCTGATGGTGACTAAAGGTCAAGACCATTCTCTGGCGGTGTATCCGCGGGAGGAGTTTGCGGCGAGAGCACGCAAGGCCGCGGCCGTATCGCGCACCAACCCGGAGGCACGCGCCTTCATCCGTAACCTCGCTGCGAGCGCGGATGAGCAAAGGCCAGACGGGAGCGGACGCATCACCTTATCGGCAGGGCATCGGGAGTACGCAGGGCTTTCCAAGGAATGCGTGGTCATCGGCTCGGTGGACTTCCTCGAAATCTGGGACGCAGCCAAGTGGGCTGAGTACCAGGCACAAACTGAAGACGCCTACTCGGCGGCCGACGCGGACGATGTCCTCGCGGGCCTTCTGTAGGCCGACGCAAGTAACAAATACAAAGAGTGCGTGTATGGACTCTGCCCGAGGTGGATGCTCTGGTGTACTTCCCCGATATCAGAAACCTACCTCGGACAGGGCCCTATACGCACTCAACCTATAGGGACGACGGCCGGGATTCGACGGATTGACTAAAGGGGGGAGAGCCCGCGTGAAGGACAGCTTGGACACCGACATTCAGGGTCAGGGCAGCCTGGACGGCAACTTCGACATCGCCGCTAACCACGGGCACGTTCCCGTCATGCGCGCCCGCATGGCCGAGCTGTTGTCCGAACCCGTCTTAGCGGCGGGGGAGAGTGCCGTGATTGTCGACGGCACCCTCGGTGCGGGCGGGCACAGCGAATACTTCCTGCAGCACTTCCCGCAGGCCCGCGTCATCGGGCTGGACCGCGACGCCGCCTCCCTGGCCGCGGCCACCGAGCGCCTGGCCCCCTTCGGCGACCGCTTCGTGGGCGTGGGCTGCCGCTTCGACGAGGTCGGCACCGAGATTGCCCAGGGCGAAGGCCCGGTCTTTGAGGCTGCGCGCGAGGCGGGCATCGCCGGCGCGCTATTTGACCTGGGGGTCTCCTCGATGCAGCTCGACCAGGTCGAGCGTGGCTTTGCTTATCGCACCGACGCCCCACTGGACATGCGCATGGATCCTAGCCAGTCGATGACGGCCGCGGACGTGCTCAATACCTATTCGCACGGGGAGCTGGCGCACATCCTCAAGGCCTACGGTGACGAGCGTTTTGCCGGCAAGATCGCCTCGGCGGTCCTGCGCGAGCGGGACAAGGCCCCGTTTGAGACCTCCGCCCGCCTGGTGGAGCTGCTCTACGCCACCATCCCTGCGGCCACGCGCCGCACCGGCGGGCACCCCGCCAAGCGCACGTTCCAGGCGCTGCGCGTCGAGGTCAACCGCGAGCTTGAGGCGCTGGAGTTCGTGCTGCCGGTTATCACCCAGGCACTTCGCCCGGGCGGGCGCGCGGTGTTCATGAGCTACCAGTCGCTGGAGGATCGCATCGTCAAGGCGGCGTTCAAGAAGCTGTCTACCTCCACCACGCCGGCGGGGCTGCCGATGGATCTGCCGGGCACCGCGGCTCACTTCAAGGTGGTCACGCGTGGCTCGGAGAAGGCAAGCGAGGCCGAGATTGCGGAGAACCCGCGGGCGGCCTCAGTGCGGGTGCGCGCAATAGAGCGCCTCGAGGGTGCACCCCGCTTCCTCCCGCCGGGAACGGAGCACAGCTAATGGCCCCGCGCGCAGCTACTACTTCCCCTACCTATGTCCCATCACACCCACGACGCAGAAAGGCACCCCTGACAATGGGCGCGAGCAGAGACTACACCACCGGAAACGACGGTTATGGCTTCGGCGCTGCGCAGGGGGCTACCGGCCAGCGCGCCAGCTCTGCCACGGGTCTGCTCGACCGCGGCGAACCCGCCCGTGGGCGCCGGTCCACGGTGGGCTCCACCCGCGCCTATACCCCGGTGCGGGAGCTGCCGGGCATCGGCCGCCGGGGAGCGCGCATTGACTCCCCGGGTACGACCCGTAAGCGCCGCGGGCGCCTGGGATCGCGCCAGGTGGCCAGCGAGCGCGGCGTGCGGCAGGTGCACGAGGGCACCAAGCGCTGGTTAAACAAGTTTCACTTCTTAGGCTTAGGACTGCTGCTCTTCGGCGTGACCGTGGCCATGTGGCTGTCTGGCGTGTCGACCACGCAGACCTTCCAAGTCCAGCAGCTCAGCGTCCAGGAGGACACCCTCAACAACCAGATTGAGACGCTCAACCGCGACCTAGAAAACGTCCGTTCCTCCGCGGACGTGGCCCGCCGCGCCACCGAAGATGCCATGGGCGTGCCCGTCCAAGCCGGCATCGTGGAGGTCGCCGAAGACGGTGGCATCGTCGAGCGCCGCCCGGCTACCCCGGAGACCAACGCGATCATCGACGTCAACGGCGAGGCCATCCGCCCCGGCGTGAGCACGCTTGAGCTCGACGCCATCGCCGAG
>CAVFKS010000030.1:0-20996 GCA_963623015.1 Clostridia bacterium
TATCAGTGAAACTCCTTCAGATCAGAGCCTCACACACAAACTTCCTGACACTCTCGGTTGTCATTCATCGCATTAATAGCGTTCATTGCCACCAGCATCTTGTCCGACGGGATTGTTCCAAAAGACTCAATGCGAACAGTGAAATATTCATCATCGGGAACGAAGATGGCAACACCTTGCGGAAATTGGGCGCCCCACTTGCCGTTATCCTCTCCCGTAGCAATCTGCAACGTACTCAGAGACTTGACGAGCATGGAAGTAGAGAAAGCGGTGATGTCTTTAGATGAAGTCATTTTGCTCCTACTTAGCTAAGTATTGATGAGACCTACGGCACAGCCTAGCCCACCACACGGGACCTGGCCACTGTTTGGAGGGGCAGGCCCAGGTGCGTTTGCGCGCCTTTACATCTCCCACTCGACGTTGCTGCGCAGCGCCGTTAGCAGGGCGCGCACGGCGTCGCGGCGGCGGGCGGTGGCGCTGTCAGGGGCAATGCGCTCTGGGTCATCGAGGGCGCACTCCGGGTCGGCTGGCGGCCCGGCATGGGTGCAGCCGCGCGGGCAGTCTTCGACGACCTCGGCCAGGTCCGAAAAGACGTTGAGGACCATCTCGGCATCGACGTGGGCCAGGCCGAAGGAGCGGATGCCCGGGGTGTCGATGATCCAGCCGGCATCGCCAGGCAGGGGCAGGGCCACCGACTGGGTGGAGGTGTGCCGGCCCTTGCCCACGGCGGAGACCTCGCCGGTTTCCCGCTGGGCCTCTGGCACCAGCCGGTTGACCAGCGTGGACTTGCCCACGCCGGAGTGGCCGATGAGCGCGGTCAGGTGCCCGTTAACGGTGCGGGTGACCTCCTCGAGCCCGTCGTCGACGCCGGCTTCGACCACGTCCACGTCGAGCGCGGCGAACTCCGCGGCAAAAGGAGCCGGGTCTGCCAGGTCCGTCTTGGTCAGGCAGAGGATGGGGCGCAGGTTGCCGACGAAGGCGGCGACTAGGGCGCGCTCCACGAAGCCGGCGCGCGGCGGGGGATCGGCCACCGCAGTCACGATGAGCAGCTGGTCGGCGTTGGCCACCACGATGCGCTCATAGGGGTCGTTGTCGTCCGCGGTGCGGCGCAGCACCGAGGTGCGCTGCTCCAGCTTGACGATGCGCGCCAGGGTGTCCTTGCGGCCCGTGACATCGCCCACCACGCCCACGCGGTCGCCGACCTCGATGGCGGTGCGGCCCAGCTCGCGGGCGCGCATGGCCACCACGCGGGTGCCGGAGTCGAGTGCAACGCCCCAGCGGCCGCGGTCCTTGGTGACCACCATGCCGAAGACGGCATCGCGATGCTGGGGGCGGTCCTTGGTGCGCGGGCGCGAGCCTTTGCCGGGGCGTACCCGCACGTCAGATTCGTCGTAATAACGCCTAGCCACGCGCGACCCCGTTTGAAACCAGGTCGGCCCACATGCCCTCAAACCCGGGCAGGGTCTTGGCGGTGGTCTGGATGTCCTCGACCTCGATGCCGGACACGCGCAGCCCCAGGATGGCGCCGGCGGTGGCCATGCGGTGGTCCGCATAGGAGTGCCAGATGCCGCCGTGCAGGGGTTGTGGGACAATGCTCAGCCCGTCGGCCTCCTCGGTAACCTGGCCGCCTAAGGCGTTAATCTCCGTGGCCAGGGCCGCAAGGCGGTCGGTTTCGTGCCCGCGCAGGTGGGCGATGCCGCGCAGCCGCGACGGCGTCGTGGCCACAGCGCACAGGGCGGCGACGGTGGGGGTCAGCTCCCCGATGTCGCCCATGTCAATGTCGATGCCCCGCAACTGCGCCCCGCCGGCTGGCGCGAAGCAGCGCAGGCCTTTCGGGGTGGATTCAACCTGTGCGCCCATGCGGGCGAGGATGTCGCGGAAGTACTCTCCCGGCTGGGTGGTGCGGCCTGGCCAGTCGCGCACGGTCACGGACCCGCCGGCCACGGCGGCTGCCGCCAGGAACGGGGTGGCGTTGGACAGATCCGGCTCGATGAGCCACTCCCGGCCGGCGATGGCGCCCGGGTGGACGGTCCACTCGGCCTCGCCGGCATCGACGCGCACGCCGGCGTCGCGCAGCATCTCGACGGTCATGTCGATGTGGGGCAGGGAGGGCAGCTGGCCGCCGCGGTGGCGCACGGTGATGCCGGCCCCATAGCGCGGGGCTGACAGCAGCAGCCCGGAGACGAATTGGGAGGACCCGGAGGCATCAATTACCACCGTGCCGCCGGCCGGCACACCGCCAGACGGCGCGGCGCCGATGGTGCACGGCAGCGAATCTCCCTCCACGCTCACGCCCAGGCCGCGCAGGGCGCCCAGGATGGTGCCCATGGGGCGCTGTCGGGCCTGGGGGTCGCCGTCTAAGCGGACGGGGCCATCGGCCAGCGCGGCCAGGGGAGGGATGAAACGCATGACGGTGCCGGCCAGGCCGCAGTCGACGTCGGTGCCATGCAGCGGGCCCGGAGTGATGTGGACATCGCCAGCAGAGTCGGCCTCCACGCCTACTCCCATGGAACGCAGCGCACCGGCCATGAGGTCGGTGTCGCGCGAAACCAACGGTCCGCGTAGGACCGAGGGGGCATCGGCCAGCGCGGCCAAGATAAAGGCGCGGTTGGTCATGGATTTTGAGCCGGGGACGCTGAGCACATGCGCCAGCGGGCCGGGGGCCAACGGGGCGCTCCAGAATTCAGACATGCGCTCTAGTCTATCTGGTCTCCGCCCAGGGCCAGGAGTGTATTAGTCGAGCAGCCGAAACTCGTCGATGGTCTCCAGCGAGGCCCGCGCGGTCTCGGCGTCGATGACCTCCATGGCAAAGCCAGTCTGGATGAGCACCCAGTCGCCCGGGCGGGCATCAGGCACATACGCAAAGCAGCAGGGCCGCTTTTCTCCCTTGACGTCGATGGCTCCCATCGGCAGCGGGGACGTGCCCTCTGGCCCGCGGTCGATATCGAGCACCCGGGCAGGAACGCCAATGCACATTTAGATCTCCTTCACCGTTATGTTCATCTTGCCACGCGGCGCGGACGTGCACGGCAGGCAGGGGTCGGCCGCGCGCACCGGGGCCTCCAGATCCAGGCCCTGCGCCACCGCGCGGGTGAGCAGGTCCGCTAGCCAGCCCTCGTTCTGGGCGGTGGGGCTTAAGATCCGCGCCCGGCGCAGCACGCCTTCGGCCACCTCGTACTCGTGCACCAGAAGGCCGCGTGGGCCGTCGACAAGCCCCACGCCCACGCCGTCGTGCAGGCCTGCGGGCTGGTCATCGGCGGCGGGCGGCGAGGCCACTAGGGCTGGGTCATCGACCAGGCTCGTGATGGCGGCGAGGGACTCGCGCAGGGTCAGCGCCTGGGCTAGCTGTGGGGCGAGCCCCGGAT
This sequence comes from Clostridia bacterium, assembly GCA_963623015.1. Lineage (GTDB taxonomy): Bacteria > Actinomycetota > Actinomycetes > Mycobacteriales > Mycobacteriaceae > Corynebacterium. The sequence goes on from CAVFKS010000030.1 coordinate 3,366, forward strand.
GGCGGGCGCAGGCCCCGACCCGGTACGGGTGCCAGTGTCCACCGACGCGGATCTCGGGGCGGGGGTTAATCTCGCCCGGACGGGTTTCCCGGATGCGCTCGGGCACCTCGGCGGCCGGGATGAGCTCGTCGCCGGCGCGCAGGAACCGGCCTAGCGGATCCCAGTTGCCCGCGGCATCGGCCACCGTGACGTCCAGGCGCCCGTGGCCGTCGGCCCAGCCCGGGGGCATGCCTGCCGGGGCGGCATCCACGGTGACATCGATGAGCTGGGCGATGCCGCCGAGCTCAGCGCGGACAGCGGCGACTTCGGCGGCATCGGCAGGCGCGGCCACCCCGCCGGGCACGGCGACGTCGGGGAAGTGGCCGGGGCAGCCGGCGGCGCGCAGCACCTGCTTGCCAAATTTCTTGAACTCCAGGGCGTGGCGCGGGGCCAGGCGCGGGCCCATCACCTCGAGCACGGAGCCGTGGTGCAACAGCGCGCGCACGGCGGCGGCGGTAGCCGGCAGCGGGCCCGGATCGAGGGCGGCAACGCCGGCTAGGTGGTGGGTGACCGGGCAGAGGCCGCACAGCCGGGTGACCAGGGCGGGCACTTCGGCGGCGGGGCGCCCAGCCAGCAGGGGGTCGACGCGGGGTACGCCCGCGATGTCGAAGCGGGCCCGGCCGGTGGCGCGCTCAACCAGGACGGTGGCAGCCAGGGGGTCGACGATGGCGTCTACTTCGAGTCTCATTGTGCTCCTAAGATGAAGATCATGCATGAATTATCGCTGTTGCGCGGGGCCGTCGACGTGGTCGAGGAGGCCGCCGCCGGCCGGCCCGTCGAGCAGGTGGGCATGGTGGTCGGCACCCGCTCCGGGGTGCTCATCGACGCCCTCCAGCTTGCCTGGCCGATAGCCCGCGCGGGTACTTGCTGCGCCGAGGCCGAGCTCATAGTCGAGGAGGTCGTGGCCACCGTGTGGTGCCCGGCCTGCCAGGCGGAGCAGGAGATCGACGAGTATTTTGCCCTGACCTGCCCGCAGTGTGGAACCCCCACCGCGGACCTGCGCCGCGGCAAGGAATTCCAGGTCGCCTACGTGGAAGTCGGCGGCGCGGACGAGGACAGCCCGGGAACCCCGCCGGCCACAGGTGAAGGCTCCCAGCCGGGGGTGGGCGGCGCCCACTGATCTAATACCGCGCGGGACTGGGCTACCGCCTCGGGCACGGCGGCGGCAACGGTGTCGGTCAGCCCCACCAGAAGGTCGATATGCTCGGCCACCACGCCCACTACGACGACCTCGGCGGGCTCGCGGCCCAGCAGGCGAGCGGCGGTGAGCAAGTCGAGCAGGCCTACCTGGTGGGGGCTCAAATGCGCGCGCTGCAGGTAGTTGATCTGGTCTCCCCGGATGACGCGGACGGTGCCGGGCCCGCGGCCCTTGATGCCGTCGAGGACCAGGAGGCGGTCGGCGTCCTGGACATCGGGAAGCAATTCCATGCCGGAGGTGCCGCCGTCGAGGTAGTCCACCCCCTGGTGCGAGCCGCGCAGGGACTCCAAGATGGCCAGGCCCACCCCGTCGTCTTGCATGACGGGGTTGCCGATGCCCAGGCAGGTTATCTGCTCGGCGCCGAGCGGTGGGCGGGCGCTCATTCGACTTCGGGGCCGTCGACCGGGCGGGTACCCACCGGCAGCCAGACGCCGCCGTTGATCATGGCGGACAGGCCGCCGTGGGACTCGAGGGAGTCGGCGCGGAAGACCAGGTAGACGTGGAGGACTACGAATGCCCAGATGATGAACATGATCATGGCGTGGATGAGCCGGATGCCGGCCACCCCGACCCAGTGGACGGGATAGGACATGATCACCCAGAACAGGTTGTCCTGGTGCGGCAGGCCCCACAGCGCCAGGCCCGTCCACATCTGCACCGCGCACAGCGCATAGATGCCGGTGTAGGCGAACTGCTGGAGCTTGTTGTGGCCGGTGTGCACCGGCTCCTCGTGGCGCAGGAAGAGGTAGAACTGGATGGTGGCAAACATGTCCTTGACGTCGTCGCGGCCATAGATGGGCCACAGGGACCGCCAGCGCATGTGCCGCGTCTTGGCGGTGACCACCAGCCACAGACGCCAGAGCGCAAGGACCACCCAGGTCGCGCCGGAGATGTAGTGGACCAGCCGAATCCAGCCCATCACGTAGCCCACGTCCGCGGACTGCGGGACCGCGAAATACGGGTCCATGATGTAGTAGCCGGTGAGCGTGAGCGCGATGATGAGCAGCAGGTTGGCCCAGTGCTGGATGCGCAGGGCCACCGGCCAGGTGCGCAGGTGCACGTACCCGCCGCGGGCGCGCCCGAGCGGCACGGGGGCCTCGCCGGCGCCGAGGACCACGTAGCCCTTGATGCGGAACTCGCCGGTGAGATCGCCGTTAAGGGGCGCGGTGGCCACGGCCATGCAGCGCCGGCCCAGCTTCTCCTGGGCGGCGACGGCCTTGGTCATAAGCTTGCGCTCCTCCCGGGTGCCGCCGGCGGCTTCCAGCACGGCGTTAACGTCCCCGCGCATGACGGCGATGTCCGTGGTCGTGCCGAGAACTTCCACGCCGCGCAGGCTGGCGAGCGAGTAACGGCGCTCCGGGGTGGCTGGGTAGAAGGATTCGGCCACGGGGGTCTCCTCGCCGCCTGCGCGCAGGGAGGCGCGCAGGGCCAGATCCACCGGGTCGGTGCTTTCGGCCGGGGCTGCGGCGGCGAGGCGTGCCACGGTGACGCGGCCGATGTCGGCTACGGCATCGGAGCCCACGACGGCCATGCGGGTGGCCGGGGCCGGCTGCTGCGGGGCAGGCGTGGCACCGTGGTGGCGGCTAATCGGTGCGGAGGTCATTGCGCCATCACCTGGATGATTTCCTCGCCCTCCTCGTCGAGGAGGTGAACCGCGCACGACATGCACGGGTCGAAGGAGTGGATGGTGCGCAGGACCTCCAGAGGCTGCTTCGGATCCACCAGGGGGTGATCCCCGGTGCCGGCCAGCGAGGACTCGTAGGGGCCCGGCTGGCCCTTGGCGTCGCGGCCGCCGGCCAACCAGGTGGTGGGCACCACGGCCTGGTAGCGGGCGGTCTTGCCGTCCTTGATGGTGATGAAGTGGGAGAGCATGCCGCGGGCGACCTCCATGAAGGCGTAGCCGCTGCACTCCTCCGGCCAGCTGGACGGCTCCCACTTCTGGGCGTTAAACACGTCGATGTCGCCGGCCGCCAGGTTGGTCTTGAACGGATCCCACAGCTGCTTGCGCAGGGCGTTGGCCGTGGTCACCGCCTCCACCGCGCGCGCCAGGGTGCGCCCGCCGGTGGAGTTCATCTGGTTGATCTTGATGCCCAGATCCTTCATGGCCTTGTCCATCAGCGCCTTGGTCTCCGGCTCGTCGCTCAAGTAGGCCAGCAGCACGCGGGAGACGGGGCCCACCTGGGCCGGGCGGCCATCGTAGCGCGGCGCCTTGGACCAGGTGTATTCCTCGTTGTCGGCCAGCCACTCATAGGGCGGCTGCGGGCCGGTATAAGCCGGGGTGGTCTCGCCCTCGGTGGGGGCCAGGCCCTCGTCCTTGCCGGCATTTTCATAGGAGTACCAGGCCGAGGCGATGTATTCCTTGATCTTTTCCGGATTCAGCGGGTGGAGCCTCGTGTAGTCGCCGTCGAGGATGACGCCCGGCTTGACCTCCGGGTGGATGTGCGACATCGGGTGATCGAAGTTGGTGGAGTTGACGATGGCGCCAGCCATGCCGACGGCCAGGAAGGTATCGGCGGAGACGCCGATGTCGAAGTAGTCCTTGTACTCGCCCATGATCGCCAGGGCGTCGGGCAGGTAGCACTCGTTGACGAACTCCTTGATTTCGTCGATCCAGTTCTCGATCTGGTCCAGCCCGACCTGGTTGACGGTCTCCGACTTGTCCGGGTCAATGGAGCAAGCCATGCCGCCCACCAGGTAGTTCGGGTGTGGGTTCTTGCCGCCGAAGACGGCCACGATCCGGGTAATCGAGCGCTGGAATTGCAGGGCATCGAGGTAGTGGCTCACGGCCATCAGGTTGGCCTCGGGGCTCAGGCGGTAGTCCGGGTGGTCCCAGTAGCCGCCGGTGAAGATAGACAGCTGGCCGGAGTCCAGCACGCCCTGGATGGTCTCTTTGACCTTGGCGAACTGCTCCGGGGTATTGCCCTTCCACTTCGATCCGATGGAGCGGGCGAACTCCGCGGCCTTTTCGGGGTCGGCCTCCGCGGCGGAGACCACATTGACCCAGTCGAGGGCGTGGAGGTGGTAGAAGTGCACCACGTGGTCATGGATCTCGGTGGCCAGCAGCACCAGGTCGCGGATGTACTGTGCCTGGCGGGGGATGGTGGTCCCGATGGCGTCTTCGACCGCCACGATGGAGGCCACCGAGTGGGTGCCGGTGCACACGCCGCAGATGCGGCCCACAAATGCCCAAACGTCGCGGGGATCGCGGTTGAGCACGATCTCTTCGATGCCGCGGTACTGGGTGGACTCGCTCCAGGCGTCTTTAATCTTGTTGCCCTCGACCTCCATCTCCACCCGCAGGTGGCCTTCGATGCGGGTCAAGGGGTCGACGACGACTCTTTCGGTTGCCATGAAAATCTACTCTCCCTGTCCGGGCTTGTCGGTGGTGGTGGGGTTGGCGTCAGCTGGGGCATCGCCGAACGCGGCTAGTGGCTCGACCTCGCCGGAGCGGTTGCGGATGCCAATCTCTTTGACCATGGTCACCGCCCCGTGGGCGGCCACGCCAGCGGCGGCCACGCCTACCAGGCCCAGGCCGACCTTGGTGGCCGTTGCTTCCACGCCCAGGCCCGGGATGTTGGGCAGGGTGTCGTAGAACGGGGTGAAGCGGTCGAAGAAGTCCTTCTCGGTGCAGCCGATGCACGGGTGCCCGGCGCCGATGGGCCAGCCAGAGCGCATGTTCCACTGGACGATGGGGCACGGCGAGTAGGTGGACGGGCCCTTGCAGCCGACCTCGTAGAGGCACCAGCCGTTGCGCGCGCCCTCGTCGTCAAAGGTGCGGACGAACTGGCCGGCGTCGAAGTGGGCGCGGCGCGGGCACGAGTCGTGGATGCGCTGGTCGTAGGCAAAAAGCGGGCGGCCTTCGGCATCGACAGCCGGCGGCTTGCCGTGCGTGAGCAGGTAGGTGATAGTGGCCGTGATGACCTCGCCGATGGGCGGGCAGCCGGAGACGTTGATAATCGGCTTGTCCTTGATGATTTCCTCCACGCCCACCGCGTGGGAGGGGTTCGGGTAGGCGGCCTGCACCGAGCCGTAGACGGCGCAGGCACCGACGGCCAGGATGACGCTGGCGTTCTCGGCGGCCTCGCGCAGCACCTGCTCCGAGGTCTTGCCGCCGATCATGCACATCACGCCATTTTCGGCGAGGGGGACCGAGCCGTTGACCACCAGGATGTGGTCCTCCTGGTTCAGATCGTGGAGTGCCTTTTCCGCGGCCTCGCCGGAGGCGGCCATGACCAGCTCGTTGTAGTTGACCGAGAGCTGGTTGAGGACGAGGTCCTCGACGGTGGAAGAGCCAGAGCGCAGCAGCGACTCCATGCAGCCGGTGCACTCCTGGAGCTGCAGCCAGGCCACGTTGGGCTTTTTCACATTGCCGAGCTTTTCGGCGATTTCTTCGGCGGCCTCGGCGGTGCCTGCGCCCTGGATCGGTGCGCCGACGGCGAAGATGGCGGCCAGGCCCGCGCACATCTTCATGAAGTCGCGGCGCTCAATGCCCTTGCGCTCCAAGTTCTCGCGCAGGGTCCCGCCCTGCCAGGTATCGAGCAATTGCATGCGTGCGCTCCATTTCGCTCCGGGACGCGCCCGGGCACCGGGTGTCTCCAGGTGTCTTAGGGCGGTCGCTGAAAAACTGCAAAGACTGCGAGGAGCCGTCGGTTCTCACCGCTCCCAGTCTGTCCTGGCCTGGGGAAAGCCCGGGGCGGGCGGGGTGCGGGGGAGACCTGCGTGGAAACCCCGACCTCAAGCCGGGTATAACCAGAACTCCTACTGCTCAATATAGTACCAATAGGTACGGTTACTCACGCTTTTTAAGGTGGCGGCATCGCCCCTGAAAGCGTGTGATTTTTAAGGCTTCTCCACGGTTAAATAACTCGATGTTTTCCGGATTAAATTGGGGTTTAATCCGGAGTATTGAGCGCCGGTTGAGTGAGTGCGGGTTATTTCTGGAGCACCCAGTCCATCCACGCGTCGAAGCCTTCGCCGGTCTTGGTGGACATCAAAAACACCTGGGCGTCCGGGTTGACCTTTGCCACGTTGGCCAAGAAGGCATCCAGGTCGAAGTCGAGGTAGGGCAGCAAGTCAATCTTGTTGACCACCACGGCTTCCACGGAGCGGAACATCACCGGGTACTTCAGCGGCTTGTCCTCGCCCTCGGTGACGGAGGCGACCATGGCCTTGCGGTGCTCGCCCACTTCGAACTCGGCCGGGCAGACCAGGTTGCCCACGTTCTCGATGAACACGGTGTCCAGGTTCTCCAGATCCAGCCCGCGCAGGGCGTGGGCGACCATCGGGGCATCGAGGTGGCACTCGCCGCCAAAACCATTGCCGGTGTTGAGCAGCGAGACCTGCGCACCAAACTCGGTCAGGCGGTCGGCGTCGAGCGCGGTTTCGATGTCACCCTCCACCACGCCGAAGCGCACCTTGCCCTGGCCTGCGGCCAGCGTGCGCTCCAGCAGGGTGGTCTTGCCCGCGCCGGGCGAGCTCATCAGGTTGATGCAGGTGACCCCGTGGGCGTCGAAGGCCGCGCGGTTCTCGGCGGCGCGGTGGTCGTTTTCGGTGAAGATGTCTTCTAATACCGCAATGCGCTCGCGGCCGGTCTCGTATCCGGAATGATCCCCGATGTCGGCCGAATGGTCATGCGTGTGGTCATGCGTGTGATCATGCGCATGGTCGTGGGGGTGCCCGTGATCATGATCGTGACCATGATCATGGTCGTGGGTATGTCCCGAGTCGGCGTCGTGGCGGTGGAAGCGGCCCATGGCTAGTCCTTTCTGCAGGCTCCGCACCGGCGATCTAGTCACGCCCGGGGGAACCACGGAATAAATTCGCTACGTGCCTAGTCTACTTCCACATCGATGACGCGAAACTCCTCGCCGCGCACCACCCGGGTGTGGGCGGGGCACTGGGGGCAGGTGAGATCCAGGTAGAGGCTGGCGTCCAGGCGCGTGTGGTGCCCATTGGCGCAGACCATCTCGGCATCAATCCAGTCCACGGCCAGGCGGGCATCGCCCAGCTGGGTGCCGCGCACCACGAACCCCCACGCATGGGCAAGCGTCTCGGGCACCACCTGGCGCAGCGCGCCGACTTCGATGTGGACTTCGGTGACGTGGCGGCCTGCGGTGTGGCGGGCCACGACTTCGGAGAGCTGGGTGGCCAGGGCTACTTCATGCACGCGTTGTACGTTAGTAGGTTATGAGGCGCAGATACATTTTGCGGGGGATAGTCCAGGGCGTAGGCATGCGCCCCCACATCGCCCGCGCCGCGCGGCGGGCTGGCGTGCGCGGGTTTACCGGCAACTCCTCCACGGAGGTCTTCATCGAGGCCCAGGGTGACCTCGCCGCCTTCGAGGAATGCCTCAACGCCGACCTGCCGCCGCTGGCCTTCATCGTTGAGCGCGAAACCTCCGACCTGCCGGATCTGCCCCCGGGCGCCGAGGACGGCTTCGACATCGTGGAGTCGACCCTCAAGGAAGGGGAGACCACCCTCATCCCACCGGATACTTCCATCTGCGCCGACTGCCTGGCCGATATCGCGGACCCGGAAAACCGCCGTTACCAGTATCCGTTTACCACCTGCACTAACTGCGGGCCCCGGCTGAGCATCATTGAGTCGCTGCCCTACGACCGCCCCAACACCACCTTGAAAGACTTCCCGCTGTGCCCCCAGTGCGCGGCCGAGTATTCCGACCCGCGCGATCGCCGCTTCCACGCCCAGCCCATTTCCTGCCCAGACTGCGGCCCCAGCGCCTGGCTGGAGCTTCCTGGCTCCACCGCGCGCATCGAGGGCGACTTTATGGACCTGGTAGCCCAGGTGCGCGCCGCCTGGGACGCCGGCCAGATTGTGGCGGTGCGCGGCATCGGCGGTTTCCACCTGACTTGCGATGCCACCAACTCCGCGGCCGTGGAGCTGCTGCGGGAGCGCAAGCACCGGCCCACCAAGCCCCTGGCTCTTATGGTGCCCACGCTTGCCGATGCCGCCCGGCTCGGCGCCCCGCACCCCCTCCTGGAGTCTGCCGCCCGGCCCATCGTCAGCGTGCCCATGACCCCGCAGGCGCCCAGCGACCTGCCCGGGATCGCGCCGGGCCTGGACACGGTGGGGCTGATGCTGCCGTATTCGCCGCTGCACTGCCTGCTGGTGGACCGCCCCATCGTGGCCACCTCCGGCAACCTTTCTGGCCAGCCGCTGGTCTACGGCCTGGAGGAGGCCCGCGCGCAGCTGTCTGGCCTGTGCGATCTTTTCCTCATGCACGACCGCGAGATCCACGTGCCGGTGGAGGACTCCGTCTTCATCGCGGCGGGCGCTTCTTCCGCCACGCCGGTGCGCCGGTCTCGGGGCCTGGCGCCGGTGCCCATCCCGCTGCCGGAAGGGCCCACGGTGCTGGCCGTGGGCGGGGAGTTGAAGAACACGTTTACCTTGGCGATTGGCCGGTGGGGGCACATGTCCGCGCACGTGGGCGACATGGGGACGCTCGCCGCACAGGAAAACTTCACTCGCGCGGTGGAACAGCTGTCCACCCTGCGCGGCGCCGAGCCCGAGCTGGTGGCCTGTGACCTGCACCCGGGGTATTCCACCACGGCCTGGGCCGAGCGTTTTGCGGACCGGCTAGGCATTGAGGTCTGCTACGTCCAGCACCACCACGCCCATGCGCTGTCGCTGATGGCAGAGCACGGCATCGACTTGCGTGACAACGGCAAAGCGGCGGTGGTCGCAGCCCTCGACGGCACGGGCTATGGCACGGACGGGACCATCTGGGGCGGGGAGGTGCTCACCCTGCGGGGCGCGGGGTTTGAGCGCTCCTGGCACCTGCCGGGTTTTGGGCTGGCAGGTGGGGACCGTGCGGTGCGCGAGCCCTGGCGCCTGGCGCTGGCGGTCCACCCGGGGCTGAAGCTGCCCGATTCCCCAGAGGTGCGCCTGGTGCGCTCCCAGCTAGAGTCCGGGCTAGGGGTGGTGCACACCAGCTCGGTGGGCCGCCTCTTCGACGCCGCGTCCTACCTGCTCGGGGCGGTGGAGACGGTCAGCTATGAAGGCGAGGCCGCCATGCGGCTCGAGGCCCTAGCCGCGCGCGTCCAGCCCGGAGCGGGGGCACCTCTGGCGGAGTCTTATGAGGAACTGCTAGCCCGCCTGCTGGAGCCTGGCGATGCCGCGCTGCGCGCCCGGCAGTTCCACCGCGACCTAGCAGGCCTTATCGCCCGGGCGATGGTGACTGCGGCGGCGGCCGCGGGCACCGACGTGGTGGGGGTTACCGGCGGCAGCGCGGTCAACGGGATCCTGCTGGGCTATCTCACCGGCGATCTGCGCGCGGCGGGGTTTGAGCCCTTGGTGCACCGGGCCATCCCGCCGGGCGATGGCGGGTTATCGCTGGGCCAGGCGCTAGGCGCCCGCCTGGGCTAGCAGATGCGGGGCAGGGGATCGCCTACCAGCTTGTCCACCATGCGCGCGCCGCCAAAGCCGGTGAGCAGCACCACGGAGGCGGCGGGCTTTTCTACGACCTTGCCGATGACGGCGGCCCCGTCGGCGCCGGCTGCGTGCAAGGCCTCCACGGCGGCATCGGCCTGCTCGGCCGGGACTACGGCGGTGAAGGTGCCCTCGTTGGCAACGTATAGCGGGTCGATGCCCAGCATGTCGCAGGCCGCGCGCGTCATCGGGCGCACCGGGATCTGCTCGTCCTGCAGGGCGACGCCTAGGTCGGTGGTCTCGGCCAGCTCATTCATCACGGTGGCCAGCCCGCCGCGGGTGGCATCGCGCATCCAGTGAGGATCGATGCCGGCCTCATAGAGGGCGCGAATGAGGGAGGCGACCTCGCGGGAGTCGGACTCGATGGGGGCCTCGATGGCCAGGTCGCCGCGGGCGAGCATGACGGCCATTCCGTGATCGGCAATCGGGCCGGAGACAACGATGGCATCGCCCGGCGCCACCCGGTCAAACCCCAGCTTGCGGCCTTCCGGGATGACGCCGATGCCGGCGGTGGTGATGTAGACCTTGTCGCCGGCGCCCTTGGGCACGACCTTGGTATCGCCGGTGGCGATCTGGACCCCGGCGGCATCGGCGGCCTCGCGCATCTGGGCCACGATGCGGCGCAGGGTTTCTACCTCCAGGCCCTCTTCGAGGATGAAAGCGACGGAAAGATACTGCGGGTTGGCCCCGCCCACGGCCAGGTCGTTGACGGTGCCGTTGACGGCGAGCTCTCCGATGGACCCGCCCGGAAACTCGATGGGGTTGACCACGTAGCCGTCGGTGGAAAAGGCCAGGCGGCCGCCGCCTACCTCGACCACGGTGGAGTCGCCGCCCTGGCCTAGGAGATCGTTGCCATACTCGTCGAAAAAGACGTGTTCTAGCAGCGCGGCAGAGGCCTTGCCGCCGGCTCCGTGCGAGAGAGTGACGTGATCATCTTTGAGGCGCCCACCCCGGCGCCGCACCCGCGCGATGTTGTTGTTGACCTTGTCTTCTTCCTCGTTGAGGCGGTTTTTCGGTTCCATATCTGTCATGCTAGCGCGCCACCGATTTCTATGATGGGGAAGGGCGAGTAGATTGGACGAGAGAAATAAAACCAGTGGATACAGGAGAATATCGCTATGTGCCTTGGAGTCCCCGCCCAGGTCGTTGAGATTAAGGATCCCACCCGCGCCTCGGTGAGCATCGACGGCGTCAGCCGCATGATCTCCACCGACCTGCTGGTGGCCGAAGGCCTCGAGGTCGGCGAGTGGGTTCTCGTGCACGTTGGGTTTGCCTTGTCGAAGATTGACGAAGAGGAGGCCAAGACCACGCTGCAGCAGATCAAACAGCTCGGCGCGAATACCTTTGAAGACGAAGTCGACTCGTTTACCACGTCCAAGATTGAGTAGGAACTTATGAAATTTGTAGACGAATTCCGCGATCCGGCCGCCGCGCGCCAGCTCATCGAGCGCATTACCCGCAACGCGGAGAAGCTCGAGCGCCCCATCAAGCTGATGGAGATCTGCGGCGGGCACACCCACACCATCTACCGTTACGGCATCGAAAATCTGCTGCCCGAGTCCATCGATCTGGTCCACGGCCCCGGCTGCCCCGTGTGTGTTATCCCGATGGGGCGGGTCGACGATGCCCTGTGGCTGGCGGAGCAGCCCGGCGTCATCCTCACCACCTTTGGCGACATGATGCGCGTGCCGGGTACTTCCGGCTCCCTGTTGCAGGCCCGCGCCCGCGGCTGCGACATTCGGTTTGTTTACTCCCCGCTGGACGCGCTGAAGATTGCGGAAGACAACCCGGACAACGAGGTCATCTTCTTCGCAGTGGGCTTTGAGACCACTACGCCCTCGACCGCTGTGACGCTCCAGGCGGCCAAGACCAAGAACGTGAAGAACTTTTCGGTGTTTTCCAATCACGTCACCATTGAGCCGCCGCTGCGCGCGATTGCCAATGGCGGCCAGACCCAGGTCGATGGGTTCATTGGCCCGGGCCATGTGGCCACCGTGGTGGGCACCCAGGCCTTCGAGTTCCTGGCCAAGGAGCACCAGCTGCCCGTGGCCGTGTGTGGCTTCGAGCCGCTCGATATTCTCCAGGGCGTGTCCATGCTGGTGGATCAGTTCGTCTCCGGCGATGTCGCCGCCGGCAAGGCCCGCGTGGAGAACCAGTATGCTCGCGTCGTGCGCCCGGAGGGCAATGAGTTCGCCCGCGCCCTGCTCGACCGTGTCTTTACGCTCCGTGACGAGTTCGAGTGGCGTGGCCTGGGCTGGTTGCCCAAGTCCGGCATGGGTATCTCCAAGGAGTTCGCTGCCTGGGATGCCGAGCGCAAATACGACGTGCCCGGCAACCGCGTGGAAGACCCGGTGGCCTGCGAGTGCGGGTCCGTGCTCACCGGCTACATCAAGCCCTGGCAGTGCAAGGTCTTTGGCACCGCGTGTACCCCGGATACCCCGATCGGCACCTGCATGGTCTCCCCGGAGGGCGCCTGCGCGGCCTACTACAACTTCGGCCGCATCGACCGCGAGCTCACCGCTTCGTTGTCCTAAACCGCCCCTCCCGGCGTGCGGTCATTCGCGTACCCACGCCCCGATGACGCCGGGAATGGCCGGCGGCAGCGGGTGCAACAAGGCCCGTCGGTTAGGGTCAGCTTCGATGGCGCTGGTCACGGACTTGACGGTACCGCGCCCTCCGGACGCCTTCTGACCAGGTGCTATCATCGAGGGCATCATGCGCCCGGCCCCGGTGCCCGCGGGACCTGCGCCGGACCCCGCGCCAGCAGCTGCGCCCTGGGGCAGCCTGCCCGCCGCGGCGCCATCGCCCACGCGAGGCCCGCCTGCTAAGCCTTGCTTCCCGCCCGCGCCCGCGCTTGGCCCCGCAGCAGGTCCGCCACCTGCCAGCCCGCCCCCACCTAGGGCCGTTCCACCTACACCTGTCCTGGTTGCAGCCCCTGCGTTGTGGCCTGCTCCCGCGAATCCGCCGCTGACCGGTCCGCTGCTGGCGATGCCGCCTTGCGCGGCGAGCGCCCCAAACCCTGCACTGTTCGTCCCGGCAACATGCGTGCCTGCGCCAGCAACGCCTAGACCGTTCGCTCCAAGGCTTAGGTTGGGGCCTTGTTGGATGGTCGGCGTGGCACCACCGGCGGTGACGCCGGCGTTGGCGGCAACAGTGTCGATGCCTCCCAGCTGTGGGGAGATCCCCGCCCGGTCAAAGAGGTGGTTCAGTGGGGCCTGCGCGGCGTTGCGCAACCCTTCCAGCTCGGCGGGATTGAGCTGCAGGCCGTCGGCCGGCTCGAGGCGACCATGCGCGAAACCGAAGGAGTCCGGTCCTATCGCGCCGCGTGCTGCGGCATCGATAAGCGGCTGCGGCCAGGCGACGCCGGCGGTGGAGTATTCCTTTCCCAGTCCTGCGCTACCGCTTAGGCCTGCCTCCAGCGAGCCGCCGCCGGCGGCAGTGCCTGGCTGCATCAGGCTACCGGGGCTAGGCAGGGATGCATCGATGGCTGTTTGCAGCCCCGTCCCAAGCATCCCCAGCGCGGCCTGTTCCAGGCTCAGCCGCGTGGCGGGATCAGGAACGGCGTTGATAGCTGCGCTCATGGCTGAGGCCGTCAGCTGGGTGCTGATGGTTCCAGCTTCCAGCGCCCCAGTCTTAGCGGCCATCGCCGTAGCGTTGGCCGCAAAGTGCTCCGCGGAGGAGATAGCGGCGCGGATCTTGGCCAGCCCGGATTCGATGGCGTCTCCCCGGTTGGAGTCCTCGATCTGGGTAGCGGTGCGAGAAAGGGCCATGACGAGTTCATTCGCGGTGTGGACCAGGTTGGTCCAACGGGCGGTGGCGCTAGCAATGGCCCCGGTATCAATGCCGAGGATCGCGTTGACCGCAGAAGGAAAGCTTGCGCCCAACATAACCACCGGCGGGGCAAAGCTTAGCGGCTGATAATCGGTGGCGGGCTCGGGTTCCAATTCCAACAACTCACTGGTAGGACCGAACCCCAGGGAAGAGTGGTCCAGCCCAATCGAGGTGTGCATGTCTTGGACCCCGGCGATGGCTCGGACATTATTGAACATTGTGCCCATCCACCCCACATGCTCTGCCAACTTCGAGATCGCTACCTGCGCAGAGGCGGGATCCGTATGTAACAACCTGCCGTGAATAACGCCGGCCTCGGTCACCCCCGGGATGGAAGAGAGGCCTGCGCCCATCGCTGTGGTGTCGTGGCTTCTGGCTTCCAAAATGACCCGAGTTTGGTACAACCGATGCGAAGCATCGAATAACGCTTCGGGATTAATGGTCAGTTGTATAATGTCCCCCAGAAAATAGTTCCTTAAGCAGTCGTTTGGGCTCATCGCAGAGCTTTTCGGATTGGGCACCGGCCAGTGGATTCGTATACATCACTGCGATGGTTCCTACGGCCGTTTCAACCAAGGACTGGCAGTTGTGCCCCGTGAATTCATCGGTTGGCCTCATAACCACAGCTTCTGGAAGCCCCGAGATCCCGGCGTTCGAGAACTCGTGTGTTTGGTGTGAAAAAGCATCGATTCCCATCGGCCAGCTCACGAGGGCCACAATGCCATCTTCGGTAAAACCCTTGGGTTCGACAGTGCAGTTGAAAGGAACGAAAGTCTCTCCTCCCGCGGGTGTCTTCTGCAACCCCACTTCGGCCAGGACTTCATCAGGGATGTCCTCGCACGGGCGGAAGAGATCCTCGAAAGCTACGGTGGCATCGAAAGGCTGTGGGGCGGGCATCGACCAGCCGGGGGCCGAGGCAAAAGGCCCGGCGTTCGCAGCGGTGGTGGACGTTAGCGAAGGCTCCGGCTCGGAGCCGGGCCTGGGACCCTCGCCGGTAGCGCCACCGGTAGCCGCGCAGGCAGATAGGGCAGTGGCCAGGCCAAGCGTCGAAAGCGCGGCGAGATGTCGGAACGGGTGTTTATGCAAGTCTTACTCCTCAAAACTCGTGGAACGGCGTGTTTCGAGGGAAATAATCCACCCGCGGTCAGCAAAGCCCCCGCCGGAGTGAATTCCCCCTTGTGACTTAGTGTGCATCACACTGGCTGGGCTGTCGCGCCGGGCGCGGAAAGGGTACACTCAAATGCTGGAGCGGGGATGCACATAGGATGGGCACCATGTGCGGAAGATTTGTCCTATTTACCACCGAGACCCTCCTCGACAGCGTGGCCGGCCTCGGGCTGGGCGGCGAGGTGCACGCGCCCTATGGGTTGCCGCCGGCGCGCTACAACATCGCGCCGACCCAGCAGGTAGCCATCGTGCGCCTGGCCGAATCAGTAGCCCAGGTAGATCCGGCCCGCTGGGGGCTGCTGCCTGGCTGGAAGAAGGATGAAACCGGCCCACCGCTGTTTAACGCCCGCGCGGAGACCGTGGCCAGCAAGCCCTCGTTCAGGGCCACATTCGCAGGGCAGCGCTGCCTCATCCCGCTGGATGGTTACTACGAGTGGCACGACGACGGCACCGGCAAGGCCCCCTACTACGTGACGCTGGGGGACGAGCCCCTGTGGGCGGCGGGCCTGTGGGACACCGGGGTGGGCAGGCTGTCGGCCACCATGGTCACCACGGATGCCACCGAGGAGATGGCCTGGTTGCACCACCGCCTGCCGCGCTTTCTGGCGTGCGAGGAGATGGAACAGTGGCTTTTGGGGACCAAGGATGAGGCTGCCGAACTATTGCACCCGACCGGCCTGCGCGGATTCAACGCCGCCAAGGCCGACCCGGCGGTAGGCAACGTGCGCAATGACTACCCGGAGCTCATCGGCCGCTAGTCAGCCAGGAGATCGGCGAAGGTAGCTCCTGCTAGAGAAGCCAGATCACCTGCGGCCATTTCCACATCAAGGCCGCGGCGGCCACCGGAGAAAAAGATGCTCTCGTGCATCTGGGCGGACTCGTCGATGACGGTGGGCAGCTGGTGCTTCTGTCCCAGCGGGGAGATGCCGCCGGGCACATACCCGGTGGACTTGGCGGCATCGTGAGGATCTGCCATCGCAGCCTTGGCGGCGCCGAGGGCTGCGGCCGCCTTCTTGAGGCTTAGACGATACGACACCGGCAGCACGCACACCGCAAGCGCAGGCTTTGGGCCCTTCCCCGCGTGCAGATCAATGAGCAGGGTCTTGAATACGCGGTCCGGGTCCAGTCCCAACTCCTGGGCGGCGCGCTCACCGAAGTTATCGGTCCCGCCATCGAAGGTTGATACCTGATAAGGCAGACCGGATTCCTGCAAGATGCGCAGCGCCGGGGTGGCGGCGCGGGATGTGGCCTTGGACATGGATAGACAGTGTAGGCGCATGGGTAGACTGACAGACAGAAGAAACAACCTTTTCCCTAAGGAGGACCGCTCTTAGTGGCTACCGAAGAAGCGAGTTTTGAGCAGCAGGCCATGCCCTTGCTGGATCAGCTCTACGGGGGCGCGCTGCGTATGACGCGGAACCCGCAGGATGCCGAGGACCTGGTGCAGGAGACCTACCTGAAGGCCTATAGTTCCTTCGGCTCCTTCAAGCCGGGCACCAACCTCAAGGCATGGATGTACCGCATTATGACGAATACGTACATCAACTCCTACCGCAAGGCCAAGCGTCGCCCCACGGAGTCCAGCGCGGATGAGCTGACCGACTCGCAGCTCTACACCACGGCCGGTCATGACTCCACGGGACTGGAGTCCGCCGAGGTCGCCGCCCTGCGTGGCATGCCGGACGAGACCATCTCGGACGCCATGAACCAGCTGCCGGAGGACTATCGCATGGTGGTCTACTACTGCGACGTGGTGGGCCTGGCGTACAAGGAAATCGCGGAAATCATGGGAACACCCCTGGGCACCGTGATGAGCCGGTTGCACCGTGGAAGAAAACTCTTGCGGTCGGCGTTGAAGGATGTGGCACGCGAACAAGGCATCGGGCTGGAACACCCGGATATGGAGGAAAAGTAATGGAACACCGAGGCAAGAACTGCGGAGCGTGTACCTCCGCGCAGGTGCAGTCGCTGTTTTGTGAGCTTCTCGATCCCGGCACGAGCCCCCAGCGCGCGAACGATATCCGCGCCCACATCGCCGAATGCGACGAATGCCAAGACCGCCTCGAGCGCGAGGAGCTGGTGCGCCAGCTGCTGAGCAAGTGCTGCAGCCACGACCACGCCCCACAACAGCTGCGCCAGCGCATCTCCGTGGAAATTACCCGGATGGAGATCCGCTACTAATCGCGCAAGCCCTTTAGCCCTGGGTATTTTTTCCGGCGGGGCGCCACATAGCGGTCTCGGGCTCCTCGCCTTCCTTGGAAGGCAGCTGTTCTATCGCCTCGAAGCCGAATTCCTCGTAGAGCTTGGCCACGCGTGGCGTGGCTGCTTCCAGGAAGACCGGATCCTAGCCGGCCCGGTCTAGGCCGTGCCGGATGAGATCGGAGCCAAAGCCTTGGCCCTGCGTGCTCGGGTCCACGCCGATGGCGAAGAGGTACCAGTGGGGTTCGCTGGGGTTCACGCGGGCGTTCTGCATCTCTCGGACGAGCCCCGGGAAGATGCGCCACCCAAGCTGGCGTAGGTAGGTGCCGATCATCTTGAGGTCGTCGATGAATTTGCGTGGCCGCCCCGGGCGGGCCCAGAGCGCGGCGCCGACGACTTGACCGTCTTGCTCCACCACGTCTACCTCGCCTTCGTGCAGGTAGAAAGTCTTCGTCCACGCGGCGAAGAGCTCTTCCAGGGCCTCCTGGGATCCGGCGAGTGAGACCATCGAATCTACTCCGGAGAAGGAGTGCCCGAGGATGTTGGCGACTTGTTCGGTGTCGTGTGGGGTAGCGGGGCGGATTCTAGAAGTCATATGCGCCCAGCTTACCCGCCACGGGGGATAGGTCGTTACCCCCGGGTTGCACATTCTATTGTGCATGTGGCGTCCTCGGGTGGCGGGGGGCGGGTTGTGCTTTTATGCTGCGGGGCATGGAGAGGCTTCACGCGTTTGCTGCGGGACAGGCTCC
>CAVFKS010000031.1:0-7185 GCA_963623015.1 Clostridia bacterium
CGCACTGGCTAACTGGGATGCAGACGCTGAGCCGTCCGTCGAAATCCAGTTCACCTTCGGTGCCAAGAAGAAACTTGACGTCAACGGCAAGTCTTATGACTACTTTGACATCAACGCCGTACCGGGCCTGGAGAAGCTGCCCTACTCCCTCAAGGTGCTGGCCGAAAACCAGCTGCGTTACGAAGACGGCAAGAATGTAACCAAGGACCACATCAACGCACTGGCTAACTGGGATGCAGACGCTGAGCCGTCCGTCGAAATCCAGTTCACCCCGGCCCGCGTCCTCATGCAGGACTTCACCGGCGTGCCCTGCGTGGTCGACCTCGCCACCATGCGTGAGGCCGTGTCCGCCCTCGGCGGCACCCCGGACCAGGTCAACCCGCTCAACCCGGCCGAGATGGTCATTGACCACTCCGTCATCATCGAGGCCTTCGGCACCCCGGACGCCATCGCCAAGAACGTGGAGATTGAGTACGAGCGCAACGAAGAGCGCTACCAGTTCCTGCGCTGGGGCGCAGAGAACTTCTCCAACTTCCGCGTGGTTCCCCCGGGAACCGGCATCGTCCACCAGGTCAACATCGAGTACCTCTCCCGCGTAGTCTTCGACAACGACGGCCTGGCTTACCCGGATACCTGTATCGGTACCGACTCCCACACCACCATGGAAAACGGCCTGGGCATCCTGGGCTGGGGCGTCGGCGGCATCGAGGCCGAGGCTGCCATGCTGGGCCAGCCGGTCTCCATGCTCATCCCGCGCGTCGTTGGCTTCAAGCTCACCGGTGAGATCCCAGTCGGCGTCACCGCCACCGACGTCGTGCTGACCATCACCCAGATGCTGCGCGAGCACGGCGTGGTCCAGAAGTTCGTCGAGTTCTACGGCAATGGCGTTAAGTCCATCCCGCTGGCCAACCGCGCCACCATCGGCAACATGTCCCCGGAGTTCGGCTCCACCGCGGCCATCTTCCCGATCGACGAAGAGACCATCAACTACCTCGAGCTCACCGGCCGCCCGACCGAGCAGATCGAGCGCGTCGAGGCTTACGCCAAGGCTCAGGGCATGTGGCTGGAGAAGGACGCTCCGGAGGCCAAGTACTCCGAGTACCTCGAGCTGGACCTGTCCACCGTGGTTCCGTCCATCGCTGGCCCGAAGCGCCCACAGGACCGCATCCTCCTGGCCGAGGCCAAGGAGCAGTTCCGCAAGGATCTGCCGACATACGCCACCGGCGACGTCCTGGTCGACGAGTCCAGCATCGAGGCTGCCCGCATGACCGCTGAGGGCGGCGACGAGAACGCACTGGTCGACGTCACCGGCGGCCTCAACAAGTCCCGCGAGGGCCACGGCGAGTCCCTGTTCAAGGGCGCCAAGGGCCGTCAGTCCAACCCGGTCGTCGTCGAGTCCGCTTCTGGCGGCGAGTACACCCTGGACCACGGCATGGTCGCCATCGCCTCCATCACCTCCTGCACCAACACCTCGAACCCGTCCGTTATGGTCGGCGCTGGCCTCATCGCCCGCAAGGCTGCTGAGAAGGGCCTGAAGTCCAAGCCGTGGGTCAAGACCATCTGCGCCCCGGGCTCCCAGGTCGTCGACGGCTACTTCCAGCGCGCTGACCTCTGGAAGGACCTCGAGGCCATGGGCTTCTACCTCTCCGGCTTCGGCTGCGCCACCTGCATCGGCAACTCCGGCGCCCTGCCGGAGGAAGTCTCCGCCGCTATCAACGAGCACGACCTGGCCGCCACCGCGGTCCTGTCCGGCAACCGTAACTTCGAGGGCCGCATCTCCCCGGACGTCAAGATGAACTACTTGGCATCCCCCATCATGGTCATCGCCTACGCCATCGCCGGCACCATGGACTTTGACTTCGAGACCCAGCCGCTGGGCCAGGATCAGAACGGCAACGACGTCTTCCTGAAGGACATCTGGCCTTCCGCTCAGGAGATCGAGGAGACCATCCAGGGCGCTATCTCCCGCGAGCTGTACGAGGCCGACTACGCCGACGTCTTCAAGGGCGACGACGCATGGCGCGCACTCGACGTTCCGGAGGGCGAGACCTTCAAGTGGAACGAGGACTCCACCTACATCCGCAAGGCTCCCTACTTCGACGGCATGCCGGTCGAGCCGGAGCCTGTCGAGGACATCAAGGGCGCACGCGTACTGGCCAAGCTGGGCGACTCCGTCACCACGGACCACATCTCCCCCGCTTCTGCCATCAAGCCGGGCACCCCGGCCGCGCAGTACCTCGACGCCAACGGTGTCGAGCGCCAGGACTACAACTCCCTGGGTTCTCGCCGCGGTAACCACGAGGTCATGATGCGTGGCACCTTCGCCAACATCCGCCTGGCCAACCAGCTGGTTGACGTCACCGGTGGCTACACCCGTGACTTCACCCAGGAGGGGGCACCGCAGGCCTTCATCTTCGATGCCTGCGAGAACTACAAGGCCGCCGGCATCCCGCTGGTCGTCCTGGCTGGTAAGGAATACGGCACCGGCTCCTCCCGTGACTGGGCGGCAAAGGGTACCAACCTCCTGGGCGTGAAGGCCGTCATCACCGAGTCCTTCGAGCGTATCCACCGCTCGAACCTCATCGGCATGGGCGTTATCCCGCTGCAGTTCCCGGCTGGCGAGTCCCACGAGTCCCTGGGCCTGGATGGCACCGAGACCTTCGACATCGAGGGTCTCGCGGAGCTCAACAACGGCACCACCCCGAAGACCGTGCACGTCACGGCCACCAAGGAGTCCGGCGACAAGGTGGAGTTCGACGCCACCGTCCGCATCGACACCCCAGGTGAGGCCGACTACTTCCGCCACGGCGGCATCCTGCAGTACGTGCTGCGCAACATGGTTAAGGCCTAACCACAACCGGTCTAGTCTCGGGTGCTTGCGCCCGGGCCTGGCCTAAAGCAGACCTCGGCCCCACCGCATGGTGGGGCCCATAGGTTTGTAGGCCCCATTATTGCTGCGGCTTCAGGCCTAAAGGTGCGAGACCACTTCCACCGCGCGTCGGTGAGTGGTCTCGGAGCCTTTTGTGTTGAAGCCACACCCCTGGCGGGTTTGCCCCCGCCTCCAGCTTTTGCCATAGGAGTAAAGACACACCCATGCCTATCGTTAGTGATGACGAGCTCTATCGCCGTCGGCACGATATCCTGGTCGGCGCCCGCCGCTGTTTCGCCCAGTACGGGTACGAAGGCGCCACGGTACGCCGCCTCGAGGAGGCTACTGGTAAGTCCCGCGGGGCCATCTTCCACCACTTCGGGGACAAAGAGTCGCTCTTTCTGGCGCTCGCCCAGGAAGACGCGGCCCGCCAGGCCGAGGTCGTTGCCAACAACGGTCTGGTTGAAGTGATGCACGAGATGCTCAAGCACCCCGAGCGCTATGACTGGCTGGCCACCCGGGTGGAGATCATTTCCCTGCTGCGCACCGATGCCTCCTTCCGTGCTCGCTGGAAGGACCAACAGTCAATCCTTGACTCCGCCGTCCGCGCCCGCCTGCAGGCCAACGCCGAGCAGGGCCGTCTGCGCGACGACGTGGAGGTCGACACCCTGGTGACCTACCTCCAGACCTTCATGGATGGCTTCATCCACCACCTGCTGCTGGGCGATACCCAGGGCCTGGATAAGGTCTTGGACGTGGTGGAGAACTCGATTCGCAACGCTGACGCCGCCCGCTAAGCGCCAGCCTGTCCGCCACCGTGTGGGCGGGCACCCCCGGGACCATCGCGGCCCGGAAAAACGCCACCTTTATGCACTAAGGCGTATAGAATTACCGTCATGTATGCCATCATGACTGTGGCCGGTGCAGACTCCACCGGCATCATCGCCCAGGTAGCCACCAAGCTCGCGGAGTTCGACGTCAACATCGTCGACGTCTCCCAGACCCTGATGTCGGGCTACTTCACCATGATCCTGCGGGTAGAGTTCGATGAATCCGCCCACACCCTCGCGGACCTCCAGGCTGCCATGGAGCCGGTGGCTGAGGCCACCGGCCAGGTTATCCGCCTACAGTCCGAGGATCTGTTCACCGCGATGCACGAAATCTAGGGTGGCGAGCTAGCAACATGACGCGTTTTAATACCACCGGCATTCTCGACACGATCGAGATGATCGAAAAGTACCGCCTCGACATCCGCACCGTGACCATGGGTATTTCCCTGCTCGGCTGCACGCGCTCGACCATGGAGGCGACCGCCCAGGCGGTCTATGACAAGGTCACCACCCAGGCCTCCCGCCTGGTGGAAGTCTGCGAGGGCATCGAATCCGAGCTGGGCATCCCGATCGTCAACAAGCGCATCTCGGTGACCCCGGTCGCGCTCATCGCCGCTGGCGTGGACGGCAACCCCGTCGAAATCGCCAAGGCCCTAGACCGCGCGGCCGCGACGACCGGCGTGAACTTCGTCGGCGGCTACTCCGCCATCGTGGAAAAGGGCGCGACCACCGCCGAAAAGAAGCTCATCGACTCCATCCCGGAGGCCCTGGCCACCACCGAGCTGGTCTGCTCCTCGGTCAACATCGCCTCCTCGCGCGCCGGCATCAACATGAACGCCGCCCGCCGCATGGGCGAGGTCGTCAAGGAGGCCGCGGAGCTGAGCGCCGATGCCTCCGCGATCGCCTGCGCCAAACTGGTGGTCTTCGCTAACTCGGTGGGCGATAACCCCTTTATGGCCGGCGCCTTCCATGGCATCGAGGAGCCCGACTGCGTGGTTTCCGTCGGCGTCTCCGGTCCGGGCGTGGTCGACCGCGCGCTGGGTTCCCTGCAGGGTGCGACCCTGGATCAGGTAGCCGAGGAGATCAAGAAGGCCGCGTTCAAGATCACCCGCGCCGGCCAGTTGGTGGGTAACCTCGCCTCCGAGCGCCTGGGGGTTCCGTTTGGCATCATCGATCTTTCGCTCGCGCCCACCGCCGAGCAGGGTGATTCCGTCGCCCACATCCTGGAGCACATGGGCCTTGACCAGGTTGGCACCCACGGCACCACCGCCGCGCTGGCTTTGCTTAACGATGCCGTCAAGAAGGGCGGCATGATGGCATGCTCCCGCGTGGGCGGCCTGTCCGGTTCCTTCATTCCGGTCTCCGAGGACAAGGGCATGATCGATGCGGTGCGCTCGGGCGCTATCTCCATGGATAAGCTCGAGGCCATGACCGCCATCTGCTCGGTCGGCTTTGACATGATTGCCATCCCGGGTGATACCGAGGCTACGACCATCGCCGGCATGATCGCTGACGAGGCCGCCATCGGCGTGATGAATCATAAGACCACCGCCGTGCGCGTCATCCCGGTGCCGGGCAAGACTGTGGGCGAAGAGGTCAACTTCGGTGGCCTTTTAGGCTACGCCCCCATTATCCCGGTTAACACCGTGGGCAACTCCCAGTTTGTCGAGCGCGGAGGCTTCATCCCCGCCCCCGTGCACGGCTTCCGCAACTAGCGGGAAGCGGCCAGCGGCTCACGGTGTACTGCTGGCCGCACGCGTAAAGGCGCCTACCCCTCCCCGGGGCCGGCGCCTTTTTTCACAGCACGAATGGCCAGGCTACTTGCGCTTTAGGCCGAAGGCGAAGAAAGCCAGAGAGCCGAAGGTGTTGATAAAAGTCGTCACCGGCACCCACACCCACTTCGGCCCGCGGATGCGCTGGGCCGGGCTGTGATACAGGAAGTGCCAGGCCGCGGCCTTCAGGCTCAGATCGACGGCGGCGGCGCCGGCGACCCAGGTCCGCTCGCGCGGGCTCAGACCATTCCAGCCTTCCCGGGCCTTGCGGACAAGCCGCCGAACTCGCTTGCTCAGCGATTCTTTCATTCGCGTATTCCTTTCCTCCCCGGCTGCCCGGGGCCAAACTTCGGGTGGGCCAGTGACTGAAGTGCCGCCGGCCCTCAACGCCGGCCCGCGTTAGGCCAGCTCGACGATCTCCATGTACTCATCATTCCACAGGTCCTCGTCACCGTCGGGCATGATGATGACCCGCTCGGGGTGCAGTGCCTTGACCGCGCCCGGATCGTGGGTAACCAGCACGACCGCGCCCTGGTAGGTGCCCAGGGCGTCGAGCACCTGCTCGCGCGACTGCGGATCCAGGTTATTCGTGGGCTCGTCGAGCAGCAGCACGTTGGCACGGGAGGAAACCAGCGTGGCCAGGGACAGGCGGGTCTTCTCACCACCGGAGAGCGTGCCGGCGGGCTGCTCCAGCTTATCGCCGGAAAACATGAACGCGCCGAGCAGGCCACGCAGGTCCTGCTGGCCGGCATCCGGGCAGGCCTCGATGGTGTTTTCCCACACGGTCTTGTCTGGGTCAATGTTGTCGTGTTCCTGGGCAAAGTAGCCAATGCGCAGGCCATGACCGCTGACGATGCCGCCCTCCCCGTCGGTGCGCTCTACGCCCGCCAGAAGCTTGAGCAGGGTCGTCTTGCCCGCACCGTTGTAGCCGAGGACGACCACACGGGAGCCCTTGTCAATGGCCAGGTCGACGCCGGCGAAGACCTCCAGCGAGCCATACATCTTGGTCAGACCCTTGGCGTTCATCGGAGTCTTGCCACACGGCGCCGGCTCCGGAAACTTGATGTGGGCGACCTTATCGGCGACGCGGACGTCATCGAGCTCGTTCATCATGCGGTCGGCGCGGGCGAGCATCTGCTTTGCAGCGGCAGCCTTGGTGGCTTTAGCACCCAGCTTGGCGGCCTGTTTCTGCAGGGCAGAGGCTTTCTTCTCCGCGTTGGCGCGCTCGCGGCGGCGGCGGGCCTCGTCGGTGGCGCGGGCGTCTTTGTACTTGGCAAAGCCCATGTTGTAGATGTCGGCCTCGGCGCGCACGGCATCGAGGAACCAGATCTTGTTACACACGGCATCGAGCAGCTCGACGTCGTGGGAGATCATAATCAGCCCGCCCTCGTGCTTGGACAAGAAGCCGCGCAGCCAGGTAATCGAGTCCGCGTCCAGGTGGTTGGTGGGCTCGTCGAGCAGCAAGGTGGTCTGGGACTTGCCGGAGCCTGCCGATGCCGCAAAAAGGATCTGGGCCAGCTCAACGCGGCGGCGCTGGCCGCCGGACAGGATCTTGAGTTGCTGGTCCAGGATGCGCTGCGGCAGACCCAAGTTATCGCAGATCTGCGCGCACTCGGCGTCCGCCTCGTAGCCGCCCAAGGCGTGGTACTCCTCCTCCAGGCGGGAGAACTTGCGGATGGCCTTGTCCCGGAAGCGGTCATCGGTGGCGCTTTCC
>CAVFKS010000031.1:7195-20024 GCA_963623015.1 Clostridia bacterium
TGGCCATGCGGCGCTTGATGTCGTCGAGGCCACGGGCGGAGAGCACGCGCTCACGCGCGGTGATCTCGATGTTGCCCTCGCGGGAGTCCTGCGGAAGGTAGCCAATCGCGCCGGAACGAGTCACCGAACCGCCATAGGGCTCGGACTCCCCCGCCAGGATCCGCATGGTGGTGGTCTTGCCGGCGCCGTTGCGCCCGACTAGGCCGATGCGGTCGCCCGGCTGGACGCGCAGAGCCTGTCCCGGGGCATCGAGAAGCGTGCGGGCGCCGACGCGAACCTCTAAATCATTGGTGACAATCACGAAGAGCAAGTCTACCAATCGGCCCGCCCGCGGCTAACACGGCATCGCCAGGCTCCAGAGATAGGCGCGCCCCAGGGCAGATCATGACGATCCGCCCCGGGGCGCGGGGGAATAGGTGGATTACTTCGGGCGGTTGCCTAGACGGCGAACCCCAAGGCCTGGAGCATCTCGCGGCCTTCCTCGGTAATCATGTTCGGGCCCCACGGCGGCATCCAGACCCAGTTGAGGCGCACCTCGTCGCAGAGCTTATTGCCCACGATGGCGTCGTCTACCTGCTCCTCGATGATGTCGGTGAGCGGGCAAGCCGGGGAGGTGAGCGTCATGTTGACGTTGGCGATCTCCTTGCCGTCCTCCTCCGTGAGCCACAGGTCATAGACCAGGCCCAGGTCGACGACGTTGATGCCCAGCTCCGGGTCGATGACGTCGCGAAGGTATTCCGAGATGTCAAAAGCCTTCGACTGCTGCTCGGGCGTCTGGGTGGGGCGGCCGTCGGTGTGGTCGGCGCCGTTGTCGGCCGCGCCCTCGGCGGGCTGAATCAGTTCATCGCTCATGCATTTTTCTCCAAATCGGTCAGGGCGTCCGCGGTGGCCGCCTCAAAGGCCTTCCATCCCAGCAGCGCGCACTTGACGCGCGCGGGGAATTTGGCGACTCCGGCGAAGGCCACGCCGTCGCCGATGAGCTCCTCGTCGCCCTCCTCGGTGCCGCGGGAGGTAATCATCTTTTCGAACTCTTTGAGCTTGTCCATGGCCACCTCCACCGGCTGGCCCACGATCTCTTCCGCCATCACCGAGGTGGAGGCCTGGGAGATCGAACACCCCTCGGCGTCATAGGAGACGTCCTGAACGGTCTTGCCATCCGGGCTGAGGAGTACCCGCAGCGTCAGCTCGTCGCCGCAGGAGGGGTTGACGTGATGGACCTCTGCCTGGAAGTCCTCGCGCAGTCCCGCGTGCTGCGGGTTCTTGTAGTGGTCCAGGATGACGTCCTGGTACATCGAATCAAGGTTCATTGAAAGCTATCCCACCTTAAAGAATTCGCGCGCGTACTCAATGGCCTCTACCAGCTTATCTACTTCTTCCTTGGTGTTGTAGAGGTAGAAGCTGGCGCGCGCCGTCGACTGGGCGCTTAAGGCCCGGTGCACCGGCCAGGCGCAGTGGTGACCCACGCGGATGCACACGCCGCGGGAATCCACGACTTGGCCCAGATCGTGCGGGTGGATGCCCTCAACGGCAAGGGACACGGCCGCGCCGCGGTCTTCCGGTGTGGTGGGCCCATAGATGGCAAGTCCCGGGATCTGCTGCAGGCGCTCGAGCGCATACGCAGTCAGTTCCTGTTCGTGGGCATGGATATTGTCCATGCCGATCTCCTCGAGGAACTTCACTGCGGCGCCCAGCCCTACGACCTGGGAGGTCATCTGCGTGCCGGCCTCGAAGCGCTGCGGCGGGGCCGCAAACGTGGTGCCAGACATCTTGACGACCTCGATCATCGACCCGCCCGTGAGGAAAGGCGGCAGCTGACAGAGCAGCTCTGCCTTGCCATAGAGGACGCCGACGCCCGAAGGCCCGCACATCTTGTGGCCGGAAAAGGCCGCGAAGTCGACATCCAATGCATGGAAGTCAACCGGCATGTGCGGCACGGACTGGCAGGCATCCAATACCACCAGCGCGCCGACCTTGCGGGCGCGGGCCACCAACTCCTCTACCGGAGCTACCGCGCCGGTGACGTTGGACTGGTGGGTAAAAGCCACAACCTTGACCGAGTCATCGAGCTCGAGCGAGTCGAGGTCGATGCGCCCGTCCGGGGTGGACGAGTACCACTTCAGGGTTGCGCCAGTACGCTGGGCCAGCTCCTGCCAGGGCACCAGGTTGGCGTGGTGTTCTAGTTCGGTGACGACGATGGTGTCGCCCTCACCAACCTGAAGCTCTCCCGCGCGGGGGTCGCCCAGGGTATAGGCGACCTCGTTGAGGGCCTCGGTGGCGTTTTTGGTAAACGCAATCTCGTTGTCGGAGGCGCCGACGAAGGCGGCGATTGCCGCGCGGGCCTCCTCGTAGGCGTCGGTGGCCTCCTCCGCGAGCTGATAGGCGCCGCGGTGGACCGGGGCGTTCGTGCCGAGCACGAAGGCCTCTTCCGCCTTCCACACGGGCAGCGGACGCTGCGAGGTAGCGCCCGAATCCAAGTACACCAGCGGCTCATTGTCGCGGACGGTGCGCGAAAGAATCGGGAACTGCTCCCTGACAGCGTTCACGTCAAAGTTAGACATGACACTTCTTTCTGGCCGGCACGCAGCCCGCGCGCCAGCCGCTGTAGATAGTTAGGCGGGATCTTCCTACTTGATGAACTGGTCGTAGCCCTCGGCCTCGAGGCGGTCGGCCAGGTCGGCGCCGCCGGTGGTGACGATGTGCCCGTCGGCAAAGACGTGGACGAAGTCCGGCACCACGTACTCGAGGATGCGCTTGTAGTGGGTAATCATGAGGATGCCGCCGTTGGTATCACCCTGGTAGCGGTTAATACCCTCGGAGACCACGCGCAGGGCGTCGACGTCCAGGCCGGAGTCGGTCTCGTCCATGATGGCGAACTTCGGCTTGAGGATCTCCAGCTGCATGACCTCGTGGCGCTTCTTCTCGCCACCGGAAAAACCCTCGTTGACGTTGCGGGCGATGAAGGACTTATCGATCTTCAGGTTGTCGCGGGCGGCCTTGAGCTCCTGGTTCCACTCGCGCAGCTTCGGGGCCTCGCCGCGCACGGCGGTCACGGCAGAGCGCATGAACTGGGAGACCTTAACGCCGGGGATTTCGGTCGGGTACTGCATGGCCAGGAAGAGGCCAGCGCGGGCGCGCTCGTCAACTTCCATCTCGAGGACGTCCTCGCCGTCGAGCAGGATCTGGCCGGAGGTTACCTCGTACTTGGGGTGGCCGGCGATGACGTAGGACAGGGTGGACTTGCCGGAGCCGTTGGGGCCCATGATGGCGTGGATCTCACCGGAGTTGATGGTCAGGTTGACGCCCTTGAGGATCTCCTTGGGCTCGGAGTTCTCGTCGGCCGGCAGCACCTGTGCGTGAAGGTCCTTGATTTCAAGAGTAGACATAGTGTTTTTAGCTTTCTTATCGTTCGTCTCAGTCGACGCGGGTTTAGACAGTGACCTTGTCGAGTTCTTCGGTAACGCGGGCTTCGAGCTCTTCGCGCAGGCTCTCGACGGTGATGCGGCTTAGGATCTCGGAGAAGAAGCCGCGGATGATAAGCCGGCGGGCTTCGGACTCGGGGATGCCGCGGGACTTGAGGTAGAACAGCTCGAGGTCATCGAAGCGGCCGACGGTGGCGGCGTGGCCGGCACCCACGATCTCGCCGGTGGCGATCTCCAGGTTCGGGATGGCATCGGCGCGCGCACCCTCGGACAGGATGAGGTTGTTGTTGGTCTCGTAGGTGTCGGTACCCAGCGCCTCGGCGCGAATGAGGACATCGCCCACCCAGCAGGTGCGGGCCTCGTTGGCCGTGCTGCCCTGGAGCGCGCCCTTGTAGAACACGTTGGAGCGGCAGTTAGGCACCGAGTGGTCCACCAGCATGCGGGACTCGAAGTACTGGCCCTCGTCGGCGAAGTAGACGCCGTTGAGTTCGACGTCGCCGCCCGGGGCGGTGTAGTTCACGCGCGGGAAGAGGCGGACGATCTCACCGCCGAAGATGGCGGTGTTGTGGCGTACCACGGAGTCGCGGCCGACCTGGATGACCTGGTTGGACAGGTGTACTGCGTCATCGGCCCAGTCGGCGTCGACGACGATGTTGACGTGGGCGCCATCGCCCACGAGGAACTCGACGTTGTCGGCGTGGGTGCCGGAGCCCTCGTACTTAAGGACGATGGTGGCCTCGACGTGGTGGCCCACGTGGACCGAGGTTGCGCCGAAGGAGGTCACGCCCTCGCCCTTGCCGGTGATCGTGATGACCACGGGCTCGGCAACCTGGGCGTTGGCGGCGATGGTGACCACCTGGGCCTCCGGCATGGAGGTCCAGGCCTGCGCGGCAACGCGGTCGGCCGGAGCGCCGGCGGTGCCCAGGCGGGCATCGTCAGGCGCGACGGTCTCGGAGGTGACGTCGGCGTGCTCGCTTACCGCGATGGCCTGAGCAGCCGCCGGGGCGAACTTGCCGTTGTGCAGGCCGCGGATATTGCGCAGCGAGATGAAACGCCAGACCTCGTCGCGGCCCTTGGGGATGTCGAAGTCCTCGACGTTGAAGGAGGTGTGCAGGTCGCCCTTGGTGGGGTCACCGGCGCCCGCCTGGGAAAATTCATTGGAGGCTACCATTTAGCCGACCGATCCTTCCATTTGCAGTTCGATGAGGCGGTTGAGCTCGAGCGCGTATTCCATCGGCAGCTCCTTGGCGATGGGCTCGACGAAGCCGCGGACGATCATGGCCATGGCTTCTTCCTCGGACAGGCCGCGCGACATCAGGTAGAACAGCTGCTCCTCGGAGACCTGCGAGACCTTGGCCTCGTGGCCCAAGGTCACGTGGTCGTTGCGGATGTCGTTGTACGGGTAGGTATCCGAACGCGAGACGCTGTCGACCAGCAGGGCGTCGCACTCCACGTTGGCGGTGCAGTGATGCGCGTTGGCGTTGACCTGCACCAGGCCGCGGTAGGCGGCGCGGCCGCCGGCGCGGGCCACCGACTTGGAGACGATGTTGGAGGAGGTGTACGGGGCCATGTGCACCATCTTGGCGCCGGTGTCCTGCGTCTGGCCCTCGCCGGCAAACGCGGCGGAGAGGACCTCGCCCTTGGCGTGCGGGCCGGTGAGCCAACAGGCCGGGTACTTCATGGTGATCTTAGAGCCGATGTTGCCGTCGACCCACTCCATGGTGCCGCCCTCTTCGACCTTGGAGCGCTGCGTGACCAGGTTCAACACGTTGTTGGACCAGTTCTGGATGGTGGTGTAGCGGCAGCGGGCGCCCTTCTTGACGATGATCTCCACGATGGCGGAGTGCAGGGAGTCGGACTGGTAGATGGGCGCGGTACAACCCTCGACATAGTGCACGTAGGCGCCCTCGTCGACGATGATGAGGGTGCGCTCGAACTGGCCCATGTTCTCGGTGTTGATGCGGAAGTAGGCCTGGAGCGGGATCTCCACGTGCACGCCCTTAGGCACGTAAACGAAGGAGCCGCCGGACCACACTGCGGAGTTCAGCGCGGCGAACTTGTTGTCGCCGGCCGGAACCACGGTGCCGAAGTACTCGCGGAAGAGATCCGGGTGCTCGCGCAGCGCGGTATCGGTATCGAGGAAGATAACGCCCTGCTGCTCTAGGTCCTCGCGGATCTGGTGGTAGACGACCTCGGACTCGTACTGGGCGGCCACACCGGCCACCAGGCGCTGCTTCTCAGCCTCAGGAATGCCCAGCTTGTCGTAGGTAGCCTTAATGTCCTCGGGAAGATCGTCCCAGGTAGTGGCCTGCTTTTCCGTGGAGCGCACATAGTACTTGAAGCTGTCCATGTCGATGCCGGACAGATCCGCTCCCCAGGTGGGCATGGGCTTCTTGTCGAAGATGCTCAGGGCCTTGAGGCGCTGTTCCAGCATCCACTCCGGCTCGTTCTTCTGCGCGGAGATATCCCGCACTACCTCCTCGTTGAGGCCGCGGCGGGCCGATTGGCCGGCCGCGTCGGAATCGTGCCAGCCGTACTCGTACGCACCGATGGACTGGATGATTTCTTCATCCGTCATCTTCTCGGGCTTGGGTTGAGCTTGAGTCACGACGCGCTCCTTTCATTCTTTTCGTCATCAGGGACGCCGCCTGCCGGCCGGGCCGGGGCGACTGGAATCAATGGGATATTCGTGGTGCAGATCCCGTGGCCGTCCGCAATGGAGGCCAGGGGTTGCACGTGTTTGCCTAAAAGGGAAGAGATAACTTCCTGCTCTGCCTCACACATTTCAGGGTGCTCTGCTGCCACGTGCGCCACTGGGCAGTGGTGCTGGCAGATCTGCACCCCCTTGCCCGCATTCGTCACCGTGGCCGCGTAGCCGTGGCGATCCAGGGCCGCAGCCAGCAAGGAGGCCGCCTCCTCGGTGTCCTCGTCCTCCCGGACGAGCGAGGCGACGTCTTCTAGCATGCGCTCGAAACGTGCCTTGGCAAAATTCTTCACCGCCTCAGAGCCGCCCGCCGCGCGCAGTGCGTCGAGCGCCTCGGTGGCCAACGCGTCATAGGCGTGCCCAAAGTGGGCGCGCCCGGCGTCGGTGAGACGGAAATGCTTGGCGGGGCGACCCCGCCCGGCGGTGGTACCTGCGCGGCGGTCAACGACCTCGCACAGCCCCTCATCCGCCAGATTGTCGAGGTGCCGACGCACGCCGGCGGCCGACAGTCCTAGCCGCTTTCCCAGGGCGGAAGCCGTCACCGGCCCGTCCTTGAGCAACAGGAGCATGATCTGGCGGCGGGTGTCCCCCTCCGTTGAACGGGTCTCCTTTGCAACCATGTAGCTCACCTCCTGTCGCCTTAAAATCTCGTTCCAGAAACTAGGGTGCCATCTTCAGGCCCAGCGCCACGCTGACCCTACGCCTTTAGACAACACTAGTGTTCCTTAATTCATTCCCAAATACCACCAACGCAGGTCACCGGCGTGGCCGCCTATTTCCTGTGTTCAGGTTGGGCGCCATTATCCCCCACTTTTCCAGCTATATGCCCAGGTTTGCCTGGCGATGCCGCCCCCACGCTCGCCCCGCTTGAGCGACTGGCAAGGCGCCACGCGACCACCTTTCTCGCCGGGCAGGCCCGCGGCGAGCGAGACGTGAACTAGAGTTGAGCGGGTGAATAAGGACAGGGAGGGCCTGCTGGCCGGGCTGCGCGCGGACCTGCCCCGGATGGGCCGGGCCGGGTCGCGTTCGGCGACCCTGCATGCCGAGGCCGGCACGCGCGACCGCCGCTTCGACGTCCTGCCCGTCGACGAGACCGCCCCGAAGGCCTCGATAGCCCAGCTGCGCTATTTCTTCGCCCTGCGCTGGACGGGCACGTTGGGCGCCCTGCTCATTGCCTTCGGCGGCCTGGGCGCCGGCGCCCTGCCCGTGGTGGGCAACCCCTATGACAACCTTCCCTTCGGGGCGCTGGCCTCGCGGATGCTCCAGAGCTCCTCGGCCCTGGTCTTTGTCGGCGTGGGCTTTGTGGTGCTGGCCTGGGTGCTCATGGCCGGGTTCATGGGCACGCCCCTGCCCCTGCCCCTGCGCGGCGCCCGTGCCCCCCGCCACAGCTTTGTGACCACCTCCCACCTATGGCGCACCTGGGCCGGGTGGGTCATCCCGCTTATCCCCACCGCCCCACTTTTTACCCAGGACATCTACTCCTACCTGGCCAATGGTTCGATCCTGCGCGCCGGCCTCGACCCCTACTCCGCGGGCCCGGTCCAGCTGCTCGGCACCGAGCACCCCCTCGCCCGCAGCGTGCCCTTCATCTGGGCCAACTCCCCCTCGCCTTATGGGCCGGTGTCCCTGGGCATCGCCAAGCTTGTGAGCGCTTGGACGGATGACTCCATCGTGGCCGGGGTCATCGCACACCGGTGTATCTCCCTGGTGGGAATCATCGCCGCCGGCTGGGCGCTCATGGCCCTGGCTAGACGATGCCGCGTGGCTCCCACCACCGCCCTGTGGCTCGGAATGCTCAACCCCCTGGCCATCCTCCACCTGGTGGGCGGCATCCACAACGAGGCCATCCTGCTGGGCCTAGTGCTGGCCGGGATGGAGCTGGGCCTACGCGGGCTTGACCGACTGGGAACTCCGGGACTGAGCCGGGCACATCACTGGGCCTGGCCGTTTATCGCCTCCGGGGTGTTGCTCAGCTGCGCCGGCATGGTGAAGGTCACCGGGTTTATCGGGCTCGGCTTTACCGGCATGGCCCTGGCGCGGTGCTGGTGGCTGCGCCGTGGCTGGTCCCAGGTCCGCGCCGTCGGCCTGGCCGCAGCCGTACAAATCGGAATCACCATGGCCTCCATCGCCGCGGTGACGGTGCTCACCGGGATCAACACCGGCTGGATCACCGGCCAGGGCGGGGCGGCCAGCATCCGATCCTGGCTGTCCATCTCCACCGACGTCGGAGTCATCGCCGGCTTCGGCGGGATGCTCCTGGGCCTGGGCGATCACACAGAGGCCATGCTGCTTATCACCCGCGCCGCCGGCCTGGCTGTCGCCGCCGCATTCATGGTCCGCATGCTCTTTGCCACCTTGAGGGGTGCCATCCACCCCGTGGGCGGGCTGGGCGTGGGCACCCTAGCGCTGGTCATCTTCTTTCCCGTGGTCCACCCCTGGTACATCCTGTGGGCCATCTTCCCCCTGGCTGCATGGGCCAACCGCTACGTATTCCGAGCGGCCGTGGTGGGCTACTCGGTGCCCATGAGTTTTGTGGTACTCCCCCGGGGGCTGGGTCTGCCACCGCATACCGTGGCCGTCATTTATCTCGCGGCGGCACTAACCTTCGCCGTCTGCGCCGCCGGGTGGCGGGTGTTGTTACGCCGTTATAGGGTCCGTGGCCTAGACTAGTCCCCCGTGGATACAACTTTCGATGGAACCGCCGGGGCGGCGGCACTGCGCCTGCACGAAGTGCGCAAGGCCTTCGGCCCCAAGCAGGCGGTCGACGGATTGAGCTTCCAGGTCGCCCGCGGTGAACTGGTCTGCCTGCTGGGCCCCAATGGCGCCGGCAAGACCACCACCATTGAGATGTGCGAGGGTTTTACCAAGCCCAGCTCCGGGGCAATTGAGGTGCTCGGCATCGACCCGGCGGCGCGCCCTGATGCCGTGCGCGAACGCGTCGGGATCATGCTCCAAGGCGGAGGCTCCTACTCCGGGGTGCGTGTGCGGGAAATGCTGCGGCTCAGCGCCGCCTATAGTCGCCATCCCCTCGACCCGGACTGGCTGCTCGAGGTACTAGGCCTGGAAGGAGTGGCATCGACGACGTACCGGCGCTTATCCGGCGGCCAGAAGCAGCGGCTCTCACTGGCCTTAGCGCTCATCGGCCGCCCCGAGCTGGTCTTCCTCGACGAGCCCACGGCGGGCATGGACGCCCAGTCCCGCCTGGCCGTCTGGGATCTCATCGGGGCCCTGCGCCGCGACGGGGTGACCATCGTGCTGACCACCCACCTCATGGACGAGGCCGAGGCCTTAGCCGACCGGGTCATCATCATGGACCACGGCCGGGTGGTGGCCACCGGCACCCCCTCGGAGCTGATGAGTGGGGCCATTGGCGCTCTGACTTTTGACACCGACCGCGAAGTCGACCTGGCCGCGCTGCGCTCAGCCGGCGTGGAAGCCCAGGCGATTCGCCCGCTGCGCTACGCGGTGGCCGGCCAGCCCACCCCGGAGGCGGTGGCCCAGCTGGCCGCGGGACTGGCCGCACAGAAAGTGCTGGCCCGGAGAATAGAGACGGCCCATTCCACCCTCGAGGACATCTTCCTCGAACTGACCGGCCGCGAAGTGAGGAGCTAGACATGAGTACTTTCCCCGCGGGCACCTTCGCCCCCGCCCCGCAGCGCGCCAGCACCGGCCAGATCCTGCGCGCCCAGGGCGCAATCGAGTCCAAGCTCATGCTGCGCCACGGTGAGCAGCAGCTGCTGAGCATCATCATCCCCGTGGCCCTGCTCATTGGCGCGGCGGTCTCCCCCTTCGGCGGTGACTTCCGCCTGGAGCAGGTCTTCCCGATGATCCTTGCGGTTGCGGCCACTTCGGCCGGCTTTACCGGCCAGGCCATCTCGCTGGCGTTCGACCGCCGTTATGGCGCGCTCAAGCGCACCGGCGCCTCCGGGGTGCCGGCCTGGGCGATCATCGGTGGCAAAATCATCGCCGTACTGGCGATGGTCGCAGTCCAAATCGTTGTCCTCGGCGTCGTCGCAGCTCTTGTCGGCTTTAGGACCACAGGCTTGGGCGTGGCGCTGGCCGCGGTAACCCTTATCGTGGGCGTGGCGGCGTTTACCGCGCTGGGCCTAGTCCTCGGCGGGACGCTCAGTTCCGAAATGGTCTTGGGCCTGGCCAACCTCATCTGGTTCATCCTGCTCGGCGCCGTCGGCTGGGTGCTCTACTCCCAGGGCCTAGGCGGCAACGGGCTCTACACTCTCATCCCGACCGTGGCCCTAGCAGGCGGTCTCACCGAGGCTTTCCAGGGGCACGTGCCCCTGGCCGAGCTAGCCGTCTTGGCCGGCTGGGCCGCAGCGGCGTCGGTTCTAGCCACCCGTTGGTTCCGCTTCGACGGATAAGTGTGAACCTTCCCTCACGCCTTCGGGCACGCCCCTTGAAACCTCTTAAATCTCCCCGTGCAAAGGTAGTTTAGAAACTCGTGAATATCATCGCTAGGACCACCACTTTCTTCCGTGAGGCAGCACCCACGGTGCACCAGCAGCGCATCGTCGCGTTGATCCTGCTCATCTGCCAGGCCGGCATCACCGTAACCGGCTCCATCGTGCGCGTGACTGGCTCCGGACTGGGCTGTGACACCTGGCCCAACTGCCAGGAAGGCTCCCTGGTACCGCTCGAAGGCGCGGCCCCGGCCGTCCACCAGGCCATCGAGTTCGGCAACCGCATGTTGACCTTCGTGGACCTGGCAGCGGCGATTGCTGCCACCGCCGTGGTCTACATGGCCATGCGCCGCACCGAGCTGAAGGTCTACGCCTGGCTCAACATCGCCGGCATCTTCCTGCAGGCGGTCATCGGCGGCATTTCCGTCCACCTGGACCTGCGCTGGTGGTCCGTGGCGCTGCACTTCCTGCCCTCGATGCTCCTGGTGTGGCTGGCCGCCATGCTCTTCTCACGTATCAAGGAGCCGGATACCGGCACGCCCACCCGTCTCTTCCCGGCCGGGATCCGCACCCTCGCGGGCATCGCTGCCGCGGCCCTGTCCGTGGTCCTGGTCACCGGCACCATGGTCACCGGCTCGGGCGTGCACTCCGGTGACGCCGGCGTCGGCATGGAAGGCCGCCTGGAGGTCGATACCGAGTCGATGGCCATCGCCCACGCGGCCTGCATGTACGTGTACCTGATCTTCACCGTCATCACCGTGGTTCTGCTCTTCCGCGCGCATGCAGACCGGGTGGCCAAGCGCGCTGGCCTGGTTCTGCTGGGCGTTATCGTGTGCCAGTGGGCCGTGGGCGTGTTCCAGTTCTACAACCACATCCCGCGCTGGACCGTGCCCTTCCACGTCGGGCTCTCCGGCGTGGTGGTGGCCTGCACCGCCCTGCTGTGGGCGCACGGCTACCGCCGCCTCGATGCCGCAGCCGACCTTGCCACCGGCAGTGTGCCTGGCGATGCCAAGCTGGCCGTCCGACGCGAGTCACTGGCCGCCCGCGTCTAGCAGCGCGGCGAATTTTTCCCCTCGCGCACCGCTTGCGCCAGGTAGCCTGGGCGGCATGAAAGCTATTCACGTTGCCCGCCACGGCGGCCCCGAAGTTCTTCGCTACGCCGACGTCGACGCCCCCACCCCATCTGCCAACGAGGTACTCGTGGCAGTAGATGTGGCGGGCGTCAATTACATTGACACCTACTACCGGGATGGCATCTACCACCTGGCCACGCCCTTTATCCCCGGCAAGGAAGGCACCGGCCGCGTCCTCGAGGACCCGGCTGGCGAATATGCCCCCGGCACCCGGGTGGCCTGGGATAACTCCTTTGGCTCCTATGCCCAGCAGGTCTGCGTCGACCGCGACCGGATGGTGGAAGTCCCCGAGGACATCGACCCGGCCGTGGCCGGCTCCATGCTCCTGCAGGGCATGACCGCGCACTACCTCACCCACGGCGTCTACGAGCTCGGCCAGGGCGATACCTGCCTGATCACGGCCGGCTCCGGCGGCGTAGGGCTGATTGCCACCCAGATGGCCAAGGCGGCCGGCGCCACCGTCTACACCGTGGTTTCCACTCCGGAAAAGGAAAAGCTGTCCTATGAGGCCGGGGCCGACGCGGTCTTCGGCTACTCCACCGAGCTAGCCGAGCAGGTCCGCCGCCACAACGGCGGCCGGGGCGTCGACGTGGTCTACGACGGCGTGGGCAAAAATACCTTCCAAGAGTCCCTGGAGGTCGTTCGCCCGCGGGGCACCGTCTGCCTCTTCGGCGCGGCCTCCGGCCCCGTGGAACCGATCGACCCGCAGGTGCTCAACCAGCACGGTTCAATCTTCTTGACCCGCCCCTCCCTTGGCGCGTGGACTGCCACGGCCGCAGAGTTCCGCGAGCGCGCCACCGCAGTCATCCGCGGCATTCAGGACGGTGACCTCCACTTCCGGGTCGGCGCGGAGTACCCGCTGTCCGAGGCCGCCCAGGCCCACCGGGACCTGCACGCCCGCAAGACCACCGGCTCCATCGTGCTGCGCGTGCCCCAAGGCAACGCTTAAACAGGCCCCCACCCGTGCGGTGCTGCCTACCTTTCATATCGATCAATTAAGCGCCCGCAACATCCACGTTGCGGGCGCTTAATTGATCGATTCGGCTCGTACAACGCCTCTCCGACGGCCCGAAAAGCCGGGCACCGGAGGGTTCGTTGCCGGGCTCGAACCTGATGGGTTACCTGCCCAGCATGCGGCCCATGGGCTCCCAGCCCACG
>CAVFKS010000032.1:0-19964 GCA_963623015.1 Clostridia bacterium
CGGCATGGGCGGGCTCGGTGACATGCTCAACCAGTTCGGCGCCATGCTCTCGGGCATGGGCTCGTCCATGAATAATCCGGACAACTCCGGCCCGGTCAACTATGAGCTAGCGCAGCGCAGCGCCCGCCAGAACTTAGGCGATGCCCCGCGCCCCACCCCGGAGCAGGCCACCGCCGTTACCGAGGCCGTGCGCATGGCGGAGCTGTGGCTAGACGATGCCACGCCGCTGCCCACCGCCGGCGGCGAGGTCGCGGCCTGGGGCCCGTCCGACTGGCTGGAAAATACTCTGCCCATGTGGCAGCGCCTGGTCACCCCGGTGGCCGAGCACATGAATAAGGCCCAGCTCAACTCCCTGCCCGAGGAGGCCCAGGAGATGATGGGCGGCATGGCGCAGATGATGCAGTCCATGGCCGGCATGCAGACCGGACTCCACTTAGGCGCCGCCCTGGCGGAGCTGGCCCGCCAGGCGCTGACCGGCGCTGACTTTGGGCTGCCGGTCTCCCCGGCCGGGGTCACCGCCATCCTGCCGCACCAGATCCGCGCGCACGCCAAGGACATCGACGTGCCCAGCCAGGAGCTGCTCATCTACATCGCCGCGCGCGAGGCCGCCCGCCAGCGCCTGTTCAAGCACGTGCCGTGGCTGGTAGAGCGCATCGTCTCCTCCGTGGAGGAATACGCCTTGGGCCTGGTCATCGATACCTCCCACATCGAGGAAGCCACGCGCGAGCTCAACTTGGAGTCCGGGGACCCGCAGGCTATCTCGGAGGCCATGAACAAGCTGCAGGGCATGGATCTCAGCCCGCGGATTACCTCCACCAACGCGCATGCCACCGCCCGCTTGGAGACCCTCCTGGCGCTGGTCGAGGGCTGGGTGGACGTCGTGGTCTACGAGGCCTTGCAGGATCGCATCCCGTCCGTGGCCGCGCTGGCCGGCGCTTGGGCGCGCCGCACAGCCTCCGGTGGCTCGGCAGAGCACGCCCTCAATCAGGTAGTTGGCATCCAGATCGCCACGCCGAAGGTAGCCCAGGCCGCCGAGCTGTGGCGCCGGGCCACCGTGGCCGTGGGCGCGGACAAGCGTGACAGCGCCTGGGACCACCCGGACCTTCTGCCCACCGCCGAACAGGTGGACAACCCCGCCGAGTTCATCGACGGCCTGCTGGCCGATGCCCCCGTCGACGGCTTCGACGAAGAGTTTGCCAAGCTCGAGGAGATGCTGCGCAATGCCGGCGAAAACGACGGCGAGGACGACGAGAATAAGGACGGCGGCGACGCTGCCGGTGACCCCAAGGACAACGGCTAGTCCAGCAACTGCTTAGCTAAAACGCGCCAAGGCCTCCAGGTAGCCCTTGGCGCGTTCTGCGTGCGGGGCGCGGTCCGCCCACTGCCAGAACTCCGAGCCATGCCCGGGGATGAAGGTATGCGTCAGCTCGTGGACGATGACCGCGTCCACCACGTAATCGGGCGCCTCGCGCAGGCGGTCGCTTACCCGGATATCCCCCGTGGCGGTGGTGCAACTGCCCCATCGCGTGCGGTGATTGCTCACCCAACGGATAGAGCCCACCCGGGCACGTCCCTCAAGTACCCGCCGGTTGAGCTCTTCCGCACGGCGGGCCAGGTCGGTATCACTTGCAAAGCGGGTGGTTCGCTTGCGCCGCAGCTTGGCGGTCATATCGGCCACGGCCTCGGCCTCCTGGGCGGGGCTCATCCACGCCGGGATGCGCACTTCCAGCACGCCGTCGGCCATGCGCGCCTGCACCGTGCGCTTGCGGCGGGCCGAGCGAATGACCCGCACCGGCGGGCCGGGATCCCCACCTTCTTGTGAACTGCACATGACAGCTCATCCTACCTGTGTTGAAATAGGAGAAAGCTCCGGTGCGCGGGCGGGGGCCCGCGCAAGAAAGACCGGCCGGCTTCATTTACGGGGAGGGGAAGGCAGAAGTGTCGCACGTTCTAGAGATCTCGCCCGGGGTGGTATTCCTCGTGCGCGATTCCACCACGGTCCAGTTTGGGTTGGACGCCACGCGCTGCGGGCTCATCGAGGTCACGCAGCCGCACACGGTGGTCTCCGCGCTGCGCGGCCAGGGAAGGGTGACCACTCGGCGCGGGCTGGAGGTAGCCCTCCATGAGGCGGGGCTTTCGGCTGCCGCGGCGGCCAGCCTGGTCGAGGAGATGGTGGACTTCGGGGTCTGGCGCCCGCGCCGCAAACCGGAATCCGTGGCTGTGTTGGGCACTTCCTCCCTAGCCACGGCATTGCGCGCAACTCTAAAGTCCGAGGGCTTCCGCGTGCGCTCCCCCGGCCCGTCCACGCCCGCCGCGGAGCTGCCCGGCTACATCTCGCTTTTGGGGCCCGCCACGCCCGTCTTCGCCGTGGACCTGCTCCACCTGGCCCACCCGCTGACCCTGGCGCTGCGGGATCACACCGAGTCCTGGGTGCCCATTACCTCCTGCGATACCCGGGTGTTCTGCGGCCCGGTCCATCGCACCGGGCGGGGCCCCTGCCTTTTGTGTTTTAACCTCTACCGCTCCGAGGTCGACCCCCGGTGGGCCGCGCTGGTGGACTCCCTCAACGGCGCCTGGCCGCTGCTCGATGCCCCGCTGACCGGGGTCACCCGCGCCCAAGTGGTGGCCATGGCACGTTTCTTCACCGGCCGCCCGCCCCTGGCCGGAGACACCCCGAGCCGGTGGATGCCGGGCGAGACCTATGAGCTCACCGCCACCGGCGCGCGCGGCCGGCGCTTCCTCGAGCCGCATGCCCGCTGCCCCTTGTGCTTCGTAGCCGACCCCACCGGGCACCAGGCAGAAGACGATGACGTCTTCGGGGAGGGCATCACCGCCCCGCTGTTGCCGCCGCTATATCGCGCGCGGCGCACCCGCAGCAGGCCGCGCGCCATACCGCCCGAGCCGAGCGCCACACCGGCGGCAGCCCCGCTGCCGGAGCCTGAAGGCTAGCTCCACAGAGCCACCTCCCCCAGAGTTATTGGGAGAACTGGCGGAGCACCTGGAGGACCTCGGCGCCATAGGCTTCCAGCTTGGAGGCGCCAATCCCGGATACCCCCAGCAGCTCCGCCTCGGTGGACGGGCGGGCCTCGGCGATATTGATCAAGGTGGCGTCCGTGAAGACGATATAGGCCGGCTTATTCTCCGCGCGCGCGACCTCCGAGCGCCACGCCCGCAGCGCGGCGAAGATTTCCTCGTCGAGGCCGCCATCGCAGTCCTCGTGCCGACCCAGGGCCTTCTCACCTGGGGTATCGAGCCGCATCCCGCACACCCGGCACCGCTTCGCGCGTTTTACCCGCGAGTTGCCGGTGCTCTCCTCCACGCCGGGCACGAGCCCATCTAGGAAGCGGGTGCGCTTGCGGTTGGGGTTAGAATCCGGGTTCTTGGCCAGGGCCCACGACAGGTGCAGGTGTTCGCGCGCGCGGGTAATCCCGACATAGAACAGGCGGTGCTCCTCCTCAATCTGGAAGTCAGAGCCCGACCGGATGGCCTGAATAAACGGGATGGAGCCTTCTGTAAGCCCCACCAGGAACACCGCGTCCCACTCCAGGCCCTTGGCGGCGTGGATGGTCGACAGCGTCACTCCTTCAACTGTGGGCGGCTGCTTATTAGCCCGGCGCTGCGCTAGCTCCTGGATGACCCCGGGCAAGTCGATGTCCGGGATGTCGTGGACGAGCTGTTCTACCAGCGTGACCAGCGCGTTGAGGGACTGCCAGCGCTCGCGCGCCTGCGCGCCGTCGGGTTCCTGGGCGCTAAAACCAATCCCAGCCAGCGCCGCCTTGGTCACCGCCACCGGATCATCGGGCAGGTCAGTGCGGCGCGCGGCCCGGATGAGCTCGCCTACCGCCTGGCGGATCTCCGCGCGGTCGTAGAAGCCTTCCCCGCCTCGCACCTGGTAGTTAATGCCGGCGGCGGCCAGGGCCTCTTCGAAGGCCACCGACTGCGCGTTGATGCGGTACAAAATCGCGATTTCGGAGGCCTTGACGCCCTTGTTCAGCAGGGTAAGGATCTTTCCTGCCACCTCGTCGGCCTCCTTCGGCTCCGACTCATAGGCCGCAAACTCCGGCTGCGGGCCATGCGGGCGCATGCCCACAAGCTCCAGGCGAGTGCCGGCGGCGCGGCCGGTGGCCTTGCCGATTACCTCGTTGGCCAGGTTGGTTACCTCCGGGGTGGAGCGGTAGTCGCGCTGCAACTTGACCACCGTGGCATTGGGATAGTCGCGGGAGAAGTCCAGCAGGAAGCCCGGGTCGGCGCCGTTGAAGGAGTAGATGGTCTGGTTGGCATCGCCCACCACCGTGAGATCATCGCGCTCCCCCAGCCACGCCTTGAGCACGCGTTGCTGCAGCGGGGTGACGTCCTGGTACTCGTCCACGACGAAGGTGCGGTACTGCTGGCGGAACTCATCTGCTACGCCCTTCGAGGACTCGATGGCGCCGGCGACGTGGATGAGCGCGTCGTTGAAGTCCAGCAGCATGCCCTCCGGCTGTGTCTTGGCGTCTTCGTAGCGCTGGTAGGCCGCCGCCACCTTCTGCGGTTCCGCCGGGGCCTTGCGCCCCAGCTTGGCGATGCCATCCACGTAGCCCTCCGGGCTCAGCAGGCTGGACTTGGCCCAGTCAATTTCCCCTAGGACGTCGCGCACCATGTCCCGGCTAGCATCCAGGCCCACCGAGCGCACCGCCCGGGAGACGTAGGCAAATTTCTTATCCGTCAGCAACGCCCAGGGCAAGTCGCCTACCACCTGCGGCCAGAAATACTGCAGCTGGCGCAGCGCCGCAGCGTGGAAGGTGCGCGCCTGCACCCCGCCCACGCCCAAGTGGTGGAGGCGGTCGCGCATCTCACCTGCCGCCCGGTTGGTAAACGTCACCGCAAGGGTGCGCTGCGGGCTGACTAGCCCCTGCTCCACCAGGTGGGCTATCCGGTAGGTAATCGTGCGAGTCTTGCCCGTGCCCGCACCTGCCAGGATGCACACGGGCCCGCGCGGGGCGGTGGCCGCCGCGC
Organism: Clostridia bacterium; assembly: GCA_963623015.1. Lineage (GTDB taxonomy): Bacteria > Actinomycetota > Actinomycetes > Mycobacteriales > Mycobacteriaceae > Corynebacterium. The sequence continues at coordinate 4,996 of CAVFKS010000032.1, forward strand.
GCTGGTCGTCGTCGAGCAGGGATAAGTCGATGGCCACGTGCGCCTTCCTTACCTTTCTATGGTCTGAATCTTCTCTGGTCTGCTTTAGTCTTCGTCGTCGTCCAGGGTGGCGTGCCCGGCGGGCATCTCGTGCTTGATGTAGAGCAGGCGGTCGCCCGGCTTGAGCGCGGCGGCATCGACGGTATCGACGCGGTGGACCTCGTTGTTGCGCAGCACCGCCAGCACGATGTCCGCCAGGTGGCGCGGGTTGGAGCCGACCTCGAATTCGCGCACGGGGCGCTCAGCCACCGAGAAACCCTCGTTCGGGGACAGCAGGTCCTCCATCATCTCCACCACGTTCGGGGTGACGGTGGCAAGCCCCAGCAGGCGGCCGGCGGTCTCCGCGGAGGTGACCACGTTATTGGCCCCGGACTGCAGCAGCAGGTGGCGGTTTTCGGACTCGCGCACCGAGGCCACCACGTTGGCCTTGGGGGCGAGCTCCCGCACGGACAGGGTGCACAACACCGCCGTGTCATCGGAAGACGGCGTCACCACGATGGAGGAGGCGAACTCCACGCCCGCGATCTTGAGCACGTCCTGCTTGGTGCCGGAACCATAGATGGTCACCAGCCCGTGGTGCTCCGCGTTGGCGAGCGCCGCGCGGTTGGTGTCGATGACCACGATCTGGGAAGCCGGGATGTCATCGGCGAGCAGAGCGGAGACCGCGCCGGCACCCTTGGTGCCATAGCCGATGACGACGGTGTGGTTTTTCAAGGTTGTCCTCCAACGCTGAATTTCAAGGGTTTTGCGAGTCTTTTCCGTAAGCACCGACAAGGCGGTGCCAACCAACAAGACCAGGAAGATGAGGCGAGCCGGCGTGACGATGGCCAGGTTAAGGAAACGCGCCGAGGGGGTAACGGGGACGATATCGCCATAACCCACCGTGGTCAGTGTGACCGAGGCGTAGTAGGCGGCGTCGAGGAAGCTCATGTCCTCCGAGTAGCCGCCCCGGTCGACGTAGACCAGCAGGGTCACGCCGATGAGCAGAAGGCCGGCCCAGGTCAGGCGGCGGCCCAACATCGTCCACGGGCTGGCCTGCTGGGCGCGCGGGACGGTGATCACGTCGAGCAACGCGTGGTCCGGCAGGGAACTCAGCTCCACGTCCGAGCTCACCTGGCGCGCCAAGAGACGCTGCTTGAGTCGGCGGGCAGTTTCTTTTGCCACGACGCCCCTTTCAAGAGATCCTATGAGACAAGGACACTACCTTAGTCCCGCTTTCCCGCAAGCGGAATTCCCAGCAACCGCCTGCGCAGACTGCACTTTTGTGTAGCCCTCTGGGGCTACAGCACCTGCCTGCAGCCGCGGGCCTAGGCGTACGCATCCGCACCCCCTAGGCCTCGACCTCTAGCAGCGCCGCCAGCTCGCTTGCCCCCGGCAAGTGCTGCGGCTCCAGGGTGTAGTTCGGCACCACGTAGTGGAAGGCCGCACGCACCGGGGCCTCTGATTGCGGGTCCGGGCACAGGCGCCGCCAGGCTTCGGCGTAGACCGCCAGCTGCACCACGGCATCGTCTAGCTCTTTGCCGCACGGGACCTGGCCGGTCTTCCAGTCCACGATGATCCATTCATAGCCCGGCCCCTCCCCGGCGCCGTCGCCGCTATCCGGCAGCGGCCGTTTGAAGATAGCGTCCATGCGCCCGCGCACCACAGCCTGGCCAATGGTGACCTCGAAGGGCTCCTCCACCCGGAATGGCTGGCGGTCGGCCCACTCGGAGGCCAAGAAGTGCTCGCGGAGCTGCTCGAGTTCTTCTGCTGGCACGGGCTCGCCGATGCCCGGTAACTCCTCGGCGCCGATGAGGGCACCGCCGCCGAAGCGCTGCTCCAACCAGGAGTGAAAGGCGGTGCCGCGCTTAGCGTAGGCATTCGGCTTGAAAGGCACCGGGCGGCGCTGGCGCCGGGCAAAGTCCTCCGGGCTATTGCGCAGGCTCACCAGATCTGAGGCGGTCAGCTCCGAGGGCAGCTCCACCTCAACGGTGGGCGCGCGCAGGGCCTCCCACTCCTCGATGAGTGCATTAGCCTCACGCTCCCACTGGCTAAAGCGCTCGCCTTCCACCAACTCCGGCAGCTTCTCCTGCGCCGCGCGCACCAGCTGCGCGCCGGCCACGGCCCCAGGCCGGGGCTCAAGGCCCGGGAACAGACCCACCCGGGCCTGTTCCGCAGTGGCCTCCTCGGGCTCTAGCGGCACGTCCCAGTGGGCAACCAGCTCTGGGTGCTTGTCGCGCAGCAACGCCAGGTACTCATAGGGGCCCTTCTTGGCCTTGCCGGTGCGCCGGTTAGTCCCAGAGCCGCTAATGACCAGCGAGGACTCCGTGCGGGTGAGCGCCACATAAAACAGGCGGGCGGCCTCTTCTGCCTGGTGGCCGCGGTCGGCCTCGATGAACGCCTTGCAGGCCTTCTCGAAGTCAGAGCGCTTCACGGCATCGCCGGCATCGATGACGTCATCGTCGCCCGGGACTTTTTCCAAGACCGTCAGGAACGTCGAGGCCTTTGCCGCATAGGAAGCCGAGTCCGCGTGGACTACGCACACATGCAAAAACTCCAGCCCCTTGGCCTTGTGCGCGGTCATAATCTGCACGCGTTCCGCCCCGGCGGGGACCTCGCCCGGCTGCAGGCCGTCCTCGCGCTCGGCAGCCAAGTGCAGGTAATCCAGGAAGGCGGCCAGGGATCCGCCAGCAAACCCGGCGACAACCTCGGCGAAGCGATCCAGGTGCGTGGCACCACCCGCGCTGCCGCGGGCTAGGACCTCGGTGCGGATATTAAAGCGTGCCTCAATGTCGGCGAAAATATCACCCAGTGACTTCGACAGCGAGTACGTGCGCAGGTGACGCAGGCTCGCGGCCAACTCCCGGATGCGAGCCAGGCCCTCCGGGGTGTAGCGATCCTTCTCCGCTAGGTCCGCCACGGCATCGCCCAGCCCCGGCACCTGGTCTGGGGCCTCCGTCATCAGCTCATCCAGCTCCTCGCGCAGGTGGCCCAGCGGATCCTTGCCGTCATGCCACCGCACCCGGGAGCTGGCTTGCTCCGCCCCGCCGCCCGCGCGGCTGGCCAAGGTGCGCGAGCGCGCCTGCAAAGCCATGATGTCCTCCAGCCCCAGCCCCACCAGCGGGCCGGTGAGAATCCGCAGCGCAGCGGCAGTATCTTGCGGGCGGATCAGCAAGGTAGCTAGCGCCACTAGGTCCTGGACCTCCGGCTCCCAGAGCAGGCCGCCCAGCCCCACAATCTCGTGCGGGACGCCCTGGGCCTCCAGGGCCTTGGCCACCGCCATCGACTGCGAGTTGGCGCGCACCAGGACCGCCGCGGAAAACTCAGCGTCTTCCCCTTTAAGGAAGGCTTCATACTTTTCCTTGAGGTGGCCGGCCATAAAGTCCAGCTCCTCGGCCTGCGTGGCAAAATACGCCAGCTTGATCTCGCCCTCCGGGGCTCCCGGGCGCGCCGAGAGCTCGTCTACCGGCCGGGGCCCAGCGCCGAAGACCGCGCCGGCGACATCGTTGGCCAGATCCAGCACGCGGGACGGGTTGCGCCAGGAGATGGTCATCTGGTCCTTCGGCGCCGCAGAACCATCTGCCTGCGGGAAGTCTTCAACGAAGGCGGCGAGGTTTTCCACCGTGGCCCCGCGCCAGCCGTAGATAGCCTGCATGGGATCGCCCACCGCGGTCACGCTCAAACCCTCGTGGTAGCCATTGCCATAGAGGGAACGCAGCAGCACGCGCTGCGCGTGCGAGGTGTCCTGGTATTCGTCAAGCAGAATCACCCGGTAGCGAGCCCGCTGCGAGGCGCCTACTGACGGGTGGCGGGCGGCCAGGCGTGCCGCGGCTGCCATCTGCTCGCCGAAGGTAGTCACCGCAAGCTCGGCCTTGCGCTCGCGCAGCGCGGCCACCAGCGGCAAGTATTGGACCCGCAGTTTCTGCTTGTGGAGGAAGTCCTCCATCTTCTTGGAGTACTCCGGCCCATTCTTGCGGGTCTTTTCCAGGTTGGCCACCGTCAGACGGAAGTCCCGCTCGTGCTCGGCCACATCGGCTGGGTCCTTGATTTCGTTGTCGAGGGAGTTAGATAGCGCCAACAGCGTCGTGACCACCGTGTCCACGGCGCTTTTGGCGTTGAGCTCGCCCGTCCAGCCAGTGACTAGCTCGTGGGCAATCGCGTAGTGTTCGGCCTCCGTGATAATCCGGGTACTCGGCTCGACGGGCAGCAAGAGCCCGTACTCGCGCACCAGGTCTCCGGCATAGGAGTCATAGGTGGCCACGTTGATGGCAATGTTGTCCAAGGCCTCGGCCACCGGGCTACCCGGCACCACCAGGAAGGACCGGCGCAGAGCCTGGAGCTGGCGGCGGATGCGCTGCTCCAGCTGCTGCGCGGCCTTGCGGGTAAAGGTCAGTCCGAGCACCTGCTCGGGGCGGATGAGCCCGTTGGCCACTTGGTAGACCACGCGCGCGGCCATGGCCTTGGTCTTGCCCGCCCCAGCCCCGGCCACCACCAGCTTGGGGCCTAAAGGTCCGGCGATGACCTGGGCCTGCTCCGGGGTCGGCGGGAAGGGCTCGCCTAGGGCCGCCGATATCTCGAAGGGGTCATAAAGCTTAGACATCAGTGGTCATCCTTCCCTCCGGCTGTACCGGGCACAACGTTTTGATAGCGCACGAGGAGCACCCTGAGTTCTCCCGTGCCGTAAGCGTGGGCCCGCGCATCTCCCGCACCAGGCTCGGCAGCTTGGCGGCGAACTGACGCAGGTCATCTTCTTCCCACGCCGCCTGCTGACGCACCGTCACCCCCGCGGCGTCAGTGGCCGGGTAGAACAAGATGCCGCCGCCATAGGCCAGCGGTTTGGTTCCTGGCAAAGCTGTGACCACCCGTGGGCCGTCGTCCGTGTCCACCACTTGCCCTGCCCGCAGCGCCAGCTGGTAGGTGGCCAACTGCGCGTTGGCCTGGGCCTCGGCCTCAGATACCGCCTGCTTGCCGGTCTTGAGATCCACCGTGTAATAGTCCTCGCCGGAACCACCAGCGGCTGCGTCACCGACGCTTTGTTCTAGTCGGTCGATGTAGCCGTGCACGGTCACCTCGGGGGCCACCTCAACGTGGACGGGGACCTCGGAGCCGACCAGGCGCAGGGCAGATCGGGAGCTGGTGACCCATTCCACGATGCGATCGAGCAGCCGGTCGAAGCGGCCGAGCTCATATTCGCGCTGCCACTCCGGAACGTCGAGGACCTGCGCGTAGGCGCCGCGGGTGAGCCCATAGGCTTCCTCGACGTCGCCGCCGCGTCCCACGGCCTCGAGGAATGCGTGGGCCATGTTGCCGCGCAATAGGGCCAGGGGCGTGCCTTCTTCCTCGCCCACGCGGCTGAGCACCGCGTTGAGCGGGCATTGCAGCAGGGCCTCCACGCGTGATGGGGAGACCGTAGGCACCGCCGGCAGCTGCCCGGTGGAGGCGACCTCCCGGGCGGCCCACCATTGCGCAGGATCCGCCCCCGGCACGCCAGCGGCAGCCAGGCGGGCCAGCTGGCGGGCGGCCTGCTGACGCTCAGTATCGGTGACACCGGCCGATGCGGCCGCGCCCTCTTCCCCGGCATTGCCTTCAGTGGCTGCGCCTGCGCGCGGGGCTTCGACGATGCGGCGCAGGCCCGCCACGAAGGCAGGCACCGACAGCACGGAGACCTGAAGGGGCTCAAGTTCGCCGGGTTCTTGCTCCCCGAGTTCGACCACCGGAGGCACATCTAAGCCCATCCCGCGCGCCAGCGAGGTGCGCTTGAGCCTGTCTGCGGCCGCCCGGCGGGCCAGCCGCCCCGGCACGTCCAGGCCCGGGCCCGCAAACTCCTCGATGAAACGGGAGGGCTCGAAGACGGTATCGGCATCCGGGGCGTCAATAGCCACGATGAGCATCCGCGCGCGATGGCGGGTAGTAGCCACATGGAAGAGGCGGCGCTCCTCTGCCAGGCGGTCGGCTAGGTGGCTGACATGGCTGCCCGGCGCGATATCGGAGTCGAGCAGATCAATGAGTTCGGCCTGTTCGAACAGCGAGCCGGTCTCCCCCAGGCTAGGCCAGCTGCCCTCCTGGGCGCCGACTACGGCCACCGTATCCCACTCGCGCCCCACGGCGCCGTGGGCGGAGATGACCTCCACGGCCTCAGGGCGGGCGGCCCGGCGGTCACGCACACCGGTGGGTAGTTCTTGTTCCACGATGTGGCGCACAAAGGACTCGATGGGGGCCTCTGGGTAGCGCTCGGAGAAATCACCCGCGGCATCGAAAAGCGCCATCATGGCATCCAAGTCTCGGTCTGCCTGCGAGCCCGTCGCACCGCCGCGCAGCGCCGCGGCCTGCAGGCGCCGGGATAGATCGGTAGCCTCCCACACGGCCCACAGCACCTGTTCGATGGAACTGCTTGGACGCGCAGCATCCTCTTCCGCCTTCGCGCCCTCGGACTCGGGTGCGGCCGCGGACGCCGGGCGCCCCAGCGCGGCGCGGCCCTGCTCGAATACCCGGCGCACGCGTTCCAAGGTGCCCAGCTCCTGCTCGGTGAGCAGGCCGCCGAAGTCCGGCAGCGGGCCCGTGAGCACCTGGCGCAGGGACTCGATGCCACGCTGCTGAGGGCGCCAGCGGCGCAGCCCGCGGATGAGCCGGCGCAGCGTCACCGGATCAGCACCGCCGACTGGGCCGGTGATGAGCTCCTCGATTTCGGCATTGTCCAAAGGCTCGTAGAGGCCGCGCACCGCCTGGAGCACAGCGCGTACCAGGCGCTGCTCCGCCAAGATGACATCCGTGGGGTCAATGTGCACCGGCACGCCGGCGGCCAGCAGGGTGCGCCTTACCTGGCCGATCTCCCCGCCGCCACGGACTACCACCGCGATTTCTGACCACGCGACGCCATCTTCCAAGTGCCGGCGGCGGACAAAATCCGCCAGGACGTCGCGCTGAGTGGCCTGCGAGTCCACCACCGCGATGCACGCGGGCTCCGGGCGCCGCTGCGGCTGTACCAGGCGCAGTTCCTGGCCCGGGAAATTCTCCAGAAAGCCCGCCTTGGCCCCGCGGAAGCCGAACACGGCCTGGCTGGGATCCCCCGCCACGACAGTCAGATCCGCTGACACTGATAGGGCCTGGATGAGGCGGCCGGCGTTGGGGTCAAGCAGCTGGGCGTCATCGACAACGACGGTGTGCCACGGGTGGCCTTCCACCAGCTTCGGGTTAGCGGCCACCTCGGCGACGAGTTCCGCCGCCGACAGGCTATGCCGGCCGGCCAGCGCCATAACTTCTTCATATTCGCGCATGAAGCGGCCCGCCGCTGCCCACATCGGCCGCCCCCACTCCTGACCGAGCCGCTCCAGGTCTTCGGGGCCCTGGCCACGCTCGCCCGCGCGCAGCATAAAGTCACGCAGCTGCCGGGCAAAGCCCACCATGCCCAGCGCTGGGCGCACGAATTCCGGCCACATGCCCCCGCCGGCGGCGACGTGGCCTTCCAGAAGCTCTCGAATGACGGCATCTTGCTCGGCGCCGGTAATCAGCCGCAGCGGCTCCTGTACTTCACAGTCGGCACCCGCCGCCACGTCCTGGGAATCACGCAGCAGCGCAAACGCCAACGAGTGGACCGTGCGCACCATGGTCGAGTGCGCGGAGTAGTCCGCCAGGCGCTGGCTCAGCTCCCGGCGCAGCAGCCCGCCGGACTGTTTGGAGGCAGCGATGACGAGGATGCCGGACGGGTCCGCGCCCTGGTCAATGCGGTCGATGACCAAGTCCACCAGGAAGCTCGACACCCCACAGCCGGCCTCCCCCACTACTTTCCAGGCGCCCTTGTCCGGGAAAGGCACCGACCACTGCCTAGCCGGGGCAATCTGCGCGGGTGGTACCAGGCGGACCGTCGGCGTTGGCGGCAGCACGACCCCGGCCCGGACCGTCCCGCCGCCGGGGGCAGAAGCGCGTTTCGAGCCGGGGTTTGAGCTTGAGTGTTCAGCCGCGGATTTCATCACTCCCACAGTATGCCAGCCAGCCTGGACATCACCGCAGGCCCGAATCTTAGGCAGACTCGGTTTTAGGACAGGCGCAGCCTTTTTAAGACTGGGCGCGGGTAACGAGGAGGTCTTCGACCTGGGCAATGCGGGCGCGCGTGGTGGTGCGGGCGGCCGGGTGCAGGTTGTTGACGTGGCGGCGATAGGCGGCTGCCCGCAGCAGAAGCTGATCCAGGTGCGGGATATAGCCGAAGCGATCGCAGATGCCTACGTCGACGGCTTCATTGATGAGCCCGTCCACAATCGCCAGCGCCGCGGTATACCCACGGGGGCGCGGCGCGGCGGTGGGAACCACATCGACCAGAGCGGGCGGGTTGACCCCCTTGAAGAGAAGCGTGCCCAGCAGATCGGCATGCCCGGTGACCAAGGGGGCATCGGCAGGCAAAGCCGCGTAGCACTCGCCATCCTCGGCCCAGGCGGCGTGCTCGGCGCGGGCGAAGACATCGTCGCGGTTGCGCGGGGCCGGAAAGGTCACCTCCTCCAGGGCACGCTCGACCCGGCCGGCCAGCTGCGCGGCCTCGTCCACCCGGCGCGAGGGCGATCCCTCAATAAACTGGGTGGCCTTCCACCCGCCCACGGTATGCCGGCCATTAGTAGCCAAGACGGGACGGGCCACCCGCACCCCCGGAACGATGAGCTTCTCGCGCACCTTAGCCGACCATGCCGCATAGGAGGCGGCCTGCGAATAAACCACCTGGCCCACCAGCCAGCCATAGTCCCAGGCATAGCCTAAGTGCTCAGGGCTGGCCTGGTCCTTGGGCGAGGAATGGAAGGCGTAGAGAACGAGATCATCGGGCTGTGGCATAGGTTTCTAGGCCTCCGGGGAGTGGGGATCCAGGTTGGACGGTTGCGGGTACGGCCACGGGTTGGGCTCGCAGGTCTTGCCATCGTCTGGGTAGACCTCCTCGGGCTCGGCCTCGTGCAGCTCCGAATTGTTCAGACTCAGGGTCTGCTGCATCATGACCGGGGCAAGCGCGCCGTTCTTGCCGCAGGGCTGGTGCGCCGCGTAGCCGATGGCGTGCCCGAACTCGTGGTTGATGAGGTACTGGCGGTAGTTGCCCAGATCCCCCTCATAGGGAACGGCACCACGCACCCAGCGGGCCTCGTTGAGGATGACAGTCGACTCCCCCGTAATCCCGGTGTGGCAGGAGGTCTCAGTCTCCAGCTGAGCGCCGCACAGCTCCGCGGTGGTGCGCAGGGAAGTCAGCCGGATGCGGGTATCGGGCGAGTCATCGGCAGCCACGTGGACGAACTTGAAGCCGGGGTCATTGGTCCAGCCGCGCGGGTCCGCCAGGGTGGCGTCGACCATCGCGCTGAAGGCGCCGTCTCCGCCATAGGTGGTGGTATCGATGCCGTTTTCGATCTCGACGGAGTAGCGGATGGTCTTGGCTTCGCCCTTGCCCACTTCCTTGCCGGCCCCACCGGCGTCGCGGTAGGTGCCATCGCCGGACTCGGCAAAGGCCCCGCCGGCCGGCAGCTGGTCGCGCACGGCATCGACCACCGCGGTAGTTTGCGCGGGATCCGGGCCGGTGGCATTAAAGCCCGGGGCGGCGGCTACCGGGCCATGCTCGTGCCCGGCGTCATCGCTGCCCGAAGAGCGCGCAACATCAACCAACACCCAGACGGTAATGATGGCCAGGACCGGGATGGCAAATACCCGCCACCAGCCATAATCACGCGCAAAACGGCCAATAGCGCCGGGGTGTTGCTCAGTCATGCTTTGCTACTTTAGCCCCCTCTAGGCGCCTGCAAAACCGACGGTGTGGGGCTTGCTCACGCCGACCTCGACGTAGACCACGCGGTCGGTGCGCACGACGTACTTGCGCCCCTTTTCATCGTCAAGCTCCAGCACGGAGTTGTCTGCCAGGGCGCCGTTAATCTTGGACGCCAGGTCCTCCTGGGTGCCCTCTGCTCGGATGACTAGCTCGCGGGCGGTGTCTGCAAAACCGAAACGAATATCCATCTTTACTATTTACTCCTCGTTGACTTAAGCATTCACTGTTAACGCCCCCACTATAGCCCTAACCGCTAGTATCAAGGTGTGTCTGTGAAGAACCCTCAATCCCCTCAAACGCCCACCTTTGCGGAACTTGGCGTCGCCGCCGAAATCGTCGACGCCCTGGCCAGCCGTGGGATCACGCACACCTTTGCCATCCAGGAACTGACCTTGCCGATCGCGCTCGGCGGACACGATCTCATCGGCCAGGCCCGCACCGGCATGGGCAAGACCTACGGGTTCGGGGTGCCGCTGCTCGACCGCGTCTTCGACGACGCCGACATCGCCGAGCTAGATGGCACTCCCCGCGCGCTCGTGGTCGTGCCCACCCGTGAGCTCGCAGTGCAGGTGGGCGAGGATCTGGCCATCGCCGCCAAGCAGCTTCCGGTGCGCCTAGCCACCATCTACGGCGGGCGCCCCTACGAGGAGCAGATCAAGCAGATCCGCCGCGGCGTCGATGTCGTGGTGGGCACCCCGGGCCGCCTGCTCGACCTGCACCAGCAGGGCGCGCTGAGCCTAGACCAGGTGGCCATCTTAGTCCTCGACGAGGCCGACGAGATGCTGGACCTGGGCTTTTTGCCCGACATCGAAAAGCTCCTGGCCGCCCTGCAGGGCAACGCGCACCAGACCATGCTGTTTTCGGCCACGATGCCGGGGCCGATCATGACGCTGGCCCGCACCTTCTTAGACAAGCCGGTGCACATCCGCGCCGAGGGGGCCGAGGAATCCTTTACCCACGAGGCCATCGAGAAGATCACCTTCCAGGCCCACAAGATGGACAAGCTCGCCGTGGTCTCCCGCGTGCTGCAGGCTCGCGGTCGCGGCAAGACCATCGTGTTTACCCGCACCAAGCGCACCGCCGCCGAGGTCGCCGAAGGACTGGCCGAGCGCGGCTTCCACGTCGCGGCCGTCCACGGGGACTTAGGCCAGGGCGCTCGCGAGAAGTCCCTCCAGGCCTTCCGCGCCGGCGAGGTGGAGATCCTCGTGGCCACCGACGTGGCGGCCCGGGGCCTCGACGTCGACGATGTCACGCATGTCATCAACTACCAGGTTCCAGATGATCCGATGACGTTTATCCACCGCATCGGGCGCACCGGGCGCGCGGGCCATTCCGGCACGGCGGTGACTTTGGTGGGCTATGACGAGCTGCCCAAGTGGAAGCTCATCGATAAAGAGTTCTCGCTGGGCACCCCGGAGCCGCCCCAGTGGTTTAGCACCTCGCCGGAGCTTGCCGCCGCTGCGGGCTTCCCGGAAGACGCCGGCGAGTCCGTCGGCCCAGCGCAGACGGTGCTCGGCGCCGTCAAGGGGCATGCCGATGCCGTCCGCGGCCGGCGCCCCCGCACCCGTGAGCGTTCCCACTCGGCGCGCTCCGGCCGCCAGTCCGGCCGCAGGGGCCGCCGCTGATGGCAGGACGCGCCCCCATTTTGAGAAATACCCGCCGGGATCGGATTGCCGCCACGGCCATTGGCGCCGCATGCGTGGTGGCCGTAGCCGGAGCCGTTTTCACTGCTGATATCCGCGGCGCCAGCCTGGAGCAGCACGCGCTGCCGCAGGAAGGCGAGGTGCAGATTCTTGCCGAGGCCCCCGCGGCCCTGGCCCCGGTGTTCACCGTGGACAATGCCCCACTCGACGGCGTCTACAAGCCGCTGGTGGCCCATGGCCTGGCCATTAGCAACGACGGCCATTCGGTTATCGCGCACCAGCCGGATGGCACGGTGGCGTGGGAGTACTCGCGCGCCGATGATGAACTGTGCTCGCTGGGCGTGGCCTGGGACAAGGTCGTGGCCAGCTACCGGACGGGCGTGGGCTGCGGCGACGTCGTAGCCATCGACGCCGCCACTGGCCAGTACGCCGGCACCCGCAGCGCGATTAATTCTGACCACGTCGCCGCGATAAGCTCCAATGACCGGGTGGGTACCGCCTCCCCGGAGCGCGTGGAGCTGTGGCGCTCGGACATGGTCCGCACCGTCGAATACGGCGAGGTCGAAGCCAAGCAGGAACCGGACCTGCAGCCGCACGAGGATTGCACGATTACCTCGGCACTTACCCGCACGGATTTGCTCGCCGTGACAGAGGTCTGCCCGGATGATCCGGGCAAGGCCTGGCTGCGCCTGCAGTCGGCAACACCAGAGGACTCCCGCGCCCCGGAGATCTCCGCCGACGTGGCCTTGGACTCCCCGGAGGCTCGCCTCGTGGCCGTGGGGCAGGAGGCCGCCGCGGTCTATGTCCCGGGGGAACAGCCGCGGCTGGTCTCCTACGATTCCTCCGGCCAGCAGCTTGAGGCTGCCGATGCCGCCCCAGCCAACCAGCAGCCCGGCCCCGCAGGTTACTTTGCCCCGGCCACGGCCGATCTGCCACACCACATGACCTGGTTCGATGGTAACCGCCTGTACCTGCTCACGCCGACCGCATTGCGCGTGGACTACGTCTTCGACGACGCCATTGGCACCGGCGTGGCCGTGGGCGACCGCCTCCTCTACCCCACCGCCGAGGGAATCGCCGTGGCCAACTGGTATACCGGCCAGGTTGAGCGGTCAATCCCCCTCGACCGTGGCGGCTACACCGGACCGGTCCATCTGAGTATGGCCGGCACCACCATCGTGGAGGCCCGCGGCACCCAGCTCGTGGGGCTCAGCCCCCGCTAGGCTGCGGCCAGAGCAACCACTGCGCGCAACGCTGTTCAACACCCAACCACGCAGAAAAAGAGCCGGCAGACTGCCTAAAGCCTGCCGGCCCGTGTGGTGCGAGGGCGCTGTTATGAAGCTGCCTTAACGCTGTGTCAACTCCGCGTAAAAGATGCCTTAAAAATGCGAAGCCGCCCACTGCACGGAGGCGGGGATGAACATCAACAGCGCGATGGTGACGATGGCGGAGACCAGCGTGACCAGACCTAAGGCCAATGCGCCGCCACTCATCATCTGGAAGGAGCTAGCAGCGAGGATAAACTGCAGCAGCACGATGGCGCCGCGGCCCCACTTCGCGCCCTTGACCATGGCCCAAGATCCAGCGATGACGAAGCCGAAGCAGATGAAGATGAACACGGCGGTGCCCACGCCCACCCAGGCCGGAGTGGAGGCGTCGAAGACCATGGAGGCGTTCTCGGCGCCCTCGGCCGTGCGCACAATGAGGAAGATGCCGAAGGCGATGGCCGCCAGGGACTGCACGATGGCGATACCGGCGGCTAGGCGCACCGGCTGCGGGGCGCCTGGGTCAGGCTCATTCATGGGGCTGGCCGGGGTGTGGTTTCGCTTCTTAGTCACGCGTTCATTCTACAATTTCGGGCCCTGCGGCCGGGCGGGGGCAACGCCGCCGGGTAGCGATTTGACGCAGTAATGCGGCCCACACTCACGTCCACGCCCCTAAACCCGCAGCTCTGCCAGCTTTAGGTCACCCTAAGTAGTGGAAAATTCGATTTTGCCCTTGAAATTAACCCGGTGAAATTGAGTGACGTTGGCCACTTTTTACCCCCTACCCCTAGCCAAGGTCCGGCAAACGTGCGATTATCTTCAAGTAGCAAAAAGCACAGGCCGGTTACACGGACCTGAACAACGGGTTAACGAATCACCGTCTAATCCGTTCGACTTTTAGCGAAGCTCACCAGGCGGCGTCGACGCGGCCGAGCTGCAGCCCTACTGCCAGCTCACGGCCCCACTGCTCGCAAACCAGTAGCTCGCACCCTGCCCATCACCCTGGCACACTGGGGCGCCTTCGCGACGTCTTGGTGCTGCCCGCTGTTTAGATTTTATTAGGAGATACCCCATGGATTGGCGCCACGAAGCCGTTTGCCGCGACGAAGACCCCGAGCTCTTCTTCCCTGTCGGAAATTCCGGCCCCGCTCTCACCCAGATCGCCAAGGCCAAGCTGGTCTGCAACCGCTGCCCGGTTGCCACCTCTTGCCTGAAGTGGGCCCTTGAGTCCGGCCAGGACGCCGGCGTGTGGGGCGGCATGTCCGAGGAGGAGCGCCGCGCTCTCAAGCGTCGCCGCAACCGCGGCCGCGCCCGCACCCGCGTTAGCGCTTAATAGGCAGCCCCCGATTTCCCTACCGGCGCAGCTAAACACTAAAGTCGGTGGGTAAGTAATTTATCCGCTCACTCAACTTATAAGGAGGCCGCCCATGTCGAAGCGTGGTCGCAAGCGTAAGGATCGCCGCAAGAAGGGCGCAAACCACGGTAAGCGCCCGAATTCTTAAATAGAATTCTTAAATAGCAAGAAAGGACCTGCCCCACCCGGGCGGGTCCTTTTTGCAGTTCCCACCCGTGCCGAGGAGGGGTTAAGTGGCTCTTCCGGGTTAAGTAGCAAAATGTGTGTCTGACTCGGCGTGTCGGGGTGTGGGGACGGTTTTAGAGAGTGTCTGATGGTTTGTGTGTGGGTTCCCAACCTGCATGAGGAGATGGACCAGAATGACTACTGTGGCACGACGAGACCCGGCCGATAAGGCCAAGATTGATGCGATTGAAAAGAAGCTGCTCGCTAACCCTGATATCGCGAAGCTGATTGATGAACTAGGCACGTCGACGACGGATGCCAATGACCTAGTTCGAGGCATGTTGCAAGCCTCGATTACTAGGGGACTGAATGCGGAAATGGACGCCACCTGGGATATCAGGCCGGCGACCGGGACGGTAAAGCCTTAGCTGGTACAGATAACTACCGCAATGGCAGCTACCCGAAGACCGTGGATTCAAATTACGGGCCGGTTACGGTTGATGTTCCTAGGGATCGGGCTGGCACATTCTTGCCGACCATGGTCCCTAAAGGGGCTAGGCGTTTGACTGACGTTGATGACATGATCGTCAGCTTGTATACCGGTGGGATGACCATTAGGGATATCCAGCACCATATGGCAACTGCGATGCGGGTCGACATTTCACACGAGACGATTTCCGCAGTTACCGATGCCGTCCTCGACGAGGTCATGGTCTGGCAAAACCGCCAGTTAGACGAGT
>CAVFKS010000033.1:0-19312 GCA_963623015.1 Clostridia bacterium
GGATCCCAGTGGGTGCTGACCAGGCGGGTCTGGGACAGCCACCGCAGGGCCAGGACGGCCAGGCCGACCAGAGCGATGAGGATAAGCCCCAGCGCCCCGCCGGGCTTGGAGCCCCAGCCGATGAGGATGCCGAACCAGCCGAAGTCGGCGTCGCCGAACGTCGTATTGGCCGAACCGAAGGAGCCAAGCACGCCCAGCAGGAACGCCGGCAGGAAGGTAATGAGCAAGCCGTTGGCGAAGGAGCCAAAGATGGCGCCGCGGCGCCCGCCCGTGGCGTTGCCGTAGACGCCGGCCGCGCCGCCGGTGAAAAAGTGCGGCACCAGGCCCGGCAGGATGAGCGCCACGCCGAAGGCCGGGTTGAGCCACAGCGACAGCACCGCCAGGCCGGTGAGCCCGCCAATGAAGGAGAAGATAAAGCCAACCAGCACCGCGTTTTGGGCGTACGGGAATACAATCGGGGCATCAAGGGCCGGGATAGCGCCCGGCACGAACTTGGAGGCGATGCCCTGGAAAGCCGGAACCAGCTCGCCCAAGATGGTGCGCACGCCGAAGAGGATGACCGCGACGGCCACACCGAACTGCAGGCCCTGGGTGACGGCCTGCATGAGGTAGTTGCCCACATCGGTGGCGCCGCCCTCGAAGGCGGTGAAGGCCTCTTCCGTGCCGGCGCGGGCGATAAACAGCACCGCCAGCACGATGTACATCAGGGCCATCGACAAGGCGGTGGCCACCATCGAGTCGCGCAAGAAGCGCAGGCCCTCGGGCAGCTTGAGCTCCTCCGTGGACTTGGACAGCTTGGCGCCCTTGCCGCCCACGGCCTTGCCGACGGCGCCGGCGACGAGGTAGCCGGCGGTGCCGAAGTGGCCGATGGCAATCGAGTCATCGCCGGTAATCCGGCGCGTCCACGGGTGCGCGATGGCAGGCAGCGAGACCATGAGGATGCCCAGCAGCACCGAGCCGAAGAGGATGACCACCCAGCCGGCGTACCCCGCCGGCGCCAGGACCATCGTCAGCAGGGTGGCCATGAACAGCACGTGGTGGCCGGTGAGGAACACGTAGCTCATCGGAGTAAAGCGCGCCAGCAGCAGCGAGACCACAAAACCCAGGATCATGATCCAGGCGACCTGGCCGCCGAACTCGTTTTGCGCGATACCCACGATGGCCTCGTTGGTGGGCACCACGCCTTGGGCGCCGGTCGCGCCCTGGATCATGGTGCCGAGCGGCTCCAGCGAGGAGGTCACCAGGCCCGCGCCGGCGCTGATGAGCAGCATGCCCAGGATGGCCTTGATGGCGCCGCCGAGCACCTGGCCTGCGCCCTTGCCCATCGCCGCCAGACCGACGGCGGTGATGATGCCGATGAGGAAGGCTGGCACCGAGAGGATCTCGTTGACCAAGAAATTTGAAATATTAACCAGGATATCCATGACAGCCTTTGCTTATACGTCGTAGAGCTCGCGCAGGGCGGCGTCGATCTCGGATTGGGAGGTGAAGTCTTCGATGACGTGGACGGGCACGCCGACATCGCCAAGCGTGGCGGCAATCTCACCGGAGGTCAGCAGGAAGTCCGCCTCCTTGGCCCGCCCCTTCGCGGAGATGGTGTCGGTGGCCTCCACGGTGAGGTACTTGGCCCAGCCCCAGGCCTCGAGGACCTGCTCGAGGGTGTTCTTTAAAAACAGCGAGGTGCCCAGGCCGTTGCCGCACACGGTGTAGATCTTGTTCTTGGAGGGTACGGCGTCGGCTGAGCTGGGCGATGCCGCACTTGCCGAGGCCGAGCCTGCCGCCGGCACTACCTCCTGCCGGGCCTCGCGCGGGCGGGCGGCGGCATCGAAGACCTCGCGCAGTTCCGCCTCGGTGCTAGCGGCGTCGAGCTGGGCGCGCCGGGACTTCTTGCCGAGCAGCCCGGCCAGCTCCTTCATCGCGGCCAGGTGGGCCTTGTCATCCTGGGCGGCCAGCGCCACCACCAGGTCAACCGGGTCATTGGACTCGTGGCCAAAGGAGACCGGCTCATCGAGGCGCACCCAGGACAGCGCGGTCTCGTGCACGGCTGCCGACGGCCGCGCGTGCGCGAAGGCGAACCCGGGGGCGACCACGATATAGGGCCCGTTGTCTTCCACGGAGGCAATCATCGCTGCGGTGTAGTCCGGGGTGATCTTGCCGGCTTTCTCCAGCAGGCCGCCGGCCAGCTCGATGGCCTGCCGCCAGTTGCGAGCGTTCCCGTGCAGTTCCACTGCGCCGGGGGCTAGCAACGAGTTCAGGGTGGACACGTTTTGTCCCTCCTTGTCTTCGTTGGTACCGGCGTCCGATGATCACCGGCTTCGCTAATGAGTATTACCAGCCACGGCCCGGCGCGAGCAATGTCCCACAGCTACAGTGGCCCCGCCGGCTACCCACCAGCGTGCAGCAGGTCACACCGCATCCCAGCACGGGGAGGGTGGATATCACCACGGCGGTGTGGAGTGCTAATCTCAGGCCCATTGGCTCCCGCCCCGTGGCGCCGAAAGTTTTGTGATTTTCCTGCAGAAAGGACTCCCATGGATACCTGGGAACCGGTGCTATCAACCGGACCTTTGTTGGGGATTGCCGTCGCCGCAATCGCCCTCATCCTGGTCATGGTCATTACCTTTAAGGTCCACGCGTTCGTCACGCTCGTGGTCGTCTCCGCCCTCACCGCCTTGGCGGCGGGCATCCCGCTCGATGGCATCGTGGAGACGATGACCTCCGGGTTTGGCTCAACTTTGGGCTCGGTCGCCCTCCTGGTGGGCTTGGGCGCCATGATTGGCCGCCTGGTGGAGGTCTCCGGCGGTGCGAAGTCGCTTGCCGATGCCATGGTCGCGGCCTTCGGCGAACACCGCGCGCCGCTGGCTCTGGGCATCGCCTCGCTGATTATGGGCTTCCCCATCTTCTTCGACGCCGGCCTCGTGGTGATGCTTCCCGTCATCTTCGCCGTGGCCCGCCGCCTGGGCGGCCCGGTGCTGTCCTATGGCCTGCCGGCGGCAGGTGCCTTCTCCGTGATGCACGTGTACTTGCCGCCCCACCCGGGCCCCGTCGCGGCCAGCGAGTTCTTCGGCGCCGACCTGGGCCTGGTGCTGCTCATCGGCCTGGTCCTGGCGCTTCCGACCTGGTATATCTCCGGCTACCGCTTTGGCCTGTTCACCGGCAAGAAGTTCCCCTTCACCGTCACCGACGCCATCGCCGGCCCGCTGCTAGAGAGCCAGGAGCTGCCGCAGCGCCCGGCCACCCCGGCCACGGTGGTGTCCATCCTGCTCATCCCGATGATCCTCATCTTCGGCAACACCGGCCTGTCCGCGCTGGCAACCGGCGGCACCATAGACGGCGACGCCGGCTGGGTGCGCTTCTTCGTGATGCTCGGCCAGACCCCCATCGCGTTGCTGATTACGCTCCTGGTGGCCATGGTGGCGCTGGGCTTCCGCCGCGGGGTGGACAAGTCCGTTATCGAGTCCACCCTGGAGTCCTCGCTCGGCCCGATCTGCTCGGTGGTGCTCATCACGGGCGCTGGCGGCATGTTCGGTGGGGTGCTGCGCACCTCCGGCATCGGCGATGCCCTGGCTGATTCCCTGGCCGGGATCGGCATCCCGGTGATCCTTGCCTGCTACCTCATCGCGGTCGCGCTGCGCCTGGCACAGGGCTCGGCCACCGTGGCGCTTACCACCGCCGCAGCCCTGATGGTCCCGGCGGTCGAGGCCGCCGGCTACAACGAGTTCCAGCTGGCCCTCATCGTCATTGCCACCGCCGCCGGCTCCGTCTTCGGCTCCCACGTCAACGACTCTGGCTTCTGGCTGGTCGGCCGTCTGATGGGCATGGACGTCTCCACGACCCTGCGCACCTGGACCGTCAACCAGGTGCTCATCTCCGTGGTGGGCTTCCTCCTAGTGCTGGTCATGTGGGGTGCTGCGGCACTGCTCTAACGTCCAACCGCATACCTGTACGACCCGGCTGGGGAGGCCGCCACCGCGCCTTCCCCGCCGGGTTTTATAGGTTTCATGCAGTTTTAACTTCCTTGTCATGGGCACACCATCTGGCCGCCATAGTTTGAAGGGCGCCTATTCCCGGTGATCTCCCTCCACGCTTTAATCTTGCAAGGAAGAATGCACATGTCTCGACGTTTCATCGGCGCCCTCACCGCCCTCGCTCTGACCGGCGGGCTGGCCGTAGCCCCGAGTGCCCCGCGCGCCATCGCTGCGGATACCGGCTCCCGGTTCACCCTAGGGGTTATGCCCGACACCCAGTTCTACTCCCGCTACTCCACCCCGGAGACCGGCAACCTGGCCAAGGACCGCTACGGCTCGGAGCCGTTTGCCTCCCAGACCAAGTGGCTGGCGGATAACTACGCTGAGCTCAACATGGAGTTCGCCACCCATTTGGGCGACGTGGTCGACCAGGCCCCGGTGGCCGGGGAATGGAAGGTGGCCGACGCCGCCCTGCGCACCCTCGACGAATCCGGCCTGAACTACTCCATCCTGCCGGGCAACCATGACATGACCTCTGACCCGGGTTCCCACCCCTTCAACGAGTGGTTCCCCGCCTCCCGGGCCAAGGCCGCCAACGATACTTTCGGAGGTCGCTATACCGCGCACAACGCGGACTCCGAGTACCACATCTTCGAGGCCGAGGGGCAGCGCTACCTGGTTCTGGCGCTGGCCTGGCGCGCCGGCACGGAGGTCATCGACTGGGCGCAACAGGTCATCGACGCCCACCCGGACCTGCCGGTCATCCTCACGAGCCACGAGATCCTCAACATCGACGGCGCCGGCGAGGTCTACTATTCCCAGGACTACGGCGCCAGCCTGTGGGAGAGCTTCATCAAGAAAAATGACCAGATCTTCTTGACCTTCTCCGGGCACCACCACGGCGCCGGGTACCGGGTCGACCGCAACGATGCCGGCAACGAGGTCATCTCCATCCTGCAGGACTATCAGATGGCCTACCAGGGCGGCAACGGCCTGCTGGGCGTGGTTGAGTTTGACCTGACCGGCAATGAGCTGGAGATGGTGGCCCTGTCTCCCTGGGTCGCAGCCAAGCCTGCCGCCGAGCTGACCCAGTTCGACCAGCTGATCCTGGACGGGCCGGGCGATAGCTACCGGGTGGGCCTCAACTTCCAGGATCGCTTCGCCGGCTTTGCCCCCGACTGGAAGGCGGGCACGCCGGATGAGGCCGACCTGGCCGGGGTGGCCCGCAGCATCGTCTCCGAAGGCTACGTCCCCTACACCATTGCCGACAGCCAGCTGCCCCAGGGGCCGGAGGACTTCGTCCCCGCCAAGGACACCGTGTTCCACTGGCGCCCAGGCCAGGCCACCGACAAGGACGGCCGCCGGCTGGCCGAGGGCGAGGCCGCGGGCGCAGGCGCCATCATCCCAGAGGTCTTCTCCGCCGAGTCGGGCCCCGCGGCCGGCGACCTCATCCGGGAGGCCGGCAGCTTAGGCGAGCGCATCACCTACTCCACCGAACACCACCCGCTGTCCTCCGACGAAGGCTCGCTGTTCTGGGCCGACCCGGCCGGCAAGCCCGCCACCGCCGAGTTTAAGACCACCCCGGGGGCGGCCATCAACGACGTGGACACCACCTCCGGCTACACCTTCGAGACCTTCGTGAAGCTGCCCGCGGACTTCAACGGCTCGGACCATGGCTGGGGCAACGCCTTGTCGCGGGACTCCAATATCTCGAAGCTGGTGGAAGGCTCCGGCGACACCGACCCGACGGTGATGTTTGGCGTGTCTAACTTGAGGGAGTTGCGCTGGTGGGCCGAGCCCAAGGAGGGCTCCGGGTCCACCGTCTGGTCGCACGAGGTGCCCATTGACGAATGGATGCACGTGGCCGTAGTCAACAACCCCGCCACCGACACCGTCGAGATGTTCATCAACGGCGCCCCCATCCTGCGCAACGCGGCCGGCGCCGAGGGGCTTTTGCCCCGCAATCTGCGCTGGGTGATGGGCGCCGGCATGAGCGACTCGCGTCCGGACGATCCCTGGTACGGCTGGATCGGCGAGACCCGCCTGACCCACGGAGTACTGGAGCCTAACCAGTGGCTCACCGCCCGCTCCCACGACACTGGCGATGCCGCGGACCCCGGGCAGTCCTCGGAATCCGGCTCCGCGGCCTCCTCTGACGGTTCGGCCACAGGTTCCTCGCGCGGCGGGATCATCGCGGCGGTGCTGGCCGTCGCCGGGCTTGCGGGCATCATCTTCGCGGGCTTCCCGCACCTGCAGCGCCTGCTGGCGCAGCTGGGCGTGAAGTTCCCGCAGCTGCCCCGCCTCTAGCCGACTGCCCTAGGCCTTCGGCCGCAAACGCCCAGCCGCGACTCCCGCGTGGGAGCTTTGGCTGGGCGTTTAGTGCGTGGCGGCGCGCTTAGCGTTCGATGCCGGCCACCGACTGCACGATGCCGAAGCGGTGCATGGTCACCGTCACGGACTGCTCGAGCAGGAAGGGCAGCAGCTCGCGGCGGCCATCGGCCAGCACCGGCTGGTCAAGGACCACGGAGTTAGAGGCCACGGCGGCCTCGCGGACCTCCGGCTCGACCTCGCCGAGCGCGCGCACTCGGGAGGACGCGGCGGACTCGACGTCCTTGGCAAACGCCGCGGACTCGCGGACGCGGACCAGCGAGCCTAGCGCGTTGAGTTCCTCGGCCAGGGCGCGCGGGGAGGAGAACTCTACCTCGGTGCCGGTGCGCAGCGCGGCCAGCTCCAGGCGGACGATGTCGCGCAGCTTATAGCCGGCGCCGATGCGCACGCGCAGCTTGCCCAGCAGCGGGCGGTAGCGGAAGATGTTAGCCTCCGAGACCAACCCGGCGCGGTCGTGCTCCCGGCCGAACTCCTCCTGCCAGGCCAGCTGATCCAGCTCGGCGGCGCGCCACAGCCAGGCGATGTCATCCTGGGAAAGCTCGCCCAGCTGGGCCACCCGGGCGCGCAGCGCGCGGGCGACGGGCAGGTGCAGGTCCACGTCCAGCGGGGCCAAATCGCCGTCGGCCCACGTGCCCATCTGCGGCACGTAGTTGGGGCCGCCGGCCTTCGCGCCCGGGCCCATGACGGACTTCTTCCAGCCGCCGAAGGACTGGCGCTGCACGATGGCGCCGGTAATCCCGCGGTTGATATAGGCGTTGCCGACCTCGACGTGCTCCTTCCAGTAGGTCAGCTCGACATCGTCCAGCGAGTGGATGCCGCCGGTCAGGCCATAGCCGGTCGCATTCTGCCACTCGACGGCCTGCTCGAGGGTCTCGGCGTGCATGATGCCCAACACCGGGCCGAAGCACTCGTTGAGGTGGTACCAGGAGCCTGGCTGCACGTTGTCGCGGATGCCCGGGGACCACAAGGTGCCCTCCTCATTGAGCTTTTCGGGCTTGAGCAGCCACTCCTCGCCCGGCTCCAGCTGGGTCAGCCCCCGCAGCAGCTTCTCGCTGGGCGGTTCGGTCAGCCCGTTCATGGTGGTGGTGATGTCATAGCCCGGGCCGACCTTGAGGGTGGAGACGGCATCGAGAAGCTGACCGCGCAGGCGCTCCGAGGTGCCGGCCGCGCCGACGAAGATGACCAGGGAGGCCGCCGAGCACTTCTGGCCGGAGTGGCCGAAGGCGGAGTTGTAGAGGTCCGCGATGGCCAGGTCCGGGTCCGCGGCCGGGGTGATAATCAGCGCGTTCTTACCGGAGGTCTCCGCCATGATGTTCATCTCGGGGCGCCAGGAGCGGAACAGCGCACCGGTCTCGGAGGCGCCGGTGAGGATGACCGCGTCGACGTCCTCGTGCGAGATGAGGGCCTTGCCTGCGTCGCCTTCGTCGGTAAAGACCAGCTGGACCAAGTCGCGGTCGATGCCGTGGGCGTCGAAGGCGGCGTGGATGCACTCGACCACGAGCTTGGCGCAGTGCACCACCTGCGGCGCCGGCTTGATGATGACGGCCGAGCCAGCCGCCAGGGCGCTGGCGATGCCGCCGGTGGGGATGGCCACCGGGAAGTTCCACGGCGGGGTGACCACGGTGACCTCGTTCGGGGTAAACACCGAGCGGGCGCCCTCCAGCAGGCGGGCCGAGTGGGCGTAGTAGACGCAGAAGTCGATGGCCTCGGAGACCTCCGGGTCAGTCTGCGAGATGGTCTTATTGGCCTCGTAGGCGGCGACGTTGATGAGGCGATCGCGGTTGTCGGCCAGCTGGTCGGCGATGGCCTCCAGCACGGCGGCGCGCTCGGCGGCGGGGCGGGCGCCCCAGTCGGCACCCAGCTCCTTGGCGCGGGCGACGGCGGCCTCGGCCACGGCCGGGTCGGAGACCTCCTCCACCCCGTGCGGGCCGGGGGCGGTCTCAAGCGCGGCGTCGGCCCACACGCGGTTGGCGCGCAGGATCGGATCGGTGTCGGGCTCGTTGTAGAAGCGGCCGTCGCGCGGGGCCTGGCGCCCCTGGTGCTCGTCGCGCTCGGCCGGGCGATCCTGCTCGCGCTTGGCGCCGGCGAAGGTCTCCCAGCGGTGGGCGACGGCGCGGCGGTAGACCTTCTCCTGCTGCTCGATCGGCGGCAGCTTGACGTCCTCGGCCAGCGAGTTCGGGTTGACCGACTGATCATCGGCCGGGGCGAAGAGCGCGTAGAGGAAGTTCTCCGGCGCGGAGTTCTCCTCGAGGCGGCGGACCAGGTAGGACACCGCGACGTCGAAGTCATCCTTGTGGACGACCGGGGTGTAGAGGATCTGGCGACCCTCGTAGGCCTCGCGCACGGCCTGCTGCTGCGCCGGCGACATGCCCTGGAGCATCTCGGAGTCCAGCATGTGCAGCACGCCGCGTTTGACGGCCAGCTCATAGGCGGTGGCCGCGGTAAAGAGGTTGTGGGTGGCCACGCCGATGCGGATGGCGTCGGCGAACTCGGGCCGCACGACATAATCCAGCAGGCGGTAGTAGTTGGCATCGACCAGCTGCTTATCGGTGTAGGTTGCCACCGGCCAGCCGTGGACCTCACCCTGGACGGTCTCCATCGACAGGTTCGCGCCCTTGACGATGCGGATCTTGAACTTCGCCCCGCCGGCCGCGACGCGCTCCTTGCCAAATTCCGCTAGGTCTGCCAGGGCCTCGAAGGTATCCGGCAGGTAGGCCTGCAGCACGATGCCGCCCTCGTAGCAGAAGAACTCCTTCTCGCTGAGCAGCTCCTTGAACAGGCGGATGGTCAGGTCGAGGTCGTGGTATTCCTCCATGTCCAAGTTGATGAACACGTTCTTCTTGTTAGCGGCCTCGTATAGCGGGCGCAGGCGCTCCTTGAGGCGGGCGATTGAGCCGTCGTGATCCCAGTGGTTGATCTGGGCCACCATGGACGAGGCCTTGACGGACACGTAGGTCACCCGCGGGTTGTTGATGAGATCCAAGGTGCGCTGGGCGCGGGACTTGGCCTCGGCCTCTCCCAACACGGCCTCCCCCAGCAAGTTCAGGTTAAGCTGCTCCCCGGACTCCGCGGCACGGTCCAGCATGGAGTTGAGTGCGTCCGACTCCGCGTCGAGGACCAGGTGGCCAACCATCTGGCGCATGCGGGCGCGCGCCAGCGGCATGACCAGGTTGGGCAGGATGGGCCCGAAGAACCCGCCCATGCCCACCAGGGTGCTGTTGATAAGACCCAGAAAGGAGGAGTCGAATTCCTGGGTGACCTGGCGCAGCGCGCCGGCGGCGACGTTGTCGTCCTCCGGGCGCATGACGCGGTCGACGAAGTCCATGGTGAATTTCACGCCCTGCTCGTCGCGCAGGATGCTGGCAAGCTGTTCCGTGCCCTTGTCTTTTTCCCCCTCGCTGGAGCGCGCCCAGTCATAGGCGCGGCGGACGGCGTCCTCCACGACGGAGTCCAGCTGGCTAGATTCCGGGAGTCGGGTGTAAGCGGGGTTGCTCATGATGGCTGTGTACCTTTCGACGCAAGCGCCCCGGGCCCCGCGGGATGGGCGGGGGTTCCGCCTTGGCTTACGGCCGGTATGCCGCAGGCAAAGCGCCGGGGTGCAGAAACTTGTGTATGTCAAAATTTTCGGCGGCTATGCGATGCCGGCCGGGGTGCACGGTGGAGGGCCTCACGGGTGCGTGCGCCCTTTGCGGTACAGGGGTGCTGCGGCCGGGACGGCGTTAAGGCCGCCCGGGCGCAACGGGGCGAGCCAGGGTGACTGGTAGCACCCACCACGGATGGTGTGATGCAACTCGCTTGCCGGGAAGTTTATACATCGGCGCTCACCAGATCAATGACCCGCGGGAAAGTTTTCGAACGGGTTACCCTAGCCACCCCCGCACACCCAGGGCCAACCAAAGCACGGAGCCTAGACCTGCACCGTTGCGCAAGGCTCCGACGGTGCCGCCCACCACCACCCCGTCACCCAAGGCCGGGAAAGGGCTACATTCCACAGCCAGCCACCCCCAACAGGGGGCTTTGCCACATGCATAAAAGAGGCACCATTTCCACAATCGGCCGCTAAATTTCGCATATTATGCAGTCTCGCTCTGGTTATGTGACGCTTACTACACCCGGATCGGAGTGTTGGTAAAGTCACATTCGCGATATCGCTTACCTATCCTACCTATTTCCTTTTCACTGACATTTCCGCTTCACCGACGAGAAAGTGCACTCGCCATGACTGACATCGCGCAGCGCCCACCCGAGTCCGACAGCCCCGTCAATGCACGCCAGCGCGCCGCCTTCGCCGGCGAGGACGCTGGGTTGCAAAAGGGCATGGGCAAGCGACAACTCCAGATGATTGCCATCGGGTCTGCCATCGGCACCGGCCTGCTGCTCGGCTCCGGCAGCCGCCTCCAGCAGGCTGGCCCCTCGCTGGCCATCCTCTACCTCATCTGCGGCGCC
Organism: Clostridia bacterium; assembly: GCA_963623015.1. Classification (GTDB taxonomy): domain Bacteria; phylum Actinomycetota; class Actinomycetes; order Mycobacteriales; family Mycobacteriaceae; genus Corynebacterium. Next base: position 10,803 of record CAVFKS010000033.1, read on the forward strand.
TTCGGCTATATCATCCTTCGCGCCCTAGGCGAGCTCATCGTCTACCGCCCCAGCTCCGGATCATTCGTGTCCTATGCCCGCGAGTTCTATGGGGAAAAAGCCGCCTTCGTCACCGGCTGGCTCTACTGGGGAAACTGGGCCATGACGCTCGTGGCCGACGCCACCGCCGTGGCAATCTACATCAAGTGGTTTTCCCAGTACACCACCTGGCTCGATAACATCCCCCAGTGGCTGCTCGCCCTGACCGTGGTGGGCTTTATCTTCTTCTTCAACATGCTCTCGGTGGCCATCTTCGGCCACCTCGAGTACTGGTTCTCCCTCGTCAAGGTCGTGGCCCTGCTGATTTTCATGGCCATCGCCATCTGGGTGGTCATCGCCGGGCACCCAGCCGGCACGCCCACCGGATTTAGCCTCATCGGGGACGCCGGCGGCTGGATGCCCAACGGTGCCATCGCCGCCATGGTGGTCATCCAGGGCGTCGTCTTCGCCTACGCCGGCATCGAGCTGGTCGGCACCACCTCCGGGGAGACCCGGGACGTCGAAAAGCACATCCCTTCCGCGGTCAACAGCGTGCTCTTCCGCATCCTCGTGTTCTACTTTGGCTCCATCCTGTTGCTGACCCTGGTCCTGCCCTACACCTCCTATGCCTCGGGCAGCTCGCCGTTCGTGGTCTTCCTCGAGTCCCTGGGCTTGCCGGCGGCCGCCCCGATCTTCCAGATCGTCATCATCACCGCCGCCATCTCCTCGCTCAACGCGGGGCTCTATTCCACCGGCCGTATCATGTACAACATGTCCATCTCCGGCTCCGCCCCGAAGTTTGGGGCGCGGATGTCCAAGAGCGGGGTGCCCTATGGCGGCATCGTCATGGCCGTGGGCGTGGCCCTGGCCGGAGTGTTTTTGAACTACGTGGTCCCGGAAATGGCCTTCGAGATCGTGCTCAACCTGGCGGCGCTGGGCACCCTCGCGTCCTGGGTGGCCATCGTGCTAGCCCACCAGAAATTCCTCCGGCTGGCCAAGGCCGGCAACTACGAGCGGCCCGCCTACCGCTCCCCCTTCGGGGCGGCCGGCGACTGGGTCACCATCGCCTTCGTCGGCGTGGTGCTAGTCCTCATGGCCTTCGACTACCCCATTGGCTCCTACTCGCTGCTGGCCACCCTGGGCCTCATCCCGATCTTCGTGGGCCTGTGGTTTGCCTGGCGCGGCCGCATCAACGCCATCGCCGCCCAGCGCCGCGACACGCACAACCCGCGGGTGGGCTACACTCTCGACCCCCACCAGGACCTGCACGACCTGGACTGGATCCCGGACACCGAGCCCATCCCGGACGCCTACGAGGGGATTACCAACCCGGGCTACCAGCCGCGCGCTGGAATACGCCGCGGACAGCCCCGCTACTCGAAGAACTCGGGCGACCTGCACAGCCCAGACAGCCCAGACAGCCCCGGTAGCAACGCCTAAGACAGTTCATCCCCACTTTGAGTTTTGAAGAAAGGACCCCACTTATGACCGTAAAGTTCGTCGACGTAGCCAACATGTCCCGCTGGATCCAGCGCGAAGGCGTGGAAAAAATCATCACCGGCATGGTGGACTACCTGGAGGAGGACTACGCGCGTTGGGAGCGCTTTGACCTGATTCCGCGGATTGCCTCCCACACCCCTTTCGGCGTCATTGAGCTGATGCCGACTGCCGACGGCAAGGAGTATTCCTTCAAGTTCGTCAACGGGCACCCCTCCAACCCGGCGCGCGGCTTCCAGACGGTGACCGCCTTCGGCGTGCTAGCCGACGTGGACAACGGCTACCCCACCTTCGAGGCCGAGATGACCCTGCTCACCGCCCTGCGCACGGCAGCGACGTCTGCTATGGCGGCCAAGCATCTGGCCCGGCCGGATTCGAAGCGCATGGCCATGATCGGCGCCGGATCACAGTCGGAGTTCCAGGCCCTGGGCTTCCGTGGGGTGCTCGGCATCGAAGACATCACCATCTTCGACATCGACCCGGACGCGGTGGAGAAGTTCCGCCGCAACCTCGAGCCGCTGGGCTTTAACATCACGGTCTGCTCCGGGGTGGACGAGGCCGTGATCGGCGCCGACATCATCACCACCTGCACGGCGGACAAGGCCCAGAACACCATCCTGTCCGCCCGGCATGTGGCCCCGGGCGTGCACCTCAACGCCGTGGGCGGCGACTGCCCCGGCAAGACCGAGCTAGAGGAGGCCATCCTGGATCTGTCCACGGTCTTCGTGGAATACCCGGAACAGACCCGCATCGAGGGCGAGATCCAACAGAAGGGCCCGGACTTCCCCGTCGTGGAGCTGTGGCGGGTCATCGCCGGCCAGCACCCCGGCCGCACCTCCACGGAGGAGGTCACGCTTTTCGATGACGTGGGATTTGCCATCAACGACTTCTCGGCGCTGCGCTACTGCCGCGACTCGGTGGCCGGCACCGACCTGGAGGCCGACATCGACCTCATCGCAGACCCGGAGGACCCGAAGGATCTCTTCTCCCTAGTGGCTAACGTGCCCGCGGTCCTCTAGCGCCGCGGGGCTGCAACCCCCGCGACACCCGGCGCGGCAGGCGACAACTGTTGGCAACTTCTTGGGTTATAACCACTGCGTGTTTTTCAATGGGGACAACCGAGAATGAGGAGATAACCCAATGAACGCGCTCGCCTCGCTTGTCGCCGACAACGGCGGGCTCAACATCGTCTACGTCGCCCTAGGCATCGGCCTGATGCTGCTGCTCAACATCAAATGGAAGATCAACGCGATGATCGCGCTGCTGTTGGCGGCGGTGCTCATCGGCGTGCTCGAGGGCTTCCCGCTGCCAGATCTGCTCGCGACCCTCCATGAAGGCATCGGCAGCACCTTGGGCTCGCTGATGATCCTAGTGGTCTTCGGCGCGGTCATCGGCAAGCTGATGGTCGATGCCGGGGCGGCCGACCAGATCGCGGACACCCTCGTGGCCAAGCTGGGCCAGAAGCAGGTCAAGCTGGCGATGGTCATCACCGGCTTCATCTTCGGCATCGCCATGTTCTACGAGGTGGCCTTCATCATGCTCGCCCCCATCGTGGTGGCGGTGTCCTCGCGCGCCAAGATTCCGTTCATGCACGTCGCCATCCCCGCGGTGGCTGCTACCACCACGACGCACTCCCTCTTCCCGCCGCAGGCCGGCCCGGTGGCGCTGGTGGACGCCTACGGCGCCGACATCGGCATGGTCTACATCTACGGCCTCATCGTGGCCGTGCCCACCATCTGGGTCACCGGCTGGATCCTGCCTAAATTCCTGGGCAACCTCGACTTCGCCACCCCGCGCCTGCTGCGCGCCGAGGAGCCCGTCGCCGTCGAAGACCGCCCCTCTTTTGCCTCCTCCATCTTCGTGCCCCTGGTCCCGGCCCTGCTCATGGTCAGCGCCACCATCGCCAACATCTGGCTGGTCGAAGGCACCACCGCGCACACCCTGGTCAACTTCTTCGGCTCGTCCATGGTGGCCATCACGCTGGCGATGTTCGCCGCGTTCTACTTCTACGGCATCCGCCCCGGCCACGGCATCAGCTGGGCCATGGACTCCTTCGACGCCGGGGTCAAGGGCATCGCCGGCGTGGTCATGATCATCGGCGCCGGCGGGGCCTTGAAGCAGGTCATCATCGATACCGGCGTGGGCGACTACATCGGCGGCCTGATGACGGCGACCTCGATCAGCCCCTACATCATGGCCTGGCTCATTACCGTGCTTATCCGCCTGGCCACCGGCCAGGGCGTGGTCTCGGCCATGACCGCCGCCGGCATCATCGCCGCCGCCCTCCTCGATCCCGCCACCGGCGCCCTCGTCGCCGGCGTCGATCCGGCCCTCCTGGTGCTGGCCACCGCCGCCGGCTCCAACACCCTGACCCACGTCAACGACGCCTCCTTCTGGCTGTTCAAGGGCTACTTTGACCTCTCCGTCAAGGACACCCTCAAGACCTGGGGCCTGCTGCAGCTGTGCAACTCGCTGGTGGGCCTGGCCGTGGTGATGGTGCTGTCGGTGATTATTCCGGGCGCATAAAGCCCAGCCTTCCCCGTGGGTGCCCCCACCTTCCAGCAGGAAAAGTAACCCCCTTCACAATTTGAGGTGACGGGGACTACACTGTGCTCAACATTGTTGAACAATTCTGGGAAGGGTGTGCATGAGCTCGCTGTTTATCGATCTGAACGCAGACTTAGGAGAAACCACCGCCGGCAACCCGGTAGCTGATGATGCCGCCATGTTGGAGATGGTCTCCTCTGCCAACGTGGCCGCCGGCTTCCATGCGGGCGAGCCGCACTCCATCGCCCGCACGCTGCGGGCCGCAGCCCAGGCGGGCGTGACCGTGGGCGCGCACCCCGGCTACAACGACAAGGCCGCCTTCGGCCGCCGCTTCATCGATTATCAGCCGGCCGAGCTAGCCGATGAGATCACATACCAGATTGGCGCGCTCGACGCCCTGGCCCGGGCGGCCGGCACCAAGGTCGCTTACGTCAAGCCGCACGGGGCGCTCTACAACGCCATCGTGCACCACAAGGAGCAGGCCCAGGCGGTCATCGACGGCGTCAAGGCCTTCGGGGACCTGCCGCTGATGTTGCTGCCCGGCAGCGTGGCCGTGGACATGGCCGAGGACCAGGGGCTCACCGTCATCCGCGAGGCCTTCGCCGACCGCAACTACAACCCCGACGGCACGCTGGTCTCCCGCACGCTCGATAACGCGGTTCTCCACGACCCAGCCGACGTCGTGGCCCGCGTGCTTCAGGTGGCCGAGAACGGCTCGGTGACCGCCTTCGACGGCACCGTGCTGAGCGTGGACGCCCAGTCGATTTGCACCCACGGGGACTCCCCGGGCGCGGTCGAGATGCTGCGCGGGGTGCTGCGCGAGCTGGACGCCCAGGGCATCGACGTTCGGAGCTTTGCCTAATGCACATCCATCCTGTTGGCACCCGCGCCCTGCTCATCGACCTCGACGGGCTGGGCCAGGTCATGAACTGGCATGCTGCGCTCACCGCGCAGCCGCTCAAGGACCAGGTCGACGCCATCGCGGCGGCCACCACCCTCCTGCTGACTTTCGAGACCCCCAATGGCGCCCGCGCCGCCGGCGAATTCCTCCAGGACTTCCGGCCGGCCGCCCAGGCCGCCGGCGAGCCCCGCCTGGTCGAAATCGACGTCCTCTACGACGGCGAGGACCTAGACGAGGCCGCCGAGCTGCTCGGCATGTCCCGCGAGGGGCTCATTGACTGGCACACCTCCACCGAGTGGGTCGCCGCCTTCGGCGGCTTTGCGCCGGGCTTTACCTATTGTGCGCCTGCCGATGCCGCCCAGGCCAAGGCCGTGCCCCGCCGCTCCACGCCGCGTACCGCGGTGCCCGCCGGCGCGGTCGGCATCGCCGGCGATTTCTCCGCGGTTTACCCGCGCGTCTCCCCCGGCGGCTGGCAGCTGCTGGGCACCACCACGACCCCGATGTGGCAGTCCACGGCCAACCCGCCCGCCCTGGTGCAGCCGGGCGACCGCGTCCGCTACCGGGCCGTGAGCTCGCTGCCGGAGTTCATCACCGATGACTCCGGTGCCAAGCGGCCCCCGGCGCGCCTGCCGCGCATGGAGGTCATCGACCCGGGCCTCATCACGCTCTACCAGGACCTGGGCCGCCCCGGCCAGGGCAACCTGGGAGTGACCCCCTCGGGCGCAGGCGACCACGCGGCCGCCTCCACCGCCAACGCCGCCGTGGGCAACCCCCGCGGGGCGACCGTGCTAGAAAACATCGGCGGGCTCAAGCTCAAGGCTCTGACCGACACCGTCATCTGCGTTACCGGCGCCCAGGCCCGCGTCCGCCTGGGCGAGATGCCCGTCCACCTGGCACGCCCCATCCTGGTCACCGCCGGCCACGAGGTCACCATCGAGCCGCCCACGCTGGGCATGCGCTCGTATGTGGCCATCCGCGGCGGCATCGTGGCCGATAGCGAGCTGGGCTCCTCCGCCACCGACGTGCTCTCGGGCCTGGGCCCGGATCCGGTGCAGGCAGGCGACGTCATCGGCGTGCTGCCGCGGTCGAGCGCCATGACCGACGCCCAGCTATCCAACCCGCTGCGGGTTACCGCTACCGACAAGGGCGTGACCCAAGGCGTGCTGCGCTGCGTGCTCGGGCCCCGCGACGACTGGTTCGGCAAGGAGTCCGTGGCGGACTTTTTGTCCACCACCTGGACCGTAACCCCGGACTCCAACCGCGTGGGCCTGCGCCTCGATGCCCCGATGTCCGTGGCCCGCACCCGCACCGAGGAGCTGCCCTCCGAGGGCATGGTGGCCGGCTCCATCCAGATCCCACCCAACGGCAAGCCCGTTATCTTCCTGCGCGATCATGCCGTGACTGGCGGCTACCCCGTCATCGCCACCGTGCTGGAAGAAGACATCGACATCGCCTCCCAGCTCCCCCCGGGAGCACAGGTCCGCTTCGAACTCATTGAAGGAAAGTAACACCATGGCCATTTCTGCTGTACTCATTGCCAACCGCGGCGAAATCGCCGTGCGCATCGCCCGCGTCGCCCGCGACCTCGGGATCCGTTCCATCGCCATCTACTCCGAGGCCGACGCCGGCGCCCTGCACACCCAGGTCGCCGACGAGGCCTACGCGCTGCCCGGCAACACCGCCGCCGACACCTACATGAACGTCCCGGCCATCCTGGACATCGCCGTGCGCGCCGGCGCCGATGCCGTCCACCCGGGCTATGGCTTCCTGTCCGAGAACGCCGACTTCGCGCGCACCGTCGCCGCCGCCGGCCTGACGTGGATTGGCCCCACCCCGGAGGCCATCGAGCTGCTCGGCGACAAGATTGCGGCCCGCCGCATCGCCGAAGAGGTCGGCGCCCCGCTGGCACCGGGCACTTCCGACCCCATTGACGACTGGCAGCAGGCCCGCGCCTTCGCACAGGAACACGGCCTGCCGATTGCTATCAAGGCCGCCTACGGCGGCGGCGGACGCGGCCTCAAGGTTGTTGACTCCCTCGAAGAGATCGAGGGCGCGTTCAACTCCGCCGGCCGCGAGGCCATGGAGGCCTTTGGCTGCGCCGAGTGCTACGTGGAGAAGTTCCTCACCCACCCGCGCCACGTCGAGGCCCAGGTGCTGGCCGATACCCACGGCAACGTGCGCGTGCTCGGCACCCGCGACTGCTCCACCCAGCGCCGCTTCCAGAAGCTCGTCGAGGAAGCCCCCGCCCCCGCCCTGACCGAAGAGCAGCGCACCGGGATCATCGAGGGCGCCCGCTCGATCTGCGCCAAGGTCGGCTACACCGGCGCCGGCACCGTGGAGTACATCGTCTCCGAGGACGGCACCATCTCCTTCCTCGAGGTCAACACCCGTGTGCAGGTCGAACACCCCGTCACCGAGGCCGTCTGCGGCGTCGACATCGTTGCCGAGCAGTTCCGCATCGCCGCCGGCGAGCCCCTCTCCTTCGACGAGGACCCCAAGGCCCACGGCCACGCCTTCGAGTTCCGCATCAATGCCGAGGACATCCTCAACGGCTTCGCGCCCTGCCCGGGCACCATCGTCGAGTTCGAGCCACCCACCGGGCCGGGCCTGCGCATCGACTCCGCCGTGCGTTCCGGTTCCATCGTGCCGCCGTACTACGACTCCCTCATCGCCAAGCTCGTGGTGTGGGGCCCCACCCGTGAGATTGCCTTGGGCCGCGCCCGCAACGCGCTACGCGAGTTCACCATCTCCGGCGTGCGCACCGTGCTGCCCTTCCACCGCGACATCGTTGAGCACCCCGTCCTCGTGGGCGAGGGCGTGGGCCGCGACACCGGCACCCTGGACATCTACACCGACTGGCTGGACAACAACTACCGCCCGTCGGCTGCTTCCGAGGTGGATAAGGTGGAGGCCATCTACACGCAGCGCCGCAAGATCGCCGTGGAAATCGACGGCAAGCTGGTCACCGTCGGCCTGCCGGTCGAGCTGCTTGCCGCGGGCATGGCCGCCAACGCTACGTCCGGTGCTTCCTCTGCCGCGCCTTCTGCCGCTGGGGCACAGTCTGGCGATGCCAACGCGGTCACGTGCGCCTTCGAGGCCAACCTCATCGCCTGGAACGTCGCGGACGGCGCCTCCGTTAGCGAGGGCGATGCCATCGCCACCGTCGAGGCCATGAAGATGGAATCCGCCCTCAAGGCTCCGCGCACCGGCACCATCAAGCTGCTGGCCAAGGAAGGCGACCGCCTCACGCCCGCCACCGTGGTGGCGACCATCGACTAGAAAAGCATCTACAGAGAGCCGCCCCAGGACTGGGGCGGCTCCGGGCCGGAAATTATGCCCGCAATGACTAATTTTCCAAAATTGGCTCGCCTTCCACGGCGGAGCCTTGCTCTTGATCATTTGTTTTCTCCAAGCCCCTGCACGGAGGATGCCCAGAACCAATATTGCTGTAGACTTCTGGACGGGTTCGCTTTAGAACTTCCCCTGAGAGTGCCAGGAAGTTTGTGTGTGAGGCTCTGATCTGAAGGAGTTTCACTGATAATGACTA
>CAVFKS010000034.1:0-18913 GCA_963623015.1 Clostridia bacterium
GCTGACCAAGGTGGTCGCCGCACTCGTCGCGCTCGAGATGGCCGGCGCGTGGGCCATCGCGCACAGCTCCGCGGGCATCTTCGTCGGCGACGGCGGCTGGGAGCTCGTCGGCGTCATCCTGGTGGCGGCCCTGATGCTGGTCGCCGCCGGCCCCGGGCGCCTGTCCGTCGATGCCGCACTCTTTAAGCCGCGCGCAGCCTAAAACCCCGCCCGGCCCCGGCCGGATGGGCTCGCCGCGCCGCCGCGCGCGGCGGGTATCCTCAATGACCGTGACCAACATTCTTACCCCGCTGCCTGTACCCCTCCACGACCCCGCGTCCATCCTGGGCGATGTCGAACAGGCGATAGCGGGGCAGGCTGCGTTTTTGCCCCTGCCCGCCGCCGACCGCGCCCGCGCCGAGCTGTTGCGCAACCACATGCGCGCCGGCGATCCCATCGACGACGACATCGCGCTGGTGATGTGCACCTCCGGGTCGACCGGCACACCCAAGGGCGCGCAGCTTACGGCCGGCAACCTCGTTGCCAGCGCCGACGCCACCCACCAGCTGCTCGGCGGGCCCGGCCAGTGGCTGCTGGCGATGCCCGCCCACCACATCGCCGGCATCCAGGTCCTAGTCCGCTCGCTTATCGCCGGCGTGGAGCCCTACTGCCTGGACCTCACCTCCGGCTTCGACGTTCCCGCCTTTGCCCGCGGGGCCCTAGAGCTGGCCCAGACCGGGGACCGCGTCTACACCTCCCTGTCGCCGATGCAGCTGGCCAAGGCGATGGACTCGGTGCAGGGCATCGACGCGCTGCGCGTCTTCGACGCGGTCTTAGTGGGCGGGTCCGCCATCCACCCGCAGCTGCTGGCTGCCGCGCGCCGGCTGCAGATTAACCCAGTGACCACATATGGGTCCTCGGAGACCGCCGGCGGCTGCGTCTACGACGGCCACCCGCTGCCCGGCGCGCAGGTCGCCGTCGCCGACGACGGTCGCATTAGCCTGGGCGGGCCCATGGTGGCGCGCGGCTACCGCAACGTCGATTCCGCCCCCTTTACCACCGACGAGCAGGGAACTTTCTGGTTTAGCACCTCCGATGCGGGCGAGCTGGCCGGCGGGGTGCTCACCGTGACCGGCCGGCTGGACAACATCATCAACTCCGGCGGCCTCAAGCTGCACCCGGAGCGCCTGGAGCGCCTCCTGCTGGAGGTGCCCGGCGTCGATGCCGCCTGCATAGTTGGCATCCCGCACGCCCGCCTGGGCCAGATGATCGTGGCCGCCTATACCGGCTGGGCCTCCCGCGCGGACATCCTCGAGGCCCTCGATGACCTGCCGCGGTGGCAGGTCCCCAAGGAGCTCAAGCGCCTGCCCGAGATGCCGCTGACGGGCCCGGGCAAGGTCGACCGCGAGAAGGTCAAGGAGTTCTTCGCCCCGAGCGCGTCCTAGGAGCGCTGGGGATCCAGGAGGGACACCGTAATCTCGCGTGCGGCCACCTCGGCCAGCGAGAAGCGGCGCTCGCCGGTGCTGACCTCCAGCAGGCCGGCGACCTGGGAGTCGACCACCAGCCGGCTGCCGATGCGCACGCCGCAGGACCCGAGGTAGCGCAAGAGCTCCGGGTCCTCGTCGCAAACGCGCAGGACCTCGGCTGTGGTGCGCGGCGGGACATCGGCGAGCGTGAGCTGGCCTAAATCCTCAATGGAACCGTCGGCGGCGGGGATGGGATCCCCGTGGGGGTCGCGGGCCGGGTTGCCCAGCAGGGCGGCCAGGCGGTCGATGAAGCGATCCGAGCAGGCGTGCTCGAGCATGTCGGCGTCCTCGTGGACCTCGTCCCACGTGTACCCCATCTTCTCCACCAGGAAGGTCTCCAGGAGGCGGTGGCGGCGAACCATCCCCATGGCCAGCTCGCGGCCGGCAGGGTTCAGCAACACGCCCGCGTAGGGCTCGTGCTCGACCAGCCCCTGGGCGGCTAGGCGCTTGATGGCCTCGGAGGCCGTCGGGGTCTTCTGCCCCATCCGCCCGGCGACCTCGCGCAGGGTCACCGGCCTACCCCCGTGGTGTTCGGTGAGGTCCCACAATACCTTCAGGTAATCCTGGGTTCTTTCGGGCAAATCGCGCAGCTGCATGCCCCCAATCATATCCGCACCCTTGCCAACCCGAATGTTCAATACTAACTTTTCAAGTATTCAAGCTATTGAACTTTTGGTTTCATGGCCCTTAGATGTGGGGCTGCGGCCAGGGTTCGTCTCGACTCTAGAAAGGCACCACCATGCGCACCTCCCGCGTGACCACCGCCGGCGCCGCCCTGCTGCTTATCACCGGCTGCTCCGCCGAGCCCAGCACCACCGATGCCGGGGCCGCCGATGCCCTGAAGATCTTCGCCACCACCGGTTACCTGGCAGACGCCGCCCACCACATCGCGCCTGAGGCGGAGATCATCACCATGGTCGGCCCGGGCGGCGACCCGCACACCTACCAGCCCACCACCAAGGACATCGAGGCCATGGCCGACGCCGACCTGGTCCTGTGGAACGGCCTGCACCTCGAGGCCCAGATGATCGACCAGCTGGAGTCTCTGGGAGACAAGCAGCTGGCCGTGGGCGACCAGATCGACGAAGACCGCCTCCTGCCCTGGCCCGAGGAGGGCACCAACGGCGAAAAGCTCTTCGACCCCCACATCTGGAATAGCCCCGACATCTGGGCCGACGTCGTCGACTCCATCGGCGACAAGCTCGGCGAGGTCGACTCCGCCAACGCCGAGGCCTACGAGAAGGCCGCGGACGCCTACGAGGAACAGATCGACCAGGCCGCCGAGAAGGCCGAGGCCGCCGAGAAGGCCGAGGCCGCCTTGAAGGACGCGCACCCGCGCGTGCTCATCACCGGCCACGACGCCTTCAACTACTTCGGCAAGACCTTCGACTTCGAGGTCCACGCCACCGACTTCGTGACCACCGAGGCCGCCAAGTCCGCCAAGGAAATCTCCGAGCTGGCAGACCTCATCGCGGACAAGAAGGTGCCCGTCATCTTCCAGGACAACCAGGCCAACCCGCAGGCCATTACATCCCTGAAGGAGGCCGTGGACTCCCGCGGCTGGACCGTGGAGATCTCCAGCGAGGAGCTCTTCGCCGACACCCTGGGCCCCGACGAGGACAACGACGAGTACCTGGAGGCCTTCGCCCACAACGCCACCGCCGTCGCCGAGGCGCTCAATGGCTAATCCGGCCGCAACCCCACCTGCCGGCGGCGCGACCCTGCGCGCGCACGACCTTACGGCCGGCTACGCCCGGCCCGTGCTCCGCGGGCTCAACTTCGCGCTGCGCGCAGGCGCGTGCACCGGGCTCGTCGGCGCCAATGGCGCGGGCAAGTCCACTCTGGTCACAACCCTCGTGGGCCTGCTCAAGCCCCACGGCGGAAGAATCGACTACACCGGCCGCCTGGGCTATATGCCCCAAAACGCCGCGGTGGACTGGGACTTTCCCGCCACGGTGGCAGATCTGGTGCTCATGGGCCGGGTCGGCCACTACCGCTGGTGGCCCGGGCGCCGCGACCGCGCCCAGGTCCGCCAGGCGATGGAGCTGACCGGCATTTCTGCCCTCGCGGACGTCTCCATCAGCGATCTATCGGGCGGCCAACGCCAGCGCGCCCTGCTGGCCCGCACCCTGGCCGTGGAGCCGGACCTGCTCATCCTGGACGAGCCCTTCGCCGGGGTCGACCAGGCCAGCCAGGAGGCCATCTCCGAGGTCCTGCGCGGCCTGGAGCACACCACCATCTTGCTGGTCCACCACAACCTGGCCGAGGTCGCCGCCCTGTGCGACGACGTCATCCTGCTCGGCCGCGGCGGCATCCTGGGAGCCGGCCCCACCCCGGACACGCTCACGAACGAGGCCATCACGCGACTCTACGGGCTGCCCGCATGAACCCGCTGGATCTCCTCTCCGACTACACGTTCGCCCAGGCCCTCTACGGCACCGTCATCATCGGCATCGCCGCCGGGGCGATCGGCCCCATGGTCTACCTGCGCCGCACCAGTTTGCTTGCCGATGCTGTCTCCCACTCCGCCCTGCCCGGCCTCCTGCTGGTCTTCCTGGCGGCGGTGGCGGCGGGCATCGACGGGCGCAACTCCTATGCGCTCATCGCAGGCTCCATCGTCACCGGCGCGGTAGCCGTGGCCATCATCCGCTGGCTGCCCACCGTGACCCCGATCCGCTCGGACGCGGCGATGGCCGCCACGCTTACCACGTTCTTCTCCGTCGGCATGCTGCTCATGCAGTACATCTCCCGCAGGCCCCTGCCCGGCAAGGCCGGGATCCAGGATTACCTGCTGGGCAATGCCTCCACGCTCACGGGTGCCGACGTGACTTCCGCACTTGTCGTAGGTGTGGGTGCGCTTGTGCTCCTTTCTTTGGTACACACGCAGCACGCCGCCCTCATCTGCGACGCCCCTTCTGCCGTGGTGGCCGGGGTAAAACCCCGCGTGGTCGAGGCCGTCGCCTTCTTCGCCCTAGTGGTCGTCACCGTCATCGGCGTCAAGGTCGTCGGCGTGGTCCTCATGGTCGCCGTCGTCATCGCCCCGGCCGCCGCCGCGCGCCAGTTCACCCGCCGGCTGCCCAGCTTCATCGTCGTCTCCGCAGTCTTCGGCGCGCTGGCGGCCGCGGTGGGCTGCTACGTATCCATCGCGTTCGGACCGCTGCCCACGGGGCCGGCCATCGCGCTCGCGCAGGCCGCACTCGTCACCTGCGCCCTGTTGTGGAGGAGGAAGAAGGCATGACACTGGCCGCATCCGCATGCCTTTTGGCACTAGTAACGGCGCTGGCCTGCGCCGTCCCCGGGGTCTTCGTGGTCCTCAAGGGCGACTCCATGGTCATCGACGGCATCGGCCACGCCGTGCTGCCGGGCATCGCCGTGGGCTACCTGTTTACCTCCGACATCGACTCGCCCTGGCTGCTGGTCACCGCCGCGGGCGAGGGGCTGGCCGTGGCCCTGCTGACCGAATGGCTGCGCCGCACCGGATGGCTCGCCGGCGATGCCGCCCTAGGCCTGGTATTCCCCACCCTCTTTGCCGCAGGCGTCGTGCTCATTTCCACCCGCTTTAGCAACGTCCACTTAGACGTCCACGCGGTCCTGGTGGGCGATCTGAACCTGGTGGCGTTTACCAACCCCGGATACGTGTGGGTCATGGCGGGCATACTGGCCATCAACGCCGCCTTCGTGGCCGCCACCTGGCCGCGGCTGGTGGCCAGCACCTTCGACCCGCAGCTGCTGCCCGGCCGGGGCCTGCATACCGCCTTCATGGCCTGCGTGGCGTGTACCGCCACCGCCGCCTTCCAGGCCGCCGGCGCCATGCTGGTCATCGCCTTGATGGTCTTTCCCGCCATCACCGCGCGCCTGCTGACCCACCGCGTGCCCACCCTCATGGCGGTGGCCTGCTGTGTCGCGGCGGTGGCCGCGGTCGCCGGCTTCTGGGTGGCCTACCACCTCAACGCCGCGACCTCGGCCGCGATGACCGTGGCCAACGCCGTCATCTTCGCGCTGGTCCTGGCCGTCTTCCTCGCCCGGCGGACTCGCGGGGCGCGGCGGGGACTAAACTAGGCGGCATGTCTGCCGCGAAGAAGTATCCTGCCACCGCCCGCGATTGGCTCGAGGGCGCCCGCCCCCACACCTGGGCCAACGCCTTTTCCCCCGTCGTCGCCGGCACCGGCGCGGCCGCCGCGGTCTCGGGCTTCCACCTGGGCCGGGCGCTGCTGGCCCTCATCGTGGCCTGGGCGCTCATCATCGGCGTGAACTTCGCCAACGATTACTCCGACGGCATCCGCGGCACCGACGAGGACCGCACCGGCCCGCAGCGCCTCACCGGCGGCGGCCTGGCCCGCCCCGAGCACGTCAAGCTGGCCGCGTTCGGCTGCTTCGGCATCGCCGGCCTGGCGGGCATCGCCCTGTCGCTGGCCGCCGGGGCCTGGCCGCTCATCCTGGTCGGCGCCCTGTGCATCGCCGGCGCGTGGTTCTACACCGGCGGGCGCAACCCCTACGGCTACCGGGGCTTAGGCGAGGTGGCCGTGTTCATCTTCTTCGGGCTCGTGGCCGTGCTGGGCACCCAGTACACGCAGGCTGGCCGGGTCAGCTGGACGGGCCTGGCCCTGGCAGTCGGCATCGGGTTGATGTCGGCGTCGGTGAACCTGGCCAATAATATCCGCGACATCCCCACCGACTCCCAGACGGGCAAAATCACCCTGGCCGTCCGGCTCGGCGATGCCCGCTCCCGCCTGGCGTTTACCCTTGCCATGCTAGCGCCGGTAGTGCTGACCATCCTCATCGCCTTGGGCTCCTGGCTAGCACTCGTTGCCCTGGCGTACTTCCCCTTCGCGCTGTCGGCCATCCGCACCGTCAACCGCGGCGCGCGCGGACCCCAGCTCATCCCCGTGTTGGGACTGGCCGGCCGGGCGATGCTCATCTGGGCCGTCTTAAGCGCCGTCGCCATCGCGCTGGTCTAGGCGGGGCCGGGCGTGCTCGACGTTCTCACCGCCTTCGCCATCATCCTCTCCGTCATCGGAGTCGGGTGGCTGCTGGCCGCGCGCGGGGTCATTAAAGGCGACCGCGAGCGCCTCATGTTTAACCGGGTGGCCTTCTACGCCGCCACCCCGGCCCTGCTTTTTCATGCGGTGGCCACCTCCGATCCCGCCAACGTATTTACCCCGGTCACCCTGGTCATCGTGATCGCCACGGCCCTGGTCGCCGGCGCCTTTCTGCTGGCCTTCCGCCGCGCAGGGCTCGCTGATGCCACCAGCGGTGCCGCCGCCGCCAGCTACTTCAACTCCGTCAACATCGGCCTGCCGGTGTCCATCTACGTGCTCGGCGAGTCCACCTACGCCGTGCCCATGGTCTTTATACAGATGGTGCTCTTTACCCCGCTCATCCTGGGAGCTTTGGGAGGCAACTCGCTGCTCGGCGCCATCAAGACCGGCTTTTTGAGCCCCATGGTGGTGGCCTCGGCACTGGGGTTTGTGGTGGCATCGTCAGGCATAGAACTGCCGCCGGTGATTCTGGAGCCCGTGGGGCTTTTGGGCGGGGCGTCTATCCCCATGATTTTGATGAGCTTTGGCGCCAGCCTGGTTACCTCCGGAGTGCTCAGCGAGGCCTCCGTGCGCGGGCAGGTCATCGCCGCCACCGCGCTCAAGCTCGTGGGCATGCCGGCGGTGGCCTTCGGCCTGGCGCACGCCTTCGGGCTGGCGCCGGAGCAGGTCTACGCGGCGACCATCCTGGCGGCGCTGCCCACCGCGCAGCAGGTCTATAACTATGCCGCGACCTTCCAGCGCGGCACCGCCGTGGCCCGCGATACGGTCTTTCTCACCACGTTCCTATCGCTGCCGGTGATGTTGGGCATCGCGGCACTATTTGGCCACTAGCGGCCGGCGAGCTCGCTGCGCACCCATTCCTTGCGGGCGCGGCGCTGGGCGGCGTATTCGGCCAGCGAGGCCGTGGCCTCCTGCCGCCAGGCGCTAAAGACCAGCATGGACAGCGGCAGGGCCACAAAGAGAGCAAGCACGGCCGAAAACAGCAGCGGGATCGGGGCGCCCACGAGCATGACGATGCCCTGAATAACCACCGTCAGCAACAAGAAGAGCACCAGCCGCGCGAGCCCATACTTGGCGACTGCCACGCGGGACTTCTTGCGCAGCGCCGGGTCCGGCTCCGGGGGTGCCGGGTTGAGGGAATCCGAGGCGTTATCATTCATTGGTTTGATTCTACGCGGTCGGGTTAAGATGGCCAGCATGGGTCGAATCATCTTGCTGCTGCTCATCATCGCCGCTGTCGTGCTGGTTGTCATGGCCTTTGGCCCCCAGACCTGGCGCCGCAAGGTCGACCAGGCCGACTCCCCCGCCCCACGGGCCATCAAGGGCCCGGACGACGACGAGGACTTCCTCTGGGAGCTAGAAAAGCGCCGTTTTAAGGAGCGCCGCGCCCAGGAGCGCGCCGCCGAGGAAAAGCGTCGGGCCCACCCGGATGACGACGAGGATCCCGGCCACACGCCCGACGGAGAGCGCTAAGAGACCTCCGGGGTCGTGGCAGGCTTGGCCCCTGCCCCCTCGATGGGCACGAACTCCATCTCCAGGCCCAGCGCCGCGATGACGGCTGCGACCTTCTCCCAGCGCACGCCGGTGCCGCCGTGCTCGATGGTGTGCAGCGTAGAGCGGGAGATTCCGGCCTGAAGGGCCAGATCCTGCTGCAGGATGCCCAGCTCGCGGCGGCGGGCCGCGAACTCGGCGCCGACTTCGATGAGCACCGGGTTATCGCCGGCGTCGCGCCCCGGCTTATTGCGAGTCCGATTAGCCGCCATGATCTGGTCCCCCTTTCCGGCCTAGTTCAGGCCCGCATAGGAATGCAGGCCGGAGACCACCAGGTTGATAAAGAATAGGTTGAAGATCATCGCCGCCAGCGCGAGCACGTTGATCCACGGCGCGGCCTTGCGGAAGGAAGGCGTGGCGCGGGCGTGCAGGTAGGCCGCGTAGAGCACCCACGTCACAAACGACATGGTCTCCTTCGGGTCCCAGCCCCACGGCCGGCCCCAGGCGGTCTCCGCCCAGATGGCGCCCAACACGATGCCCAGGCCCAGCGTGGGCAGGGTGATCACCGCGGTGCGGTAGGCCAGCTGATCCAGCTTCTTGCCGGTGGGCAGCGGCCGGGCGATGATGCCCCATAACCCGGACTCCTTCCCCTTGGGCTGCCACGTGCGCAGCAGGTATAGCAGCGACATCAGGCCCGAGAGCAGGCCGATGGCCGCACCGAGCGCCACGATGGTCACGTGGATGGGCAACCAGAAGGAACGCAGGGCCGGCACCACGGGCGCGGCCTCCGCGTAGAGCTTGGTGCCGCCGTAGAACATCAGCGCCAGGATGGGCGCCAGCAACCACGGCCACAGGGGGCGCCATTCCTTGCGCTGGAAGGCAATCGCCGCCGCAATCATGGCGCCGGCGGTGACCATGAGCATGTACTCATACATGTTGCCGAACGGGAAGCGCCCCGTGGCCAGGCCGCGCAGCACGACGGCCACGACATGGACTGCGATGCCGACCCAGATGAGCGACTGCGTCATATTGCCCAGGCGGTCCACGAAATGCTCGTTGGCGGCCGGCGCGGCGGCAGCGTTCCCAGCGCCAGCTTCGCCAGCCGCGCCAGCCGCCGACCCGGCGGGCGGAAGGGTGGCCACCGACCCGCCGGAGGCAGCGGGAGCAAGTTCCTTGGCGACGCGGGTGCGCGCGCGGCGAGCTTCAATGATTGTGTGCATGCGCCCGTAGTAGTACAGGGACAAAAACAGCGCCAGCGTGTAGACCACGAGGGCGGTACGGAAGGCAATGTCAGAGAAGTTTGCCAAGTTCTGATCGACCAGCATGGTTACACAGGCTACCCGGCTACGCGCGGGGTTTCCAACTTTTGAAGGATGGGGTTAGGCCCCTGACCAGCCCCTGACCAGCCACTCGTGCAGCCTGGGCTAGCCTGCCCTAATCGTCGACGAAGATCTCGTCTTCTTCCACCTCGTCCGGGTCCGGCAACTGCAACAGGCTGCGGTACAGGCGCCCAAACTCCTCGGACCAGCCGGCGCGGTCGGTACGCGCCAGGCCGCCCATCTCCACGCGGGTGGTGCCATTATCCTGCGGGTACAGGCGCACCCACACGCGGCGGCGCTTAATGAGCAGCGACGCCACCAGCGAGCCCAGCATGACCAGGGTGGCCAGCAGCAGCGGGGTCTGCATCGGGTCATAGGAGATCTGATAGTTAGCAAACTCGGAGGCGCCATCGAAGGTGAGCTTCGTGCCATCGTCAAGCGTGACCGTCTCCCCCTGCTCCAGGTTGACGCGCTCAATCTTCTGCAGCTGCCCCGAGTGGACGAGCCCGGAGTCCAGCGCGAAGATGGACTGCGCCGTGCCCGTGTCCAGGCCGGCGTCGCCGCGGTAGATGTCAATGGCCAGCGCCGGGTCCGTCATCGCGGGGTAAGAAGAGGTCAGCAGCTCGCCGTTCTCGCCCTCCCACGCGGCGGTGGGGGCAAAAAGGCCCTGGATGGCCAGCTGATTCTGGCGGCGCTCATACAGATCCGGGAACATGCCCGCCGGCGGGTCAAAGCGCATGGCACCCGAGGACAGGAAGTAGGTGGCATCGGTGGGCTGAAACTGCATCGTCTGCGTGCGCTTTTCCCCATTGGGCCACTCCACCGTCACCGTCGGCGCGTAGCCGTGGCCCTGCAGGTAGACGCGGTCGCGGGAGCTCAGGCGCAGCGGATGGTTGACCTTGAGCTCATAGTCGCTCCACTCCGAATGGTCGCGGTAGATATCCTCGCCCTCGGCGTAGGAGATATTGGAGGTAAACATCTCCGCCTGCCCATTGGGCAAGTAGTCCGCCGTGAAGTCGTGGGCGACGAAGCAGAACGGGTTAAGCCCCGTGCCATCGAAGAGCGCCCCGGCCCGGAAGGAGTCAAAGTTCGAGGTAGACGTATTACAGAACTCGGTGGACTGGTCCACCTGCGTGGCGTTGTCATAGGAGCCAGACTCGGTGACCACGATGACCATGCCCTCATAGGACAAAAAGCGGCCAATCGCGATGAACACCAGCATCAGCACCAGGCCGATGTGGAAGATGAGGTTGGCCAGCTCGCGGCCGTAGCCGCGCTCGGCGGAGAAGGAATAGCCGCCGGCGCGGTCGCGGTCCGGGGCATACTCGGCCACGCGCCACTTGCGCAGCATCCCGCGCACGTCCGCCTGCACCTGCTCCAGGGGCTTGTTGGCCACGCCGGCGTCGTGCAGCGGCATCTTATCCAAGAACTTCGGCGCGCGCGTGGGCTGCGACTTCCAGGCCCGGTAGTGCTCCCAGGAGCGCGGCAGGATGCAGCCGACCAGGGAGATGGCCAGTAGGACGTAGATGGCCTGGAACCAGACGGACTCGAAGACATCGAAAAGCTGCAGCTTGTCATAGATCTCGGCGACCGTGCCGTTGGAGGCGATGTACTCGTTGACGTTGGTCTCGTTGAGCGAGCGCTGCGGCAGCAGGGATCCCGGGACGGCGGCGAGTGCCAGCAGGAACAGCAGGATGAGGGCCGTGCGCATGCTGGTCAGCCAGTGCCAGGCCTTGCGGAAGCTCGAGGTGACGGTTTTCAACGAATTCTTCTTTCGCCTAGATTAAGGTCGCGCCGTATTCTACGGTCCACTGCCGGATAATGTTAATGAACTCGCCCCACAGGCCCGTGGCCAGGCTCAGCCCCACCAGGATCATGAGCACGCCGCCGGCGATCTGGATCTGGCGGCTGTATTTCTGCAGCCAGCCGACGGTGCGCACCGCGCGCGCCGACCCCAGCGCCACCAGCAGGAAGGGCAGGCCCAGGCCCAGGCAATAGCCGACGATGAGGATGGCGCCGCGCACCGCGGTCATGCCCTCCGTGCCGGCGGACACGGAAATAATCGCCGCCAGGGTGGGCCCCAGGCAGGGCGTCCAGCCCAGGGCAAACACGCCGCCGAGCAGCGGGGCGCCCAGCCAGGTGGTCCAGCGCTTCGGGGCCATGCGGGTGTCTTTTTGCAGCGCGGGGACAAGCCCCATGAAGACCACACCCATGCAGATGGTGATCACGCCGCCGATGCGCATCAAAAGGTCCGCGTTCAGGGTCAGCGCGGAGATGGCGCCGAAGACGGAGACGGTGGCCAGCAGGAACACGGCGGTAAAGCCGGCGATGAAAAGCAGCGCCGCCAGCCCCACGCGCCCGCGGCGGGTGGCCACGCGCACGCCCTGGGTATCGTAGGCGACCTCCCCGCCCACGACGGAGGCAAGGTAGGAGATATAGCCGGGCACCAGCGGCACCACGCAGGGGCTAGCAAAAGAGACCAGGCCCGCCAGCGCCGCGGCCAGCACGCCGAGGATCAGGGGGCCGGATGCTGCGGCATCGGCAAAAGCTTGCCCCATTGCGCCTCCCTTTCGTGTGAGTCTAGGCTTCCGCAGCTAGCTTATTGACTACCTCCAACAATTCCGAATCCGTGGTCTCCTTGAGGAAGACGGCGGCCGGGCGGTGCTGGCGGTCCAGGACGATGGTGGTCGGCACCACGGAGGTGGGCACCCCGCCCAGAGCGGCGGCGGTCTTGAACGGGGGATCGTAGATGGACGGGTAGGTCAGGCCGTTGTCCTCGAGGAAGTCGCGGGAGATCTCCGGGTTGTAGTCGCGGACGTTAATGCCCAGAACGGTGCCGAGATCGCGGTCTTGCATCTCCTCCTGGACGCGCTGGAGATCGTCCGACTCGGAGCGGCACGGCGCGCACCACTGGCCCCAGGAGTTGAGCACGACGATCTGGCCGGCGTAGTCATCCAGGGAGATGGTCTCGTCCTCGTCGCGCAGTGAGGGCCCGCTCACGCTGGCGATGGGCTTGCGCTCTGCGGCCGGGTACTCGATGACGGTCTGGCCGCCGGGCGAGATGAACTCGAAGGTCCCGCCCTGCGCCACGGCCTGGTCGGCGTTCTCGGCGGTGCAGGCAGACAACCCCACCGCGCAGGCGGCCAGGAGTGCGGCAGTCTTAAGCGCCCTAGATAGCATGGGCCGGCGCGGAGTAGTAGATGTCGGTGATTTCGGAATCCTGGAAGACCAGGGAGGTCACCGAGGCCAGGTCGCACTCGCGGTTCCACGGCGCGTGCGCCAGCCGCAGGCCCAGCACGTGGCGCTGCACCATGACGATGGGCAGCTGGTGGGAGACCAAAATGGCCTCGTGGCCCTCGGCGGCCTGGCGGGCGCGCTCGACCGCTTCCAGCATCCGCTTGGCGATGACGTCGTAGTGCTCGCCCCAGGAGGGCTGCAGGGGGTTGCGCATCAGCGGCCAGCGCACCGGGTTCCACAGCTGGGAGCGCCAGCCTTTGACGTGGAGGCCCTCGTAGCGGTTGCCGGCCTCGATGATGCCCTTGTCCACCTGCACGTCAAGGCCTACGACCTTGGCGATTTCGCCGGCGGTTTCCTGCGTGCGCTGCAGCGGCGAGGCCGCCAGGTGCACCACGTCGTGGCCTTCGAAGGACTGCGCGGTGCGCGCGGCCTGGGAGAACCCGCGCGAGGACAGGTGGTAGCCGGGGATGCGGCCGTAGAGGATCTTATCCGGGTTGTACACCTCGCCGTGGCGCACCAGGTGAACGATGGTGGTAGACAATGTCTTTCTCCTTGGGGGTTGGTTAGGCGCTCGGGGTGGCGGCGGCGGCCGCGCGGGCGGCGTGGGCTGCGGCGGACTCGATTATCTCAAAGTCGGCGTCGCCCATGGCATCGGACACGAAGAGGGTCTCGAACGGGCTGGGGGCGGCGTAGACGCCGTGGTCGAGCAGCGCGTGGAAGAAGGGCGCGAAGCGGAAGTTCTCGGCGGCCTTCATGTCGTCGTAGTTGCGGCCCTCGCCCTCGGCGAAGCGGATGGAGAACATCGTCGAGGCGCGCTGGATGTGGTGGGCCACGCCCTCGCCGGCCAGGGCGGAGCTGAAGATCCCGGCGACGCGGTCCGCGTTGGCCTCCAGGCGCCCGTAGAGCTCCGGGGTGGCCAGCTCCAGCGACTTCAGGCCGGAGGCCATGGCCACAGGGTTACCGGATAGGGTGCCAGCCTGGTAGACCGGGCCGACCGGGGCCAGGTAGTCCATGATGTCGGCGCGGCCGCCAAAGGCCGCGGCGGGCATGCCGCCGGAGACGACCTTGCCGAAGGTGGTCAGATCGCCCGCCACGCCATCGACGCCGTACCAGCCCTGGTAGGAGGTGCGGAAGCCCGTCATGACCTCGTCGAGGATGAGCAGGGCGTCATCCGCGTGCGCGATATCCTTGAGCGCGGCGTTAAAGCCCTCGTCCGGGCGGACGGTGCCCATGTTCCCGGCGGCGGCCTCCGCGATGACGGCGGCGATTTCGCCTGGGTTCTCCGCGAACACCCGCTGCACGGCCTCTAGGTCGTTGTAGGGCACCACGATGGTATCGGCGGCCGATGCCCCGGTCACGCCCGGGGTATCAGGCAGGGAGAAAGTGGCCACGCCGGAGCCGGCGGCGGCCAGGAGGGCATCGACATGCCCGTGGTAGCAACCGTCAAACTTCACCACCTTGGACCGGCCGGTAAACCCGCGCGCCAGGCGCAGCGCCGACATGGTGGCCTCGGTGCCCGAGTTGACGAAGCGGACTTTTTCCACGGAGGTGCGCGCGATAATCGCCTCGGCCAGCAGGGCCTCGCCCTCGGTGGGGGCGCCGAAGGACAGGCCATCGGCAGCGGCGGTCCGCACGGCCTCGATGATTTCT
This sequence comes from Clostridia bacterium, assembly GCA_963623015.1. Taxonomy (GTDB): domain Bacteria; phylum Actinomycetota; class Actinomycetes; order Mycobacteriales; family Mycobacteriaceae; genus Corynebacterium. Next base: position 14,242 of record CAVFKS010000034.1, read on the forward strand.
GGGTGGGCGTTGCCGTGCAGCATCGGCCCATAGGATCCGACGAGGTCTACGTATTCGTTGCCGTCGACGTCCCAGAGGCGGGAGCCCTTCCCGCGGGCGATGACGCGGGCCTGGCCGCCGACGGAACCAAACGCGCGGACCGGGGAGTTCACCCCGCCGGGGATGGACTTGAGGGAGCGTTCAAACCACTGACGAGACTTTTCTACATTAGGCATGTGGCTCATTGTACGTGGCGGTTGCGCTGCGCCCGCTCGTGCCACGGGTTAAGATGGCGCCACTAGATTGCGAAATTTGAAAGCTTCCGGGGGGTTACTTTCATGTCCTTTGTCATCGCGCGCGTCTTTGTTGTTGGCCTCGCGCTGGGCCTGGCCGGGTGTGCCGCACCCGCCCAGTCTGATCCTCCCAGCGCCTCGGAGACCGCGTGGCAGCCTGCCATCCAGCCCCGCCCGCTGGCCCTGCTAGATGGGCTCACGCCAGCGCCCGCACCCCAGTCCGAGCCGCAGACCTCCCCGGCGTCCGAGCCTGCCGATGCCCTCCCGGCCCCCGCTCCTGCCCCGCCCCAGCGCGCAGCGCCGGATAGGAGGCACCGCCCGGCGCCGACCCCGCCTCCCGCGCCGCGCCCGGCCGCCCCGCCGCCGGGGCTGCCTGGCCTGCCAGCACTGCCAGCACTGCCAGCACTACCGGCTCCGCCGCCTCCGCCTGCGCTGCCGCAGCTTCCGCGCCTGCCCGATCCGCCCGCGCTCCCGGCACCGCCGCCGCTGCCTGCGCCTCCCCCGCTGCCGGCACTACCTCGACTATAGGGGGCATCGCCTAGCTGACGGTCTTGAGCCCCACGATGCCGCCGACGATCATGGCCACGAATAACACCTTGAGCACCGTCACGGCCTCCTGGCCGGTGATAAAGGAGTAGAGAACGGCCATGGTGGCGCCCACGCCGGCCCACACCGCGTAGGCCGTGCCCACGGGCAGGGTCTTCATGGCCCAGGCCAGGCCCGCCATCGACACCGCGCACGCGGCGATAAAGACGAGCGAGGACCACAGGCACGTGAACCCCTCCGATTTATCCAAAGCCGCAGCCCAGACGGCCTCGAAAGCGCCGGACAGGATGAGAACTACCCACGCCATGATTGTGCCCTCCTGGCGCGCGGGGTTGAAAGGTTATCGCGCGACTGGGCACCATTTTGGCACACTCGAAGGCATGAAGATTGCATTTCTAGGAACTGGACGCATGGGCACCGAGCTGGCCCGCCACCTACTACCCCTCCACGAGGTCACGGTGTGGAACCGCACCGCGGCCAAGGCGCAGCCGCTGGTGGACGAAGGCGCGCGCCTGGCGCAGACGCCTGAGGATGCCGTCGCCGGCGCCGAGGTCGTCATCACCTCACTGTTTGGCCCGGACGACATCCGCGAGCGCGTCATCGCCCCGGGGCTCATCCCAGATGGGCTGACGTGGATTGATACCACGACGGTCTCGCCTGCCGATGCCCGCGAGTTCGCCGCGGCCGTCCCCGGCTACGTCCATGCCCCGGTGGTGGGCACGCTGGGCCCGGCCCGCAATGGCCAGCTGGGAATGTACGTTGGCACGCCTGACGATGCCCGCCGCGCCGAGGCGCTGAAGCTCGTCGAGCCGTGGGCGGCGCCGGAAAAGCTCAAGGGAGTCGAGTCCGCCGCGGCGGCAGCCACGGGCAAGCTGCTGGCCAACCTGGCGCTGTCGGTGACGGCAGAGGGCGTGCTCGAGGCCCTCGCGCTGGGCGAGGCCGAGGGGTTTGGCGAGGATGCCGTGCTGGACATGCTCGAGATCACCGGGTTGTCGTTTATGGCCGGGCTCAAGGGCCCGTTCATCCGCGGCGAGCGCGAGACCGACCCGGGCGACTTCACCGTCGATGCCCTGTGCAAGGACTCCCGCCTGATGGTCGACACCGCGAAAGAGCCGCTGCCGGCCGTGGAGGCGGCGATTGCCCGCTTTAGCGCCCAGCAGGACGCCGGGCGCGGGGACACGGACTTTTCTTCTATCTTCGTCTACCGCAAGGAATCCGAAGCATAGGCGCCATTCGCCGGCGTTATTCGCCGGCGCTATTCCCGGCCGCGGAACTTGGCCAGGATCTCCTCCGGCAGGTCGGCCACGCCGAACTTCAGCCCGGCGGTGCCGTCGGCGCGCTCGAAGTCCACGCGCAGGTCGTCCTTGTGGCCGAACATGACCAGGTGGCGGGCGACGACGTGCTCCATCTCCGCGAGGTTGCCGGCGGGCGCGGTAAGTTCCAGCTCAAGGGTCTCGGCCGCGCGCAGCACCAGGCGCGCCGGCTGGTCGGCAGCGCCTTCTGGCGCCGGGAATTCGACCAAACCCTCGGCACCATCCCAGCCGGTCGTGCACTTCTTAGAAAAGTGCCCGGCCAGCTGCTTGCCGTAGCGGGCGGGGCGGTCCGTGACGACGTGCGCAATGCTCTTGATAGTCATGGAAGGCTATCCTACGCAAACCCACCCGCGGGCGGCGGCGGGGGTAGAACGCTGGCGGGAATTAGGCCAGCAGGCGGCGCGCTGCCGCGCGGGCGTCCACGATGATGGCGGGCACGCCCACCCCGCCGGCCCAGGCGCCGGTGGCCTCGATGCCCGCGGCCTCCTCCAGGCCCGCGCGGGCGGTGGCCACGGTGGCCAGGTGGCGCTCGTCGTAGCAGGGGATCCCGCCAAACCAGCGCTGGACGTAGATCTCCTCCACGCCCGCGGCACGCCCGTCGAAGCCGGTGATATGGCGCAGGTCATCGAGGGCATAGTCCACCAGGTCGTCCTCGTCGGCGCGCACCAGGGCGTCGTCGCCGAAGCGGCCGAAGGAGGCTCGCACGATAAAGCCCTCGCGCTGACCGATGTGCGGCCACTTATTCGACGACAGCGTAAACGCCTTGGCGTGCACGCCCGGCTCGTCGGCGGCGACCAGGATGCCGGTGGCCTCCGGGATGGAGTTGCCCTCCGGGTCCGTAGCGGAGGCGAAGTTGAAGCCAACCACCACTGACGAGGCCAGCTCCACGCCCTGGAGCGCCTCGGCCGCGGCGGGGGCCACCTTCGCGGCCAGGCGCGCGGTCGTCGGCGCCGGGGTGGCAAAGAGCACACGATCGAATTCGCCCAGCTCCGCCGGGGCGCCCTTGACCACGAACCCGCCCTCGCGGCCGGCCTCAACGCCCGAGATGAACGTGTCGAGGTGGATCTCGGCCCCGGACTGCTCCGCCAGGGCCTCGTAGAGCTCCGCGTAGCCGCCGCCGAAGGTGGCAAAGACCGACGATGCCGCCGGCCCCTCCGCGTTCGCCGCCGCCGCGCGGGACTTTTCAATCTTGGCCACCGCGCCCGAGAGCGTGACAGGGCCATCGGCGGCCATCTCGTCGAGCACGGCCGCCAGGTTCGGCACCGTGGCGCGCAGGCCCAGGTCGTCGGCGGTGCAGGAGTAGACCCCGCCCAGCAGGGCGGAGACCACGTGGTCGACCACGTCGTCGCCATACTGGCGGCGCACCAGGGCGCCGACGGAGACGTCGCCGCCTACCTCCCACTCGAAGGGGGTCTCGTTGGCGATCTTCTCGTTGGATGCCGCGGAGAAGAACTCCTGCGGGGCGGACGGGATGCCCATCACGCCGCCGGACGGCAACAGGTGCAGCTGCCCGCCGGTATAGACCCGCGGGCGAATCCCGCGCGCGGGGTAGACGAAGGAATCCTTCAACCCGAGTGCTTCGAAGAATTCGGCGGCATCGGCACGCCGGGCCACGAACGCCTCGGCGCCCATGTCCGTGGGCCCGCCGTTGAAGGCCACCGTGTGCAGCTTGCCGCCGATGCGCCCGGCGGCCTCAAATACATAAACTTCCGCGTCGGCGTCAGCAGCGTGAATTTCCCACGCGGCGGTCAGCCCCGCCAGTCCGGCTCCGATGATTGCGATCTTCACTTAACCCTCCTCATGGATGATGGCGACGGCGCGGGTGATGGCGTCGGCGTCGGTGGTTGGCAGCACCCCGTGACCGAGGTTCCAGATGTGGCCGTCGACGTCCCCGCGGGCGCGGGCGGCGTCAACCTCGCCCTTGATGCGGCGCACGGCGGCGCGGACGGCATCGTCGCCGGCAAAAAGCAGCGCCGGGTCCAGGTTGCCCTGCAGGTTGCGGGCGCCCACGCGGGCGGCGGCGTTATCCATCGCCACGCGGTAGTCCACGCCCATGACCTCCGAGCCGGCCTCCGACATGGCGCCGAGCAGCTCGCCGGTGCCCACGCCGAAGTGGATGCGCGGGATGCGCCCGGCCACGGACTCCAAGATCTGCGTGGAGTACGGCAGCACGAACTCGCGGTAGTCGGCCTCGTTGAGGTAGCCGGCCCAGGAGTCAAACAGCTGCATGGCATCGATGCCCGCGGCGACCTGGACCTCCAGGAAATTGACTAGCGTGGGCACCAGGCGCTCCATGAGCGCGTGCCAGGTCTGCGGGTCAGAATGCATCAGGGCCTTGGTGCGCTCGTGGTTCTTGGAAGGCCCACCCTCGATGAGGTAGCTGGCCAGGGTAAACGGCGCGCCGACGAAACCGATAAGCGCCTGGGTGTCGGTGAGCTCATCGAGGATGATGCCAATGCCCTCGCCCACCTCGGGCACGTCCTGGTCCAGGATGGGCAGGTTGGCCACATCCGCCGTGGTGCGCACGGGCTGGTCCATGAC
>CAVFKS010000035.1:0-17448 GCA_963623015.1 Clostridia bacterium
AGCGCGGCAACCACGTCTTCATTGAGATGAACCCGCGCGTGCAGGTCGAGCACACCGTCACCGAGGAAATCACGGGCGTGGACATCGTCAAGTCGCAGATGCAGATCGCGGCCGGCGCCTCCCTGGCTGACCTGGGGCTGGTGCAGGCAGACATTAAGATCACGGGTGCGGCGCTGCAGTGCCGCATCACCACTGAGGACCCGGCCAACGGTTTCCGCCCGGACACCGGCACCCTGACCACGTACCGCTCCCCGGGCGGCGCGGGCGTGCGCTTGGATGGCGCCACCGCGGTCGGCGCTGAGATTTCTCCGAACTTCGACTCCCTGCTGGTCAAGATGACCTGCCGTGGCGCCACCTTCGAGCAGGCCGTGGCTCGCGCCCAGCGCGCCCTCAACGAGTTCACCGTGGGCGGCGTGGCCACCAACATCGGCTTCCTGCGCGCCCTGCTGCGCGAGCCCGACTTCGTTAGCACCCGCGTGGACACCGGCTTCATCCCGGCCCACCCGGACCTGCTCAAGGCCCCGCCGGCGGTCGACGAGTCCGGCCGCGTCATCGAGTTCATCGCGGACGTGACCGTCAACAAGCCCAACGGGGAGCGGCCCACCTCGCTGCGCCCGTTCGACAAGATCCCGTCCTTCGACCGCTCCGCCGAGCTGCCCCGCGGCTCCCGCGATGACCTGCTGGAGCTGGGCCCGAAGAAGTGGGCGGAGAAGATCCGCGCCCAGCACGCCCTGGGGGTTACCGACACCACCTTCCGCGACGCCCACCAGTCCCTGCTGGCCACCCGCGTGCGCGGCACCGACCTGGTCACCGCCGCCGAGGCCGTGGCGCGGATGACGCCCAACCTCTACTCGGTGGAGGCCTGGGGCGGGGCCACCTATGACGTGGCCATACGCTTCCTCAAGGAAGACCCGTGGGTCCGCCTGGACCTGCTGCGCGAGGCCATGCCCAACCAGAACATCCAGATGCTGCTGCGCGGGCGCAACACGGTGGGCTACTCGCCGTACTCCGATGACGTGTGCCACGCCTTTGTGGCCGAGGCCGCCAAGTCCGGCGTGGACGTCTTCCGCATCTTCGACGCCCTCAACGATGTGTCCCAGATGCGCCCGGCTATCGATGCCGTCCTGGAGACCAACACCACCGTGGCCGAGGTGGCCATGGCCTACTCCGGTGACATGTGCTCCCCGGATGAGAAGCTCTACACCCTGGACTACTACCTCAAGCTAGCCGAGGAGATCGTGGGCACCGGCGCCCACGTCCTGGCCATCAAGGACATGGCGGGCCTCCTGCGCCCGGAGGCCGCGTCCAAGCTGGTGATGGCCCTGCGCAAGGAGTTCGACCTGCCGGTCCACGTCCACACGCACGATACCGCGGGCGGCCAGCTGGCCACCTACTACGCGGCGGCGCTCTCGGGCGCGGACGTGGTCGACGGCGCGTCCGCGCCGCTGGCCGGCACCACCTCGCAGCCTAGCCTGTCTGCCATCGTGGCGGCGTTCTCTAACTCGCCGCGCGATACCGGCATCGACCTCCAGGCCGTCTCCGACCTGGAGCCGTACTGGGAGGCCGTGCGCCAGCTCTACCGCCCATTCGAGAAGGGCATTCCGGGGCCGACGGGCCGCGTCTACCGCCACGAGATCCCGGGCGGTCAGCTGTCTAACCTGCGCGCGCAGGCCACGGCCCTGGGCCTGGAGGACCGCTTCGAGGTCATCGAGGACACCTACGCTGCCGTCAACGAGATGCTGGGCCGGCCCACCAAGGTCACCCCGTCCTCGAAGGTCGTGGGCGACCTGGCCCTGCACCTGGTGGGCGCGGGCGTGACTCCGGAGGAGTTCGAGGCCAACCCGAACAAGTACGACATCCCGGATTCCGTCATCGCGTTCCTGCGCGGGGAGCTGGGTACCCCTCCGGGTGGCTGGCCGCCGCTGCGCGACAAGGTCCTAGAGGGCCGCGCCCCGGGCGAGGTCCACGTCCAGGAGGTACCGGAAGAAGAAAAGCCGCACCTGGTCTCCGAGGATTCCAAGGAGCGCCGCGACGCCTTAAACCGCCTGCTGTTCCCGAAGCAGTTCGAGGAGTTCAACGAGTTCCGCCGCAAGTACGGCAACACCGAGGCGTTGACGGATACCGTCTTCCTCTACGGCCTGGAGGAGGGCCGCGAGTTCGTGGTCCACTACTTCCCGGAGGGCACCAACGACCGCGCCGCGCTCAAGCCGATCACGCTGCGCCTGGACGCCCTGGGCGAGCCGGATGAGAAGGGCATGCGCAACGTCGTGCTCAACGTCAACGGCCAGCTGCGCCCGATGAAGGTCCGCGACAACAACGTCGAGTCCACCGTCGCCTCCGCGGAGAAGGCCGATCCGCACAACGATGCCCACGTCGCCGCCCCGTTCGCCGGCGTGGTCACCGCTACGGTCAAGGCTGGCGATGCCGTCAAGGCCGGCGACCAGGTCGCCGTCATCGAGGCGATGAAGATGGAGGCCTCCATCTCCGCCACGAAGGATGGCACCATCGAGCGGGTGGCCATCGGCCAGGCCACCAAGGTCGAAGGCGGCGACCTCATCGTCGTCATCGACGGCTAAGCCTTAAGGCAGTGTAAAACCGCCACACCCCGGCCCTCCCCATCCAGGGAGGTAGCCGGGGTGTAGTGGTTTGGGGCTAAGAATTAGTTCAGCAGCTACTTGATTTCGAGCAGGGCGTCGCCCTTGCCCACCTGGCCGCCGGCCTCCACTCCTAGGCCGGTCACGGTGCCGGACTTGTGGGCCTTGACCGGGTTTTCCATCTTCATGGCCTCCAGGATGAGCAGCACGTCGCCTTCGGCCACGGTGTCGCCCTCGGCGACTGCGACCTTGATGACGGTGCCCTGCATGGGGGCGACGACGGCATCGCCAGACACGGCGGCCTTGGCCTTGCCGCCGCGGCGCTTGCGGGACTTGCGCACCGCGGTGGCCGCGCCGAGCAGCAGGTTGCCGGGCAGGGCGACCTCGATGCGGCGCCCGCCAATCTCCACGACGAACTTCTGGGCGGCGGCGTCCTCGGCCTCGTCCTCGTCGGCCACGGGGCCGGAGTAGGGCTCGAGGTTATTGGCCCACTCTTCCTCGATCCACTTGGTGTAGACGCCCAGGTGATCCTCGGCGGTGAAGGCCGGATCTTCCAGCACGGCGCGGTGGAAGGGGATGACGGTGGGGATGCCGGCCACCTCGTACTCGGCCAGGGCGCGGCGGGCGCGGGCGATGGCGGTAGCGCGGTCCGGGCCCCACACGATGAGCTTGGCCAGCATGGAGTCGAACTGGCCGCCGATGACGGAGCCCTCGCGCACGCCGGAGTCGACGCGCACGCCTGGGCCGGCCGGCTCGGAGTAGCTCACGATGGTGCCCGGCGAAGGCATAAAGCCGGTGGCGGGGTCCTCGCCGTTGATGCGGAACTCGAAGGCGTGGCCGTGCGGGGTGGGGTCGGCGTCGAGGGAGAGCTCGTGGCCCTCGGCGATGCGGAACTGCTCGCGCACCAGGTCGAACCCGGTGGTCTCCTCGGTGACGGGGTGCTCGACCTGCAGGCGGGTGTTGACTTCAAGGAAGGAAATCAGGCCGTCGGCGCCCACCAGGTACTCGACGGTGCCGGCGCCATAGTAGCCGGCCTCGCGGCAGATGCGCTTGGCGGAGGAGTGGATGGCCTCGCGCTGCTCTTCGGTCAGGAAGGGGGCGGGGGCCTCCTCGACGAGCTTCTGGAAGCGGCGCTGCAGGGAGCAGTCGCGGGTACCCATGACGACGACGTTGCCGTGCTGGTCGGCGAGCACCTGGGCCTCGACGTGGCGAGCCCGGTCGAGGTAGCGCTCGACGAAGCACTCGCCGCGGCCGAAGGCGGCGGTGGCCTCGCGGGTGGCGGACTCGAAGAGCTCGCCGATTTCGTCCATGGTGCGGGCGACCTTCATGCCGCGCCCGCCGCCGCCGAAGGCGGCCTTGATGGCAATCGGCAGGCCGTGCTCGGCGGCGAAGGCCTCGACCTCGGCGGCGTTGGCCACGGGGTCCGGGGTGCCGGGGGCCATGGGGGCATCGGCACGCTCGGCGATGCGGCGGGCGGTGACCTTGTCACCCAGGTCCGCGATGGACTGGGGGGAGGGCCCGATCCAGATGAGGCCGGCGTCGATGACGGCCTGGGCAAACTCGGCGTTCTCGGAGAGGAAGCCGTAGCCGGGGTGGATGGCATTGGCGCCGGAGTGGGCGGCGGCATCGAGCAGCTTGGCGATGTCCAGGTAGGAATCGGCCGAGGTTTGCCCGCCGAGTGCGAAGGCCTCGTCGGCGAGCGTGACGAACGGGGCGTCCTTATCCGGCTCGGCGTAGACCGCTACTGACGGAATGCCGGCGTCGCGTGCGGCGCGGATGATGCGCACCGCGATTTCACCGCGGTTGGCAATAAGCACCTTGGTGATCTGGGTGGTTTCAACGGACACGGAATTTTCCCTTCCCTGATTGGTTTCAGCTTGCCCATTATCGCACACAAAAACATGAGTGTTTACTCAAGTTCTGCGTTTCGGCGAAAAATATCCCCCATCGGCCCGGATGGGGGAGACTCGCCGTTAGCGTTCGATGGGCTTTTGGACCATGTTGCCCCATTCGGCCCAGGATCCGTCGTAGTTGCGTACGTCCTTGAAACCCAGGAGGTACTTGCAGACGAACCAGGTGTGGGCCGACTGGGCGCCGACGTGCGAGTACAGGGCGGTCGGGACGGCCGGGTCGAGGTCGGCGTAGGCCTCCTGGAGGCCGTCGAGGTGGCGGAAGGCGCCGTTGGGGTAGACGGCCCCGCCCCAGGGCAGGTTCCGGGCGCCGGGGATGTGTCCGTGGCGAATGGTGGTCCCGTAGGTGGAGTCGCCCTTCGCGGAGTCGGCGGTAGGCTGGCCGTGGAACTCCTCTGTGGTGCGCACGTCGACGAGTTCCAGGCCCTCGAGTTCTCCCACGAAGGCGCGGTGGGCGGCGTCCTCGCGCGGGCTGACTGGGTAGTCGGAGACGGGGAACTCGGGCACGGCATAGGAGATGTCGCGCTCCTCGGACATCCAGGCGTCGCGTCCGCCGTCGAGGAGGCGGACATCGGGGTGGCCGTAGAGTTCGAAGACCCACAGGGCGTAGGCCGCCCACCAGTTGTTCTTGTCGCCGTAGAGGACCACGGTGTCCTCGCGCTTGATGCCCTTGTCGCGCATGAGCTGGGCAAATGCCTCGGGGCTGGCGATATCGCGGGTGAGGGGGTCCATCAGCTCGGTGTGGAAGTTGATGCGGGTGGCGGTGGGTAGGTGGCCGATGTCGTAGAGGAGGACGTCCTCGTCGACCTCGATGACGCGCAGACCGTTGATTCCTAGGCGGGCCGAGAGCCAGGGGGCGGATACGACGCGGCCGGGGGTGGCGTAGTCCTGATATACGGGGTGTGGATCGGGCTCGATCATGGAGCGGCTCCGCCTTTCTGACTGGGGTGGGTTCTGGCTGAGGGGTGAACGGCCTGCGCGTTCTTAGCGTATTTCTTTCAGCATTTACAATACGCGAACCCTAACAGGGGGACGGGAATTGTGGTTTTGGCTACACTTTCCGCACCTGGTTATAACAACTGCCCTGGCCAGGCAGATTATGCCCTCCCGGGTGGGGTTAGTCACGGCCAGTTCGCCGCGCGCGAAGCGCGAGGGTCGGATATTTTATAAGGAGGTGCTGGGTAGAGCTCGAGGAAGTTTGCCCCGCGCCGGATATGAAATTCCCGTGGAAATCCGCCGGCCTACCCTAGGGCGGGCGGGGGTACATGGGGCTATGACTTAACCGAAAGGGTACCGCGTGCACAAGGCAATCGTCGTCTTCGAAGTTGAGGGTGGTTCTGACAAGGGGGCCGACGGCCACCGCAAGGACACCATGCCCATCGTCAACGCCATCAAGGATGCCGGCTGGCATTCCGAGGTCATCTACTTCCACCCGGACCAGGCCTCCGAGATCTTCGACAACGTCTCCTCCAACTTCGACGCCTACATCTCCCGCGTCAACCCGGGCAACATCCCCGGCGGCGAGAAGGGCTACTTCGAGCTTCTGACCAAGCTTGCCGATGCCGGCCTGGTGGGCATGTCCACCCCGGCCGACATGATGGCCTACGGCGCCAAGGACGCACTGGTCAAGCTCACCGACACCCCGCTGGTCCCGGAGGACACCGCTGCCTATTACGAGGTTGAAGAGCTGCACAACACCTTCCCGACCTCCCTGTCCTACGGCGAGCGCGTGCTCAAGCAGAACCGCGGATCCACCGGTGAGGGCATCTGGCGCGTGCGCCTGGCCGACCCGGCCCTGGCCGAGTCCGTCGAGCCGGGCACCGCCCTGCCGCTGGACGCCGAGCTCAAGTGCACCGAGGCCGTGGACAACCAGACCCACGACTACAAGCTGGGCGAGTTCATGGACTTCTGCGACCAGTACATCATCGGTGACAACGGCATGCTGGTGGACATGCGCTTCATGCCGCGCATCGTCGAGGGCGAGATCCGCATCCTCTTGGTGGGCAACGAGCCGGTCTTCATCGTTCACAAGAAGCCGGCCGCCGGCGGTGACAACTTCTCCGCCACCCTTTTCTCCGGTGCGAAGTACACCTACGACAAGCCGGAGTCCTGGCCGGAGCTGATGGAGATGTTCGCCAAGGCTCGCCCGGTCATCGCCGAGAAGCTGGGCGATACCGACACCGTCCCGCTCATCTGGACCGCCGACTTCATGCTTGACGATGGCGAGAACGGCGAGGACACCTACGTCCTCGGCGAGATCAACTGCTCCTGCGTGGGCTTTACCTCGGAGCTCGACATGGGCATCCAGGAGAAGGTGGCTGCAGAGGCCATCGCCCGCGTCGAGGCTAAGAACGCCTAGTTAGCAAAAACTCATCAAGGCCGGACCCGGCAAACCCCGGGCCCGGCCTTCATGCGTGCGGGGGAGCCTAGACCGTCGGGTCGTCGAGCAGGCGGGCGGCGGAGGCCGGGTCGGCATCGGAGAGCATTTGGCGGATGCGGTCATACTCCGCGTCCTCGCCGATGGCGCGGGCGGCGTGGCCCAGGGCGGCGATGGCGCGCAAGACGCCCTGGTTGGGTTCGTGGGCAAAGGGGACCGGGCCCCAGCCCTTCCAGCCGTTGGCGCGCAGGCGGTCGAGGCTGCGGTGGTAGCCGGTGCGAGCAAAGGCATAGGCGGTGATGAACGCTGAAGGGTCAGCGCCCGCGTGGGCGTCGAGCTCGCGCTCGGCCAGTAAGGCCCACAGCAGCGGGGATTCGGGGTGGGCCACGATGCCGGCGGCCAGGTTTTCGGTGGAGCCGGCGCCCGGATCGGCCGGGAGCTGGATGGGATCGGGGGCAAGCATGTCGTTGAACTTCATGCCCGCCACCTTACGCGGGATCCGCGGCCCAGAAGTCCGAGGCGTTGAGCCCGAAAGAATAGATGGCGCGGCGCAGCACGGGCAGGGACAGCCCGATGACGGAGGAGGGATCGCCCTCGATGCGGTCGATGAACCAGCCGCCCAGGGCCTCGAGCGTGAAGGCGCCGGCGCATTCCAGGGGCTCGCCGGAGCGTGCATAGGCGGCGATGTCGGCCTCGCTGGCCTGGGCGAAATGGACGGTGGTGCGGGAGGTCTCGCGGAACTCCTGATCGCCGAAGATGATGCAGTGTCCGGTCAGCAGCTCGGCGCTGCGGCCCGCCTGGCGGCGCCAGCGCTCCACGGTGGCCTCGGGGGTGTGGGGCTTTCCCTGCAGCTGCCCGTCGAGCAGGAGCATGGAGTCCCCGCCGACGACGACGCTCGATCCGTCGGCGACATCGCCGGCTACGGCGCGCGCCTTGGCGGCGGCCAGCTCGGCCACTATTTGGGCGGGATCGGCTCCGGCGAGGCGGGCCTGAATGCCGCGCTCATCGACATCGGCGGGCGCAAGCACCGGATCGACGCCGGCGCCGCGCAGGATGGCCCGCCGGGACGGGGACTGGGAGGCTAAGACGATGCGCATAAAACCTAGTAGTACCGCACGTTGCGGAACGCGGAGGGGTTGAACTGATCCTCCGGCAGGCGGGAGTCAGCCCAGCGGTCTCGCGTGACGTGGGCCTGGGCGGCCTTGGCGCGGTTATCGGCGTCCAGCTTGCCCAGCACGGCGGTTAGTGCCGCGACTTCGTCCGGGGTGGGATTGCCGCGGGTGACGCGGAAGAGGGGTTCGGTCATGGTTGGCTCCTGAATATCTCATGCGGCCGGGCGGCCGCGATTCCTAGAGGACGATGTTGCCGTGCTTCTTGGCCGGGGCGTGGACGAGCTTGCGCTCGAGCAGCCGCAGGCCCTCGATGAGGTAGCCGCGCGTGGTGGCCGGCTCGATGACGGCGTCGACCAGGTTGCGCTCGGCCGCCTGGTAGGGGGTCAGGTAGGCCTCCGCGGCAGCGGATTCCTCCATGCCCAACTCGGCAGCCAGATCGGCGGCCGGGGCGACGGCGATCTCGGCGCCGGGCCAGGCATAGGCCAGGTCGGCTCCCAGGTCCTTCGCGCCCAGCGCCACGTAGGCCAGGCCCAGGGCGGGGCCGGTGATGACGGTAATCTTGCCCACCGTGGCCGCCGCGTACGCGTGGATGAGCTGCGCCAGCGCTGGGGAAGAGGCAGTGAGCTCGGGGCCGTCCACAATCTCGACCACGGGGGTGTTGAAGGAGTCGCACAGCCGGATGAAGCGTGCGGCCTTGGCGGCGGCGGCATCGTCCAGCGGGGCGGCAGAGCTGAAGGCCACGACGCCTACGGTGCGGCCCTCGAGGCGCCCAAAACCCGTGTAGGCGCCCGCGATGCCGGGCTGGAGCTCCAGGGTGTCGGCGAAGATATCGGCCGGGCTTAAGCTGGTGGCCTCGTTGAGGGCGCGGTCGGCCTCGGTGACGTTGTCGACGATGCTGCCGGCCTGAATGGCGGCCTCGGCGCGTGGGGCCTCGGCCCGGTTATTGGACGGCAGGTAGGACAACACCTGGCGGATGAGCTTGATGTAATCGGTGCCCTCGACATCGCGGGGCAGCACGATGTCCGACTGGGCGGCGATGAGCGAATCCCCATAGGCCACCGTGACCTGGGGGATGAGCCCGGAGGCCTGCGTGGCGCGCTCCAGCACGCGCGCTTGGAGCGCCAGGCTGACGATGCCCTCCTGCGCGCGCGGCTTTTCCCCGGTGACGACCGCGATCATCGGCACCCCGGTCTTGATGGCCAGATCATAGAGCTTGACCAGCTTTTCGCCGTAGACCTCGCCCATGGTGCCATCGAAGATGGTGTCGTCCTGGACCCAGGCGCAGACCTTCCGGCCGTCGATGGTGCCGTAGCCGGTGATCACGCCGTCGGTATAGGGGCGGTCGTGCTCCCGGCCGAAGTCTTTGGAGCGGTGCCGCGCCAGGGCGTCGGTCTCCACGAAGGTGCCGTCCGCGAAGAGGGCGTCGACGAAGGTTCGCGCCTGCGACTCCTGGCCCAAGGGCTGGCGGGACTCCGCGAGCTTATTCTCCAGGTCTTCGATTTTGCCGGCGGTGGTCTTCATGTCAGTCATAGGTGTCAAGTTTACTAGCCCGCCCGGCCGGGCGAGAACCGTCGGCCTTTAAAGCGGGATATTCCCGTGCCTGCGGGCCGGGCGGGCGACGTTCTTGTCCGCGTAGAAGCGCAGGTTGCGGGCGATCGCCGAGCGGGTCTCGGAGGGCAAGATGACGGCATCGATAAGCCCTCGTTCGGCGGCCTTGTAGGGGTTGAGCATGAGGTCTTCGTACTCGCGCTCGAAGGACTTGGCCAGCTCGGTGGCGTCGAGGCCCCTCTCATAGGCCTGCTTGAGCTCCTTGCGGTAGATGAAACCGACGGCGCCGGCGGCCCCCATGACCGCGATCTGGGCGGTGGGCCAGGCCAGGTTGACGTCGGCGCCCAGGCCCTTGGAGCCCATGACGCAGTAGGCGCCGCCGTAGGCCTTGCGCAGGGTCACCGTGATCTTGGGGACGGTGGCCTCGCCGTAGGCGTAGAGCAGTTTGGCGCCGCGGCGCAGAATTCCGGAGTGCTCCTGATCAGCGCCGGGGAGGAAGCCCGGGACATCGACGAGCATGACGATGGGGATGTTGAAGCTATCGCAGGTGCGCACGAAGCGGGCGGCCTTCTCCGAGGAGTTGATGTCCAGGCAGCCGGCATAGACTAGGGGCTGGTTGGCCACAAAGCCCACGGTCTGGCCCTCGATGCGGCCGAAGGCGATGACCACGTTCTCGGCGTACTCGGCCTGGATTTCCAGGTACTCGCCGTCGTCGGTCAGGGTCTCGATGACGGTGCGGATATCGTAGGGCTGGGTGGGCGAGTCGGGGATGAGCTCGTCGAGGGCCAGGTCGTCGGCGGTGACTTCGTCGAGTTCCTCGAAGGGTTCGCGCGGGGCGACCTCCCGGTTATTCGACGGCAGGAAGGCTAGCAGGTCGTGGACCCAGTCGAGGGCGTCCTCGTCGGAGGAGGCCGTGTAGTGGGTGGTGCCGGACTGGCTCATGTGGACGGCGGCGCCGCCGAGCTCCTCCTGGGAGATCTGCTCGCCGGTGACGGTCTTGATGACGTCGGGTCCGGTGACGAACATCTTGGACTTCTGGTCGACCATGACCACAAAATCAGTCAGGGCCGGGGAATAAGCGTTGCCGCCGGCGCAGGCGCCCATGATGACCGAGATCTGGGGGACCACGCCGGAGGCGTGGATGTTCTGCCGGAAGGTGGCGGCGATCCAGTCCAGGGACAGGGCGCCTTCCTGGATGCGGGCGCCGGCGCCCTCGTAGAGGCCGATGAGGGGGCGGCCGGTGGTCACGGCCAGCTCCTGGAGGGTGACCATCTTCTCCCCGTAGACCTCGCCTAGGGCGCCGCCGAAGACGGTGCCGTCCTGGCTAAAGACGCAGACCTCCCGGCCGTCGATGGTGCCCCAGCCGGTGACGATGCCGTCGGTGGTGGGGCGCTTGGAACCCATGCCGAAGTCCTCGGTGCGGTGGACGGCTAGCATGCCGGTCTCCACGAAGGAGCCCGGGTCGAGCAAGTAATCGAGGCGCTCGCGGGCGGTGAGCCGGCCGGCGGCGTGCACTTTTTCGTGGGCCTTGGGGCCCATGGGGGCCAAGGCCTGTTCGCGCCGGCGCTTGAGCTCGGCGATTTTCGCTGCGGTGGTGTCCGGCATGTCTGCTAGTTCCGTCAAATGTGAGGAAATGGTCATGTTTGGTGATTCTATGTACTCCAACTGTACTTTTCCAGCATTTTCGCCCGGCGATTTGGCACACAAAACTATTTTTGCAGGTCAAAAGGTGAGAAATCACTCATATTTTTTCGGTGGAGGCTGGCTATAGTGGGCCAAAACCACCCCGCGCCCCGACCTGGAGTGCGGGCGGGGGCGCGGCGGCAAAGCTTAAGGCTTGGGCCTAGAACTTAGCGGTGGTGTAGCCGCCATCGACCAGGTAGCGCACCAGGGTGGCGACCTCCTCGGGGCGGCCGTTGCTGCCGGCATCACGGGGACGCGGAATGGCTGTGGGGCCCACACTGCCCAGGATGGGCAATAATCCTAGGCCAGGCCGGCGAAGGGGTCCCACCCGAGGTAGTGATGCAGGGTATCGCGGGCGATCCAGGCGATGGCCAGGAGCACGATGCAGGCGATGACGGCGTAGACGGTCCAGCCCAGCAGACGCATCGGCGCCGGGGCGGGGCGGTTGCCGACGATGTTTCCCTCGGCATCGCGGATGGCATCGCCGGTCAGGCAGCGCATGCCGAGGGCGAAGAAGATGGGGATGCCGGCGCCAAAGGCCAGGCCGAGGCCGGCGACGCGGAGGACGGAGTAGAGGATCTCCATGGCTTAGCGCACCTCCTGCAGGAAAGAATCCACGGATTCGGAATCGTCGGCCCAGTCGTCATTGACGTTGTGAGCGTCGACGCGATTGCGGCGCGAGCGCGCCACGATGACCACCACGAGGGCGATGAGCAGCAGGAAATCCACCACGGTGCCGGTAAGCGGGGTGGTCACGGCCGCGACACCGGTGGCGATCCACCATGAGGCAAAGCCCACGAACCCGGCGCAGGGCAGGGTAACCAGCCAGGCCGAGACCATGCGGGCCGCCACGCCCCAGCGCACCTGGGCGCCCCGGCGGCCCAGGCCAGAGCCCAGGATGGAGCCGGTGGACACGTGGGTGGTCGACAGCGCCATGCCGCCCACCGCGGAGGTCAAGATGATGGCGGCCGAGGAGGCCTCGGCGGCCATGCCCTGTGGGGACTCGATTTCCACCAGCCCCTTGCCGAGGGTGCGGATGACGCGCCAGCCGCCCGAGAGCGTGCCGGCGGCGATGGCGATGGCGCAGGCGGCGATGACCCAGGTGGGGATGCGTTCCTCGCCGGTGGCGGACCCGGAGGCGACGAGGGCGAGGAAGATCACGCCCATGGTCTTCTGGGCATCGCCAGCGCCGTGGGCCAGGGAGACCAGGCAGGCGGTGACGATCTGGCCGTGTCGGAAGTGCTCGTTCTTCGGGCCGCGGGGCAGGGTGTTGGTTATCGCGTAGACGGCGAAGGTTCCGCAGGCCGCCACGAAGGCCGCGATAAACGGCGAGACCAGGGCAGGCACGATGATCTTGCCGGCGATGGAGCCCCAGGCCACTCCGGAGGTGCCCAAGGCGGCGAAGGCGGCCCCGATGAGCCCACCGAAGAGCGCGTGCGACGAAGACGAGGGCATGCCTAAAAGCCAGGTGAACAGGTTCCAGAAGATGCCGCCGATGAGGCCGGTGAATACCACCAACAGGAGGGGCTGGCCGTCGGCGGGGACCCCGCCGGCGTTGGCCGAAAGGTCATAGGAATCCAGGTTGACGATGCCTTTGGCCACGGTGGCGGCGACGTGTACCGACAGGAAGGCTCCCACCAGGTTTAGCACCGCGGAGATGGCCACGGCGGTAAAGGGTTTGAGGGCGCCGGTGGCAATGGAGGTGGCCATGGCGTTGGCGGTGTCGTGGAAGCCGTTGGTGAAGTCAAACGCCAAGGCGGTGACCACCACGATGGCCAGAATGATGAAGGTCGCAGTCACTGCTTCGGAATCCTTGATGGGTAAAGGTTCCGTCGGCACCTATAGGCGCCGCGGGGCGACGCGCATAGTCTTCGGCGGAACAGTGAAGGGTGCTTGAGAAAAGGTTAGGTGATCGAGAAAAGGTTTAGCCATTGCGGCGCCGGGCAGGCGGGGCAATACTAAAAGCAATGTACGACCCCGCGCGCGGCGGAGCCAAACGCGCGTGCGGCCTAGGTGCGCCGCAGATCTCGGGCCCGGGCGCGCCACAAGAGGTACTCCAGGCCACAAAGTGCCCCGGCGACCAGCCCCGGCCACAGGGCGGGGGCGGGGGCGAAGACGTTGAGCACCGCCTGGACTACGGCCAGGAAGGTGAAAAATCCCACAAAGCCTAGGGCTGTGTCCCAGAGGTATTTTCGGCGCACGATACGGCTCTTATTGCTTGATACGGGCTCTTATTGTTTGAGGCCGCCGGCGGTCAGGCCGGCGACGATCCGGTGCTGGAAGACGAGCACCATGATGATGAGCGGGATGGTCACCAAAGCGCCGGCGGCCATGGTCGCGGCGTAGGGGTATTCGAAGGAGCTGGGGCCGGAAAAGCGGGCGATGGCCACGGTGACGGGCTCGGTGGCGGTGGTGGACAGCTGGCGGGCCAGCATGAACTCGTTCCAGGTGGTGATGAAGGCGATGATCGCCGTGGTGAAGATGGCCGGGGCCGCCAGCGGCAGGAGGATGTAGCGGAAGGCCTGGCCGCGGGTGGCGCCGTCGACGCGGGCGGCCTCCTCGAGTTCCCAGGGCAGCTGCCGGAAGAAGCTGAGCAGCGTGTAGACGGTCAGCGGCAGGGCGAAGGAGATGTTGGGGATGATCATCGCCCGGTAGGTGCCGATCCAGTCCAGGTTGCCAAAGAGCTGGAAAAGAGGGGTGACCAGGGCAATCCCGGGAAACATGGAGGCGGCCAGGATGATGCCGGTGACGATCCCCTTGCCGGGAAAATCCAGCCGGGCGAGCGCGTAAGCGGTAAAGATCCCCACCGCCACGGCCAGGCCGGTGGTGGCCAGGGAGATTAGTAGCGAGTTGCCGATGGCGCCCAGGAAATCGTTGCCCTTGTCGGTGGCGAGGGCGTCCCGGAAATTATCCAGGGTCAGGTGGGTGGGCCAGGGGGTGGTGTCGAACGTGTGCGCGCGGTCGCGCAGGGCGGTGACGACCATCCAATAAAACGGGGCCAGGCCCCAGAACATGATGAACACGACGCCGGCCAGGTGGCCCAGATTCTTCAGTTTCATGCGGTTTTACCTGCCTTTTTGCCTGCCCCGTTGCCAGCTGAGCCTGCCGATGCCCGCCCCCGCTTGCGCAGCTGCGGCGCCGCCGCCTCGGCGCCCAGGAACCGGATGAGGATGAAGGCGACGGCGAAGATGAGCAGGAAGATGAGGGTGGACAGGGCGGAGGCGGAGTTGAAGTTGCCCTGCCGCATGTCCTCGACTACCAGCTGCGAGATGGTCGCGGTCGGGGAGTTCGAGGAGGAGGAAATCATGATAACCGGCAGGTCGTACATGCGCAGGGCATCGAGGGTGCGGAAGAGCACCGCGACCATGAGCGCCGGGCGGACCAGGGGCAGGGTGATCTTGGTAAAACGCTGCCAGGCGGTGGCGCCGTCGACGCGGGCGGCCTCGTAGATGTCCCGGGGGATCATCTGCAGGCCGGCCAGGATGAGCAGGGCCATAAAGGGGGCGGTCTTCCACACGTCGGCGATGATGACCGCCAGGCGCGCGTAGAAGGGGTCGGTGGTCCAGGAAATATCGGCCCCGAGCAGGGCATTGACGATGCCCTGGGGTGCGAACATGAACTGCCACAGCTTGGCGGTGACGGCGGTGGGGATGGCCCAGGGGATGAGCACGGCGGCGCGCACGAGGCCGCGGCCCCGGTACTCGCCGTTCATGATGAGCGCCATGATGAGGCCCAGGACCGTCTCCAGGACGACGGTGACCACGGCGAAGAAGATAGTGATGCGCACGGCCGGCCAGAAGTCGGTGGCCAGGGTGCCCGGCGGGCAGGTGGAGACCTCCCCGGCAGCGCTCAAGCAGCGGTTGCCGATCCAGTACAGGTAGTTCTCTAGGCCGGCAAACTGGCCCTTGACGAAGAGGCCGGTCTCCGGGTCGAGGCGCCGGTCGCCCTGGAAGGACAGCGCGATGGCGCGGAGGATGGGGTAGCCGATGACCACCGCGAGGACGATGAGCGCCGGCGCGATGAGGAGGGCGGCTTGTCCCGCGCTGCGGTGGGCGCGGGGGCGACTGCCTGTAGCCATGGGGCCCCATTTCTCGTGTTGGTTACTGGTTTCTTTTCGGGCGGGCATTGCGCCCGGGATCTGTTTAGAGCGCCCGGGATATGCCAAAAGAGCCTACAAAACCTAAGAGCATACAAAAGGCGGCCCCCACGGGTGGGGACCGCCTGGGCGTTTCTCACACTGCGCCGGCGCCTGGGCATCGGCAGGCTGGGGCGGCTAGCCCTGCTGGGCGGTGGAGATGGCGGCCTGCATGTCGGCGGCGGCCTCCTTGACCGGCTTGCCCGAGTTCAGGGCTGCGTAGGCGTTGTCCTGGATGGCCTTGGAGATGGCGTCATAGAAGGGAGAGACCGGGCGCGGGGCGGCGTTTTCGAGGGACTGCTTCAGGGCCGGCAGGTACGGGAACTGCTCGATGAGGGCGGCGTCATCGTAGATTGAAGCCAGCACCGGCGGGAAGGAGGCCTCGGCGAAGGCCTTCTGGTTGTCTTCGTTGATGATGAACTTCATGAAGTCCAACGCGGTGGCCTTGTGCTCGGAGTTGATGTTGATGCCGTTGTTGTAGCCGCCGAGGGTGGACACGCCCACCCCGTCCTTGCCGACGATGGGGGAGACCTCCACGTTAATGCCGGCATCGACAGCGTTGGTGTACATGTAGGGCCAGTTGACGGCGAAGGCGGTATCGCCCTCGGTGAAGGCGAGGTTGGTCTCCTCCTCGGTGGCGGCCAGGGAAGCCTTGGAGATAACCCCGTCGTTGTAGGCGTCGACCATGGCCTGCATGCCCTCGATGGCCTCGGGCGACTCGACGGCGGGGGTGCCGTCCTCGGATAGGACGGTGCCGCCCCAGCCCTCGATGAAGCCGGCGGTGTTGACGGTCAGGCCCTCGTACTGCTTGAGCTGGGTGGTCAGGCAGTCCTTGCCGTCTTCGAGGGCGGCGCAGGCGGACTTGATGTCGTCGAAGCGGCCCACTTCCTCGGCCGCCAGGTCGGCGTTGCGGAAGAGCAGCTGGCCGTTGGTGTTCTGCGGCAGTGCGTACAGGGTGCCGTTATAGGTGGCGGAGTCCACGGTAGCGGGCAGGAGCGCGGAGGTATCGGCCTCGAGCTCCCCGGTCAGGGGTGCGAGCCACTGGTTGGCGGCGAACTGGGCAGTCCAGACGACATCGAGGGCCATGACGTCATAATCGGAGTTGCCGGCCTGCAGGGACTGGACGAGGGTCTCGCGCTGGGCGTCGGCCTCGCCGGCGAGCTCGCTAAGTGTGACCTGCTCGTCGGGGTGCTGGGCGTTCCAGGCCTCGATGATGGGGACGATCTTGTCGGTGTCGTTCTTGCCCATGGCGAAGGTGATGGGGCCGCGGCCGGCCTCGCCAGAGGCGGTGGCATTCCCATCCGCTGGGGAATCGGTGGAGGAGGAACAGCCGGCCACCACGAGGGCCAGGCCAGCAATCGATGCCAAGAGTGACTTCTTCATTTGCGACTCACCTTTCGGGAAGATTTGGGGGTTACTTCAAAGGTAGGAGATCGGCGCATGAAATCCATAAGTTTGGTGGCTTTTCTCATGTCCGGGGGTAGAGGCTTTTACACCTGTGGGTGGGGGCGTGGCAAGCTTTTGGGTATGAGCAGACTTGATATCGAAAATATCCGCGCAGAGCTGGCCAAAGATTGGCGCGAGGTGCGCGTGGTGGAGTCGGTGGGCTCCACGAACTCGGAGCTGATGGAAGCCGAAGGCGTCCAGGACGGCACGGTGCTCCTGGCCGAAGAGCAGACGGCGGGCAAGGGGCGCCTGGGGCGAGCGTGGTCGGCGCCGGCCGGGACCCAGGTGACCTTCTCCGTCATGCTGCTGCCGGACTCCCTTGAGCACCTGGGTACCCTGCCCTTGGCGGCGGGTCTTGCGGTTGTCGATGCCATCCCGGGCACGGTCCTCAAGTGGCCCAACGACGTGCTCCTCGGCGGCAAGAAGCTGTGCGGCATCCTAGCGGAGGCCGGGCCGGTGGGCAAGGCGTTCAAGTCGCCGGAGCTGAACAAGTCTGAGCTGAATAAAGCCGAGCTGAACAAGGCCGAAGTTAACAAAGCCGAGGTTGCTGCAGGCGCCGCCCCCGCCGCCCGCGTCGTTGTGGGCATGGGCATCAACGTCTCATTGGCGGCCGAGGATCTGCCGGTCCCCACCGCGACTTCCC
>CAVFKS010000035.1:17458-18532 GCA_963623015.1 Clostridia bacterium
CCCCTGGCCGTGGAGGGCAGGGACGCCGACCGCACCGAAATCGCCATCGCGGTGCTGCGCAGCCTGCGCCACCGCATCAACCAGTGGGAAGCTCAGGACCCGCAGCTGCTCGAAGACTACCGCCAGGTGTGTTCCTCCATCGGCCTGGAGGTTCGCCTCGAAGCCCCGACGGGGGATGTCACCGGCGTCGTCGAAGGCGTGGGCGACGACGGCCGCATCCGCGTCGGGGGGACCTACTATTCGGCGGGTGACGTCATCCACCTGCGCCCGCGGGCCTAGGACTCACCGCCGCCGCTGAATTCCCCGCGGCGGCGCGGCTGCCCGGATGTGCCCGGGCCGGCGGCAGTGGCTTCGCCGGCGGTAGCCGTGGCATCGCCAGCTGTGTAAGTGGCTCCGTCGTTGACGGAAGGGTCGGAGTAGACCACATTCGCGAAGTCCTTGACGGCGCTAAACGATGCCACCTCGGCCCCGTCGGCATCCTTGATGCTCACGGTATCGCCCTGAGATCCGCTGGCGGCGACGGAGATCCACCCCTGGGTTGAGGATTCAGAGGGCGCAGAGGCCATCCCCGCGGATCCGACCGCGAGGAGGGTGCCGCCGGTGATGTTGAAGGTTCCCGCGTAGTCGAGGGCGCCGTTGCCATTGTTGGTGGGGCCCCAGACGGTGGCGGTGCCGCCGGTCATGGTGATATCACCGTTGGAGTCGAGGCCGTCGCCGTCGGCGTTGACCGTCAGGTTTCCGCCAGAGATGGTCAGCTGCTCGCCGGTGGAGGCGTCCATGCCGCCGGGCCCGCCCATGCCTTGGGGCATCTCGCCCGGCATTCCCTCCGGCATCTCGCCCGGCATTCCCTCCGGCATCTCACCCGGTATCCCTGCGGGCATATCTTCAGGCATCCCGGCCGGCGGCTCAGGCGGGTTCGCCTGCTCTGCCCCAGCTTCTTGCTCTGCCCCGGTTTCTTGCTCGACCTCCGTTTCTTTCTCGGCCGCCGCGATGGCCGCCTCCCCGGCCGCGGCGGTCGTGGAGCCCGAGGCGTTTACCCCGTCATCGCTGGCGGTGACGTCTACGGTGCCGGCC
>CAVFKS010000036.1:0-18505 GCA_963623015.1 Clostridia bacterium
GTGCACAGGCCCTCGATGGACTCGGTGATGACACCGGCATCGAGCGCCACGGACTCGCCCGGGCTGACCCGGCCGGTCTCGGCATCGCCAATCTTGAGGTCATGGACCTGATCACCGGTGTTGGTGAAGTTGACCACCAGGCGCGAGCCGGCCGGAACGTCCACGGAGTTGGGGACGAAGGACATGCCTTCGACCTGGACGTCGACTTGGACGGTGTCGGCGTCGGCCACGTTGGCCACCGGGGCGGAGGTGCGGCTGGGCGCGGTGGCGTTGACGACCGCAAGGGCAACGACGGCGGCGATAGCCAGCCCGATGAGTACCCAGGCGGCCCAGCCGCTGCGCGAGGTGGCCTCGCCTTTATTGGTCGGCGGAGCTAAGGTCATTTTTCCTCCCTAGGATGGATCGGCGCCGCGTGCGCGGGCGCGGATCCTCGAAACGAGCTGATGATGGCGGCGACATTTCCGGCAAGGCCTATCCCCACCATGATAATGCCCGGCAGCGCCATGCCGGCCACGCAGGTCACGGCCCCGAAATTGATGAGCACCAGCCGGGCCGGGCCGGCATAGGTGGTCTTCGCCTTGGCCGCGCCCAAGACACCTGGTCCCCCGCCACGCAGGACGGGAACCAGGTGGGCGGTCACCCCGGTGATCATCTGGATAAGGCCCGCCCCGATGAGGGCCGGGGCCAACGCGTAGATGGTCGCGCGCGGGGCAGCCCCAAGTGCTGCGGCCAGGCCATCGCCGGCGTTGAGGGCGCTGAGCCAGGCCAGGCCCAGCAGGACGGAGACCGGCGCGAAGTCCGCGCGGCGCTGCCCGCCGCGAAGCGCGGTTGCCACGACCGGGATGACCACGCCCGCTGCCGCCAGCGCGCTTGCCAGCTGAGCTATACCCGCAGCCCGGTTTAACCCGGCCCCGTAGAAGGCCAGCGCCACCGCGAGGCCCACGCAGTAGGCTGCCAGCACGCCCAGGCAACGCCGCCGGGCGGTAGCCGAGATCTGCGCCTCGGCCAAGGTGGGCAGCAGGGTGACGATGGTCCCCACGATGGTCAGCCACACAAAGCCCCACAAGGCCGCGTGCTGGTGAGCGGTAATCAGGGCGGCGTAGTCGGCCAACTCACGCCCGGCGGCAAAGGCACAGGCCACCGAGCCGATGAGGAAGGCCGTGGCCGCCAGGTAATAGGGCACGGTCACTGCAAAAGACCCGGCGAGGCTGCCGCGCAGGGCCCGGGCAATGGCGCCCAAGTGCCACAGGAGGGCGGCGACGATGAGCGTTGCCGCGGCATCGGCAAGCGCTGTCCACTCCGCGCCCACGCGGCCGGCCAGCAGCAGCACCAGGCCGACCTGGACTAGCGCCACGCGCGCGGCCACGGCCCGGTAGCCGGCGGCCGGCGTGCGAGTCAAGGCCTCCGCGAAGTGGGTCGAGTAGACCAGGATGGACGTGGTGATAACGCCCACGGTAAACGGGTGGATGAGGTCCCACCACAGAAGGGGCGCGCCGGCCGCAGAAGCTAGGTTAATGCCCGCGCCGGCCACGGCCCAGAAGGCAATGAGCACAAACGCGCCGGTGTGCCAGCGGCCGCGGGCGCGCAGCGAGAGGTTCTGGAGCGGCAGGCTAGCGCTTGTTCCGATCTGCACGGCGTCCCTCCTTCAGACTCAAGGTGATGCCACAGACCAGGAATACCAAGATGGCGCTGATGTTAATGAGCCCGCCCGCCTGGAAGCCGCCCTGGGCGGCGCGCAGATCCGAGGCCACGCGCACAAAGAGCCCGAAATGCAGCAGCACCACCGGCAGGTAGAGCACCGGGTGATAAGGCAGGCGGCGACGGATTACCGAGGTCAAGATGATGGGCGCATGGGCGAAGATCATGGAGATGACAAAGCCTAAGAAGATGGCGTGGACCGAGGCGTCGTAAAAGTGCCCGGTCACGCCCTGCCCATAGCCCAGCCAGAAGGCGCCGCCCAAGGCGAGCCAAGCGTAGCCGGCCAGCATGCAGGCCGCGCTATAGCGCGGCAGCCCGGTAGAGCGCACCAGGTTGCGGGCTACGTCGTGGCGGGCGGAGTAGCCGGCGATGACGATAAGGACTGCCCCCATGACGCGGTAGCCCACACCGGGGGCCAGGATGTAGAACACGGCCGCACCGGCAAGCAGCAGCACAAGCGCAGCCAGGCGCCCCTCGGCCCGGGCACCGGCCAGGGTCACCCGAGCGAGTTCCATGCGCTCGCCGACGATGGTGGCCACGGCGTAGAGCACCGCCAGGGGCATGGCCGCCACGAAGCTGCCCGTGGTGGCCCACTGGATAGCGGCGGCCACGCCGCCGATGACGCCGACGGCCTGCACCACGACGGCCAGGGTGGCCTGCCGCGAGTAGATGTGGGCGTAAATGACCCCGAGCATCGCAAAGCTTCCGGCAAATGCCGCGGCCGCAATCCCGCGCGGCGCGCCCGCTATGACCGCCACCGTGCCCACCGCGTGCAGCACCGGGCCTATCCAGGACCACACCCGGCGCGCGGCAACGGCGCGTTCAATTCCGATGGCCCCGCCCACGAAACCGAATACCATCAGCGGTCCATGGTCGTCGGCCAGGCTGGCCGCCGCCCCCGCCGGCCCCCAGTTAAACCCCAACAGGGAGGCGCCCGCGGCCATGCCGGTGATAAGCGAGGCGCCGGCCAAGACGAGGAAAATCGCCCGGTGGGCAACGCCGTGCACGATGGCACGAGCGATGCCCTGGGCGCCCCCGCTGGCTACTCCATTATTTTTCACAGGTTTTATCGTAGTAAACTTAAGGCCAAGCGGAAAGTTTCCACCGAGGCTTTCTCGGGCTTTCTCGCCCCTTCCCTAACCCGGGACTCCCGCCCCGCGGGGGCTCCCGCCATGCTTGCCATCGGCAGGCACTAGACACCTCCCCCGATTCGGTGCTTGCCGAATCGATACTCACCATATCTACCGACCAGTATTTAAGGAGCCATGATGCAGCTTCCCCTTTCCGCCCAGGGCGGCCAACTTCCTACCCTCGATGCCCGCACCATCCCCCACGCCGTACGCCACGGCGCCATCCACGGCGCGCTGGGCACCCTGGGGGTTGGCGAGTCCATGATCCTCATCGCCCCGCACGATCCCCTGCCCCTGCTGCGCGAGGTGGACGCCCGCGAGGAGGACTTCGAGTACACCTACGTGCGCAAAGAGCCCCAGGAGTGCCACCTGAAGTTCACCCGCACCGCCTAGGAGGCCACTGCAGCGGGGGCGGCTGGGATCCTGGTGCGCCAGAACGGCCTTCGTCCACCAGAACAGGCACGTGTGGCAACCGCCACCAAACGCCTGGGGCTGCCCCCGGCCCCTGCGCCGTGGCTATAATTTATTTGTAACTATTTTCGTTTCTCGCAAAGGATTTTCATGCGCGCCATTCGTTCCGTAATCGCACTGTCCTCCGCCGCCGCTCTCCTGGCTGCCTGCTCCCCGTCCAACGAGTCGGATTCCACCGCCTCCAACACGGGCAGCGCCGAAAACACCGCGGCCGCCACCTCCGCCGCCGCCGAGGCCGTTGACCTCAACGTCTTCGCCGCCTCCTCCACCCGCGTCCTCGAGGACGACATGAACGCTGCTGCAGGCGAGCTGGACACCCCGGCTAACCTGACCTTCAGCTTCGGTGGCTCCTCCGACCTGGTGAGCCAGCTCAAGGAAGGCGCCCCGGCTGACCTGCTGCTGACCGCCTCCAAGAAGACCATGGACCAGGCCGTCGAGAACGGCTCCGTCGAGAACCCGCAGGTTCTGGCTGAAAACGTCATGGTCATGGTCGTGCCGAAGGGCAACCCGGCCGGCATCAAGTCCGTCGAGGACATCAAGGACGAGACCGTCTTCGCACTGTGCGACCCGCAGGTCCCCTGTGGCGACGTCTCCTCCCAGATCATCGAGGCCAAGGGCCTCAACGTTGCCCCGGATACCCTCGAGTCCGAGGTTGCCAACGTGCTGGGCAAGGTTGTCTCCGGTGAGGCTGACGCCGGCTGGGTCTACTCCACCGACGCCGCCGCTGCTGGCGATGACGTAGAGGTCATCGAGATCCCGGGTGCTGAGGAGTTCACCAACCAGATCCTGGGTGCCGTGGTCACCAACTCCGAGAACGCCGAGGCAGCCCAGGGTGTCCTGGACATGCTGGCTAACAAGTTCGACGCCACCTGGGAGAAGTTCGGCTTCACCCCGGCTGACTAGTCTCGGCTTCTTCGCCGCCCCCGCGCGGCAAGGAAACCACCCGCAGCGATTATGGCTGCACCCCCGCGGGGCGCTACCGCAGGTTTATAAAACCGGGCAGCGCCCCGTTGCTGTGGGCCGCGCGCGGATATCATGTCGGCCCCGGCGCTTTGAGGTTTCGACCACCTAAGCTCTGCGGCGGTAGCTGTTGATATCTTTAGTAATAAACCACCGCGGCCGGTAACCGCTGTATAGCCGTTGGCCGCGGCTTTTTTAGACTTCGCAATTTAGACTCCCCTTTTTTTAAGGAATAGCCCATGGAAACCCGTCTGCGGCCGGCCATCTCGCGCGTGCCGGTGCTATTCACCATCATCGGCCTTCTGGCCGTGCTCTACATCCTGGTGCCACTGGGGGCGCTGGCGGTGCGGGTTCCGTGGGGTGACTTCTTCGACATCGCGCGGCAGCCCGACACCATCGAGCTGCTCGAAATCACCTTGTACGCGGCAGCCCAGGCGATGGTCATCGCAACCGTATTAGGCGTGGGCCTGGCCCTGTGGGTCCAGCAGCTAGGCCGCGGCAGCGGCGTGGTGCGCCTGCTTATGTATCTGCCGCTGGCGATGCCCCCGGTGGTCGGCGGCCTGGCGCTAACCGCCGCCGTGGGTCGGCGCGGCCTGCTCGCCCCGGTACTCGACGCCCTGGGGCTGCAATTCGCCTTCAACTTCTCGGGCGTGGTGGTCTCCCACGTCTTCGTGACCCTGCCGTTTGTGGTCGTGGCGGTAGACTCCGCCCTGCGCCAGATGGACCAGGAGATCGTCACCTCCGCCGGTGGCGTGGGCTTGGGCCCCTGGAAGGTGCTCACCCGGGTCACCTTCCCCACCATCGCCCCGTCGATTTTCACCGGTGCGGCGCTGGCGTTTGCCCGCTCGCTGGGTGAGTTCGGCACCACCATCACCTTTGCCGGTTCCATGCCCGGCATCACGCGCACGATGCCGCTGGGTATCTACCTTGAGCGCGAGACCAGCCCGGAGGGCGCCTATGCGCTCTCGGCCATCCTCATCCTGCTCGCGATTGCTTCACTGTCGCTGGCCGGCCTGCCCGCGCTATTTAACCGCCGCCGTAACTCCCGCGCCCGCGCCCTGCGCCACATGGACGTGGCCAAGGTTCGCGAGCTGACCCGGCCCGCGGCCGGTGGCGCGGATGTCACGGTGACCTCCAACGGGATTACCACTGTCTTCCCCGCCAACCAGGTCACCGCCGTGGTGGGGATCAACGGCTCCGGCAAGTCCACCCTCATGAACTTCGTGGCCGGGCGCCTGCTGGGCGCCCCGGTGAAGGTGGGCGACCGCGACATCACCGCCGTTCCTATGCATGAGCGCGGCGTGGTCATGCTTACCCAGCGCCCCGGGCTGCCGCCGACGGCGACCTCCGCCCAGGCGTTGACCATGGTCACCGGCGACAAGGAGCGCACCCAGGCCCTCCTGGAAGCCGCCGGCTTGGAGGAGCTAGCCAACGTGCGCGTCCCGGATCTCTCCGGCGGGCAGGCGGCACAGGTGGCCCTCCTGCGCGCGCTGGCTGCCCGCCCCAGCGTCCTCATCTTGGACGAGCCCCTGGCCGCCGTCGACGTGGCCTCGGCCTCGCGCTGGCGCCAGTTGTTGCATGCCGCCGCCGCCGACCGCACCACCTTGCTGGTCTCCCACAACGCCCTGGACATCTCCGGGCTGTCGAGCCACCTGGTGGTCCTCGACACGGGCAAGGTCATCGCGGCGGGTGCCACCGAAAAGCTCCTGATGGTCCCGCCGAATAGTTTCGTCGCCGACATCGCCGGCTGGAATATGCTCACCGGCACCGTGACGTCCACCTCGGCTACTACGGCCTCCATCTCCTCGGCCGGCCAGACTCTCACCGTCCCCGGCGGTGCGCTCGAGCCTGGCGATGACGTCGTGGTCACCTTCCGCCCCAGCGCCGCCCACCTGGCCGAGGGCTGCGACGATGCCGCCACTAAGGCGGCCACGCCAGTGCTGCGCGGCACCATGGTCGCGGTCGTGGCCGCCAGCCTGGACGACACCCGCGCCAGCGTCGCCGTGGGCGATTCCACCGTGGAGATTCCCGTCGACCCGCGCGATGCCCTGGCGCTCGAGCCGGGCACCGAGGTCACCTTCGTCCTGGATTCCGCAGGGATTCAGGCACACAACACGGCGGGGCTCAAGGCCGCCACCAGCTAGCCGCGTGCCGGGGTGGCATACCTCGCACCCGGGGATGGCCCACGTCTGGAAATAAACGGCTATTATTAAAGCAATAACCCGTAGAAAACCTCGTCGCCCCGCTCCGCCTGCTTAGTTTGGCGATGCCGCGGGGCCGACGCATAAGGAGTTTTGCCCGATGGCCTCTTCCGCACCCCGCTCCACCACCGAGCTCTTCCCCGAGGCACTGCGCCTGTCCCCGAAGCAGCGCGAGGTACTCAACTGCCTGCAGGACTTTCCCCAGGGCGCCCGCGCCGCCGACCTGGCGGACGTGCTCCACATGCACGTCAACACCGTCCGCGGCCACCTCGACGAGCTGGTCAACCACGGCGCGGTGCGCGTGGCCTCCGCCCCGGCCAAGGGCCGCGGGCGCCCCTCCCTCATCTTCCAGGTGCGCGTGCCCGATAACCGTTCGGTGGCCGAGGAGTACATCGCGCTCATTAGCCTGATGGCGGAGATGCTCGCGGATAAGGAAGAGCTCAATGACTTCCAGTCGGAGCAGGCGCGCGAGATCGGGCGCCGCTGGGCGCAGGCAGTCGCACTGGGCAGGACCGATACTGTGCCGCTGGCCCCGCTATTCCGCAAGATGCGCGACATGGGCTTTGATCCCACGCTCGACCGCGCCAGCTTGGAGGCCCAGGGGACCACGGATATGCAGTTGCACGCCTGCCCGTTCGTGGCCTCTGGGGTCTCGCCCACCCCCTTCGTCTGCGCCATTCACGACGGCTACATCGAAGAGGTAGGCAAGGAATCCGGCAACCTTCAGCTCAAGCTCGAACCCAAGTCCGGCAACGGGGTCTGCCGCATCCACGTCGAGGTCGCGGACAAGCAGGCCAGCTAGGGAGGCCGCGCATTCTGCGCGGCCTCGATAAAAGCGTTAAGCCTGGGTGATCTCCACCTGGACGGGGCCTGCTACCTCGAGCTCAAGCACCCGCAGTCCCTGGGCGCGGGCGTCTTCCAGAATGGCCGGATCGATGGGCTCGGTGTGCAGCACCATGCAGGTAGGACCAGCACCCGAAAGGTACGCCGCATACCCACGGTTGCGCAGGCGGTTGACCCACTCCGCTGTCACGGGGAGCACGTCCGAGCGATAAGGCTGGTGCAGGCGGTCGCGAGTGCCCTCCCACAGCAGGTCCGGGTAGTGCTGGAGGGCAGCTACCTGGACGGCCACGCGGGAGACATTGAAGGCGGCATCGCCATGCGTGACATGCGAGGGCAGCACGCGGCGCACAGCCTGCGTGGACGCATGAAAGTCCGGCACCAAAGCGGTGCCGCGGATGGACTCATGGACCGGGATGGTCCGCGCGCGGTACTCCGGCTGGGAGTGCCCGTCCACCGGCACGGTGGTCCAGGAAACAATCGCCTGGCCCAGCACGGAAGCCGCAGCGTTATCCGGGTGGCCCTCAAATGCGGACGAGAGCTGAACCAACTGTTCCTCGGAAAGCGGGAAGCCCGCCAGGCCATTTCCTGCGGCCACGCCGGCCACCGCAGCGGAGGCTGAGGAACCCAGCCCGCGCGACTGCGGGATGTTGTTATTACACACCACGCGCAGGCCCGGAGCCGTCACATCGGCTGCCTGGAAGGCCGAACGGATGGCCTTGACCACCAGGTGGGAGCCGTCGCGCGGCAGATCATCGGCGCCCTCGCCGAAGATTTCCACCTCGAGGCCGGACTGGGTGACCTCCACCTCGACGGTGTCGTAGAGGCTCAGCGCGATACCGAGGGTGTCGTAGCCGGGGCCCAGGTTGGCCGAGGAAGCCGGGACGGTGACGATGGCCTTGGTGCCAACTTCAATTTCGATGCTCATAGCCGCCTATCTTATCCGACCACCGGCACCCCGCCTATGGAACGACCGAATTTCGCGCTAGTTGTCCAGGCGGATAACCGACTTGACGGCGTAGACGTCCTCGAGGGCGGAGAGCTTGTCCACGATGGCCTCCAGATCCGACTCGCGGGCCGAGTGGGTGACCACGATAAGGCGGGCGGTATCGTGCGTGCCATCCTCCTGGCGGACGGTGCGCAGGGACACGCCCTCGGCGGCGAAGACGTTGGAGATAAGCGCTAGCACGCCCGTGCGGTCGGCCACTGCCATGTCGATGTGGTAGCGGGTGCGCACGTCGCCGAAAGGTGCCACCGGCAGCGCCGCGTAGGTGTTGTCCTCCGGGGCGCGGCCGCCGTGGACCTTGTTGCGGGCCGCGCCCACGACATCGCCCAGCACCGCCGATGCAGTCGGGTTGCCGCCGGCGCCGTTGCCGTAGAACATCAGAGAGCCGGCGGCCTCGGCCTCGACGAAGATGGCGTTGTAGGACTTGTTGACCGAGGCCAGCGGGTGATCCAGCGGCACCAGGGACGGGTGGACGCGCGCGTTGACGGACTCCGCACCGGTCTCCGGATCGTGCAGGCGTTCACAGATGGCCAGCAGCTTGATGCAGTAGCCGGCCTCGGTGGCGGCCGCGATGTCCTCGGCCGTGACCTTGGTGATGCCCTCGCAGTAGACATCGTCGAACTTCACGCGGGTGTAGAAGCCCAGGGAGGCCAGGATGGCGGCCTTGGAGGCGGCGTCGTGTCCTTCCACGTCCGCGGTAGGGTCAGCCTCCGCATAACCTAGGCGGGTGGCCTCGGCCAGGGCATCCTCATACGTGGCCCCGGTGGAGGCCATGGCGTCCAGGATGAAGTTGGTGGTGCCGTTGACGATGCCGGAGATGCGCTGGATCTTGTCACCGGCCAGGGAACGGCGCAGCATGCCCACCACCGGGATGGCGGCGGCGACGGCGGCCTCGAAGAAGAGGTCAACGCCGGCGGCATCGGCAGCCGCGGCCAGCTCGTCCTGGTGCGCGGCCACGAGCGCCTTGTTGGCGGTGACCACGGACTTGCCGGCGTTCAGTGCTTCCAGAACTAGCTCGCGCGGGTAGTCGATGCCGCCGATGACCTCGACGACGACGTCGACGTCCTCGCGGTTGATGAGCCCGTGGGCGTCATCGGTGAGCAACTCGCGCGGCACGCCGGGGCGCTCCTTGTCCACATTGGATACCGCCACGCCGCGCACGGCCACCGGCCCGCCGATGCGCTGTGCGAAGTCGTGCGCGTTTTCCTGCAGGAGGCGGAAGACCTCAGCACCGACGGTACCCATACCCAGCAGGGCGATGCCCACGGTAGAGCCCTCGCCCTTCCCGTTGCCGTAGGTGGTGCCATAAGCGGTGTTGGTCGAAGCCATGATTCTCCTCAGGTAAAAAGACTGTGCTCGCAGCAGTATCAACGTCGATACTGCTTGGGTACTGCGCTCATATTACAGACCTCTCGGTCTATTTGGGGCCCTGCCGCCGATTTTATTCACCCCCACTACCCCGGCAGTCCCCGCCGTGCACGGCGGGTCCGGGGCCTAGTCCTCTTCGAGGGCTAGCAGGTCTTCTAGCGTTTCGCGGCGGACCATCAGGCGGGTAACGCCGTTGCGCACGGAGACCACCGCCGGGCGCAGGGCCCCGTTATAGCGGGAGGCCATCATGTACTGGTAGGCGCCCGCGGTGGGAATGCCCAGGATATCGCCGGTGGTGATGTCCGCCGGCAGGCGGCGCGAATCGATGAGGATATCCCCGGACTCGCAGTGGAAGCCCACCACGCGGGAGTCCCGCAGTTCGCCATCGGTGAAACGGCCCACGGCGCGCACGTCATAGGCGGAGCCATAGAGCGCCGGGCGGATGTTATCCGACATGCCGCCGTCCACCGCCAGGTAGCGGCGGATGGGCAGCTCATCCTTGCCCGTCTCCACGTCCTTAACGGTGCCCACCGTGTACAACGCTACGGCGGACGCGCCCACCAGGGACCGGCCCGGCTCGACCAGGATGGAAGGCGGGGCAATCCCCAGCTCGCCGGCGGTGCGCTCGACCGCGGCCAGCAGGTCCTGGGCCAGGGCTGCGACGTCGAGGGCCTCCTCGTACTCCATGTACGGGATGCCAAAGCCGCCGCCCAGGTCGAGCTCCGGCAGATCCACGCCGAGCTCACGGTGCAGCTGCTTGTAGAGCCCCAGCACGCGCTCGGCGGCGAGCTTGAAGCCCTCGGCGTCGAAGACGGAGGAACCCACGTGGCAGTGCAGGCCCACCAACTTCAGGTTGGAAGACTCCAGGCAGCGGCGCGCGGCATCGAGGGCCTCACCCGAGGCCAAGGAGAAGCCGAACTTCTGGTCCTCGTGTGCGGTGGCGATGAACTCGTGGGTATGCGCTTCCACGCCGGGCTTGACGCGGATCATCACCGGCTGGACCTTGCCAGCTGCGGCGGCGACCTCGTTGAGCAGCTCGAGCTCGACGAAGTTGTCGAGCACCACGTGCCCCGCACCCTCATCCACGCAAAGCTCCAGGTAATCCCGCAGCTTGTTGTTGCCGTGCGCGGTCATGCGTGTGGCCGGGAAACCCGCCGCGAGGGCGATCTTCATCTCGTTGATGGAGGCCACGTCCAGGGCCAGGCCCTCCTCGTTAACCCAGCCGGCCACGCGCTTGGTCAAAAACGCCTTGGAGGCGTAGTGCACGTGTCCCGGGCCACCGAAGGCCTGGGCCATCTCGCGGCAGCGACTGCGAAAGTCATCCTCGTCGAAGACGTAGAGCGGCGTGCCAAACTCGCGTACCAGCTCGGTCACGGGCACACCCGCGATGGTGACGACTCCGTCCTCCTCGCGGCGGGCGTTGCGCGGCCAGACGTGGGCCGGCAACTCGTTGAAATCGGGGCTCATGAGAATAACTCGCGCCTTCTACATCTTCTCTGGGATGGACACGCCAACCATGGTCAGCGCGTTGGCCAGGACCTGGCGGGTGGCATCGGCCAGGGCGAGGCGGGCATAATGCACCGGCTCCGCGTCCTCGCCGGCCTTGGGCAGCACCTGGCAGCGGTCGTAGAAACGGTGGAATACCGCGGCCAGCTCCTCGGCGTAGCGGGCGATGCGGTGGGGCTCGCGGAACTGCGCGGCGTCGGTGACCACGGAGGGGAACTCGCCCAGCGTGCGGATGAGATCGCCTTCCTTCTCGTGAACCAGCAGCGCCAGGTCGGCGGAATCCATGGCCTCGGCGCCCAGGCCCAGCTCGGTGACCTTACGGAGGATGGAGCAGATGCGGGCGTGGCCGTACTGGACGTAGTAGACCGGGTTATCCGAAGACTGCGAGGCCCACAGGCCTAAGTCGATGTCCAGGGAGGAGTCCACGGAGGAGCGCACCAGGGAGTAGCGCGCGCCGTCGACGCCGATGGCCTCCACGAGGTCATCGAGGGTGATGACGGTGCCGGCGCGCTTGGACATGCGCACGGCCTGGCCGTCGCGCAACAGGTTGACCATCTGGCCGATGAGCACCTCCACGCGGGTGGGGTCGTAGCCCATCGCGGCCGCTGCCGCGCGCAGGCGGGCGATGTAGCCGTGGTGGTCGGCGCCCAGCATGTAGATGGCCAGGTCGTGGCCGCGGTCGAACTTGTCGGCCACATAGGCGATGTCGCCGGCGATGTAGGCGGCGTGCCCATCGGACTTGATGACCACGCGGTCCTTGTCGTCGCCGTACTCGGTCGAGCGCAGCCACCAGGCACCATCAGCGAAGTAGAGCTTCTCGGCCTCCTTGAGATGGGTCACGGCCTTGTCCACGGCGCCGGACTCGAACAGGGAGTTCTCATGGAAGTAGACGTCGAAGTCCACGCCGAACTCATGGAGGGAGCGCTTGATGTGGTCGAACATCATCTCCACGCCATCGGCGCGGAAGGCCTCCTGGACCTCCTCGTCGCTGCCGTCGAGGGCAGACGGGTTGCGCTCGAGCACGGCGGCGGCGATGTCGTTGATATAGGCCCCGCCGTAGCCGTCCTCCGGGGTGGGCTCGCCCTTGGCGGCGGCCACCAGGGAGCGGGCAAAGCGGTTGATCTGCTCGCCGTGATCGTTGAAATAGTACTCGCGGGTCACTTGCGCGCCGGAGGCCTCGAGCACGCGCCCAAGGGAGTCGCCCACGGCCGCCCAGCGGGTACCACCCAGGTGGATGGGGCCGGTCGGGTTAGCCGAGACAAATTCCAGGTTGACCTTCTTGCCCGCATAGGAGTCATTGGAGCCATAGTTCGCGCCGGCCTTGCGGACCTGCACGACGATTTCACCCTGGGCGGCAGCGCCTAGGCGGATATTGATAAAGCCCGGGCCAGCGATGTCGGCCTCCCCGATGGCGGGGTGCGCGGCCAGCTCGGCAGCCAGCCAGCCGGCGAGCTCGCGCGGGTTGGCCCCGGCCTTCTTGGCCACCTGCAGCGCGAGGTTGGTGGCGTAGTCTCCGTGCTCAGGGTTGCGCGGGCGCTCCACGGTGACGGCTTCTGGCAGGACGGAGGCGTCCAGATCGTGGTCCGACATCACGCGCGCGGCGGTGTCCCGAATTAGCTGTGCGAGGTCTGCTGGTGTCATAGGCCGGTATTTTAGCGAACTCCCCGGCCGCGGCTGCCATGACCCATGACCCCTTGCAGGGCAGAGCCAGCTGAGACGCTGGCGTCCATGATGAGTGCCCTGGCCTACGGGGCTAGGCGGGCACGGTTGGACACGTAATAAAAATCACAACCTGCGCGTTCATTTCCTTTAGCCTAATAAGTACGGGAAAATCAATCTGAATTCTCTTCTCTATCCCGCGCAGGGCGGCGTGCCAGCCGGGCTGGGGCAAGTATTCCACGCTACAGAAAGGAGTCTCCATGTTTACGGTTAACACCGCAGCGATCGGCGGGAGCTTAGGCCTTACGGCCCTCGTGTCTGTCCTGCCGCTCGTTGTCTTCTTCATCATGCTGCTGGGGTTTAAAGCCCGCGCGCACACCTCTGGCGCGGTCGCGCTGCTTACTGCCATCCTCATCGCCGTGGTCGGCATGGGCATGCCGGTCGGGATGTCCTTGTCCTCGGCCGTGCGCGGTGGCCTTTTTGGCCTGCTGCCCATCGTCTTCGTCATCATCATGGCGGTGTGGTTTTACGAGGTCACCGTGGCCGCCGGCCGCTTTGCGGACCTGCGTCGCACCTTCGACCTCCTCGGTGAGGGCGACGTGCGTATTCAGGCGCTGCTCATCGCCTTCTGTTTCGGCGGCCTGCTCGAGGCCCTCGCCGGCTTCGGCGCGCCCGTCGCCATCACCGCGACGATGATTCTGGCCCTAGGCGTCAAGCCCCTCAAGGCCGCAGCCACCGTGCTTATCGCCAACACCGCCCCGGTCGCCTTCGGCGCCGTAGCCATCCCGATTACCACCGCCGGCTCGGTGGGCGGGCGTACTGCTGAGCAGACCCAGAACATCGCCGCCATCGTCGGCTGGCAGGCCCTGGTCCTGGCCATCATAGTGCCGTTTATCATCCTCTTCGTCCTCGACGGCTGGCGCGGCGTGCGCGAGGCCGCCCCGGCGGCCGCCGTCATCGGTATCACCTTCGGCATCGCCCAGTGGGCCGTGGCCAGCTACCTGGCTTTCCAGCTGGCTGACATCATCGCCGCCATCGTCTCGCTCGGCCTGGCCGTGGCCTTCCTGCGCGTCTGGAAGCCGCGCGGCGTCGACGAGCTGCGCGAGCGCATGGGCCTGCCACCGCAGGAGACCAACGTCTACCTGCCCGGCCGCCGCATCTGGATGGCAATGATGCCCTACCTGGTGGTCACCATCGTCTTCGCCGCCGCCAACCTGGGTTCCGGGCTGCCGGACCTGCTCAAGAAGCTCACTGTCACCTTCGACTGGCCGGGCCTGACCGGCAACCTCCTCAACGAAAGCGGCGATGTCGTCAACACCGCTTTCTCCTTCGCCTACATCGGCAACCCGGGCACCCTGCTGCTCATCTCCGGCATCATCGTCGGCATCGTCTACTCCATCTTCGATGACAACGGCGAATACAGGCTGCGCATGGGCCAGCTGTGGACCGCGTTTACCAGCGTGTTCTGGCGCATGCGCTGGAGCTCCGTGACCATCATCCTGGTTCTGGCCCTGGCCTACGTCATGAACTACTCGGGCCAGACCGTGGCCATCGGCGTATTCCTGGCCGGGCTGGGCGGCATCTTCGCCTTCCTCGCCCCCTTGCTGGGCTGGGTAGGCACCGCCGTGACCGGTTCGGATACCTCCGCCAACGCG
The DNA here is from genome assembly GCA_963623015.1 of Clostridia bacterium. Taxonomy (GTDB): domain Bacteria; phylum Actinomycetota; class Actinomycetes; order Mycobacteriales; family Mycobacteriaceae; genus Corynebacterium. The sequence continues at coordinate 14,495 of CAVFKS010000036.1, forward strand.
CTCTTTGCCAACCTGCAGGTCACCGCTGCCCACAACATCGGCATCAATCCGGACCTTTTGCTCGCCGCCAACACCATGGGTGGCGTGACCGGCAAGATGATCTCCCCGCAGTCGCTGGCCATTGCGGCCACCGCCGTCAACAAGGAAGGCCAGGAGTCCGAGATCCTCAAGTCCGTCATCGGATACAGCTTCCTGCTGCTGGGCATCCTCTGCGTGCTGGTCTACCTGCAGACCAACGTCCTCGCCTTCACCGCACCGATCGTTTAAATCATCGCCTAACGCTCGTCTAGCTCTCGCCTAGCTCGAGCGCCTCCCGCGGAGATTTCACGGGCCCTGCGCCCACGATTTCCGCTCCAGCCCGGGTTCGCCCGGGCTTTTCTGCATCTAAGTCCGCATTTCCCGGGCATTTTCGAGATCTGCCACCAATTACGCAATAATAGTGTTGCGTAATAACCGCAGGTCACGGCGTGAATTTCCCCGATTGAATGCGTATAATTGCCCCCATCCCATTGATGACTATTCGATTAGGAGAACCACATGCGTATTGCACTGTTTTCCACGTGCATCGGTGACGCCCTGTTCCCGGACTCCAATAAGGCCACTGCCTTGGTCCTCTCCCGCCTGGGCTATGAGGTTGTCTTCCCGGAGGAACAGACCTGCTGCGGGCAGATGCACGTCAACACCGGCTACCAGAAGGAGTCCCTGGGCATGATCCGCTCCTACGCGGACGCCTTCGCGGATCCTTCCATTGACTACGTGGTGGGCGCTTCCGGATCCTGCGTCGGCGCCGTGCGCGAACAGCACGTGCGCATCGCCGACCGCCACGGCAAGGCTGCCGATGTCGACGGCGCCAGGAAGGCCGCCGGCAAGACCTATGACCTGCCGGAGTTCCTCGTCGACATCGCCGGCGTGACCAACGTGGGCGCCTACTTCCCGCACAAGGTCACCTACCACTCTTCCTGCCACGGCATGCGCTTCCTCAAGCTGGGCGACCGCCCGTACCAGCTGCTCGAGCAGGTAGAGGGCATCGACTTAGTCCCGCTGGACAACGTGGAAGAGTGTTGCGGCTTCGGCGGCACCTTCTCGCTGAAGAACCCGGAGGTCTCGCAGGCGATGGTCTCCGATAAGGCCCGCCACGTCAAGGACACCGGCGCCGAGTTCCTCACCGGCGGCGACAACTCCTGCCTGATGAACATCGCCGGCTCCCTGCACCGCCAGCGCACCGGCATCCGCGCCATCCACCTGGCAGAGATTCTGGCCTCCACCAAGGAGCACCCGTGGACGCCCACCTCTGCTGCTTACTCCAAGGAGGCCATGCTCTAATGACCACCACGTTTCTAGGCACCACCCCCGCCTTCCCGCCGCGCGCCTCGGAGGTCGACTCCAACCTGCGCGGGGATCGTGGCTTCGTGGAAGCCGCCCACGACGGCTTGAACAACGCCACGCAGCGCCGCAACCTGCTGCACGCGACCACCACCATCCGTAACAAGCGCGCCCGCGCGGTCTCTGAGACCCCGGACTGGCAGCAGCTGCGCGATGCCGGCTCGGCGCTCAAGGAAGACGTCGCCGCCCGCATGGGCGAACTCCTGGTCCAGTTCGAGGAGCAGGTCACCGCCCGCGGTGGCCACGTCCACTGGGCCCGCGACGCCGCCGAGGCCAACCAGATCATCACCGACCTCATCCGTGCCGAGGGCGTCGACGACGTGGTCAAGATCAAGTCCATGGCCACCCAGGAGATCGCGCTCAACGAGCACCTGGAAAAGGAAGGCATCCACGCCCAGGAAACCGACCTGGCCGAGCTCATCGTCCAGCTGGGCCACGATAAGCCCTCCCACATCCTGGTGCCGGCCATCCACCGCAACCGCGCCGAGATCCGCGAGATCTTCGTCCGCGAGATGCCGAACACCGATGACTCCTTGAGCTCCGAGCCCGCCGAGCTGGCCGAGGCCTCCCGCCTCTTCCTGCGCGAGCAGTTCATGAAGGCCAAGGTCGCCATCTCCGGCGCCAACTTCGGCGTAGCCGAGACCGGCACCGTCAACATCGTCGAGTCCGAGGGCAACGGCCGCATGTGCCTGACCTTGCCGGAGACGCTGATTACCGTCATGGGCATCGAAAAGCTCGTGCCGAACTTCCAGGACCTCGAGGTCTTCCTGCAGCTGCTGCCGCGCTCCTCCACTGCAGAGCGCATGAACCCATACACCTCCATGTGGGCAGGTGTCACCGAGGGCGACGGCCCGCAGAACTTCCACATCGTGCTGCTCGACAACGGCCGCACCGCCGCCCTGGCCTCCCCCATCGGCCACGACGCCCTCAAGTGCATCCGCTGCTCGGCCTGCCTGAACGTGTGCCCGGTCTACGAGCGCGCCGGCGGCCACGCCTACGGCTCCGTCTACCCGGGCCCCATCGGCATCGCCCTGACCCCGCAGCTGACCGGCATGAAGGATCACCACGATCCTTCGGCCTCCCTGCCTTATGCTTGCTCGCTGTGCGGGCGCTGTGACGAGGTCTGTCCGGTCAAGATCCCGCTGTCCAACGTCATCCTGGAAAACCGTTACCAGAAGATCGAGCACGCCAAGCCGCCGATCGAGCCCCTGCTCTTCGGCGCCGTGCAGGCGGTGTGGGGCCACCCCAAGCTGTGGGACAAGGTCACCCGCATGGTCTTCGCCGGCCGCCTGCTGGGCGGGTTCAACGGCGTCATCGACTCCCTGCCGCTATTCCTCGGCGGCTGGTCGGACGCGCGCGACACCGCTGTACCGCCGAAGAAGTCCTTCCGCCAGTGGTTTGAGACCGACGAAGCCCGCGAGCTGCTGGCCGCAGCCCGCGCCGAGGGAGTTCCCGTCAACGCGAAAGCAAAGGAAGGCAAGTAATGGACGCCAAGACTGAAATCCTCCAGCGCATCAAGAACGCGCAGCAATCTTCCGGGCTCCCCGATCACGTCGACGTTCCCCGCGAGTACCAGACCCAGGGCGAGCTGGGCACCGAAGAGCTCCGCGTGATGCTCATCGACCGCTTGGTCGACTACAAGGCCGACGTCCACGAGACCACCGAGGACAAGCTGCCCGAGGCCATCGCTGAGGTCCTCAAGGACCGCGGCTGCAAGAAGGTCGTCTACGCCCCCGGCCTGGACGCCGCGCTGCTGGGCCACTTCGAGGGCGAGGCCCGCCCGGACGATCCGGCCAGTGATCCGCGTGAGCTCGACGCTGTCGATGCCGTGGTCACCGACTCCCATGTCACCTCGGCGCAGACGGGCACCATCGTGCTCGAGGCCGGCGAGGTCTGTGGCCGCCGCGCCCTGACCCTGGTCCCGGACCGCCACGTGGTCATCGTCCGCCCGGATACTGTGGTCTACGGCATCCCGGAGCTGGTCTCCCGCATCAACCCGGACTACCCCGCTACTTGGATCTCCGGCCCTTCGGCCACCTCCGACATCGAGCTCTCCCGCGTGGAGGGCGTCCACGGCCCGCGTGACTTGATCGTCATGATCGTCACTTAAGGCCCCGCCTCTGCGCCTTACCCCCGCCGCAGCACCTTCGCGTTGCTGCTGCGGGGGTTTGTGCATCAATGGGGCTGCCCCCGCCACCCCCGGTGCGATAGGCTTGGGCTCGAACTGTTTTCATCGTTTGCTGTTGTCAACCCGAGGAGAGTCCTTGTCGATGCACCGAATCAACCGCACCCTCGCCGCCCTGGGCACCGCCGGCGCCACGGCCCTGGCCCTGGCCGCCTCGCCCACGATCGCTGCCGCCCAGCCGGCTTCCGTCAGCGCCATCACCTGGGAGGAATGCCCGCCGCAGGTGGACGTGGATTCCGCCCAGTGCGGCCGCATCACCGTGCCCACCTATTACGACAACCCTGCCGCCGGCACCATCACCGTCGGCTTCGTCAAGGTGCCGGCGGCCAACCCCTCTGCGCGCCGCGGCGCGTTGTTTACCAACCCGGGCGGGCCGGGCGGCGACGCCTACTCCTTTGCCGCCAACTCCGAGGTGGCCTGGCCGCAAGCCATCCGCCAGGAAT
>CAVFKS010000037.1:0-18491 GCA_963623015.1 Clostridia bacterium
CGTCGAGGATGATGTAGCGCGCGCCGAAGTAGATGGCGCGGGCAATCGCCAGCACCTGCTGCTGCCCGCCGGACAGCGACTCGACGTCGACGTCCACATCGCCCAAGTCGATGCCCATGCGGGCCAACTCCTCGGCGCAGATGCGGCGCATTTCCGGCTCGTTGAGGCGCAGGCCCCGGGTGAGCTCTTGGCCTAAGAAGAAGTTGCGCCACACCGACATCGTGGGCACCAGCGCCAGGTTCTGGTAGACGGTGGCGATGCCGGCATCGAGGGAGTCGCGCGGGGAAGAAAAGACGTGTGGTTCGCCGTCGACCAGGATCTCCCCGCCGCTGGGCCGGTTCAGGCCGGCCAGGATCTTGATGAGCGTGGACTTGCCGGCGCCGTTATCGCCGAGCACACAGGTCACCTGCCCGGGCGCCAGCGTCAGGTTGACGTCGGTGAGCGCATGGAAGTTGCCAAAGGTCTGGGAGATGTTGCGAAGCTCGATCATTTCTTACGGGTCCAATTCGCGAAGGAAGTATTGGTCAGCACGGCCCACAGCAACATCGCGCCGAGGAAGAACTTGAACCAGTCGGGGTTCCAGCCGGCGTAGACGATGCCCTGGTTAATCATGCCGAAGATAAACGCGCCGATGGCGGTGCCCACCGCGGTGCCGCGCCCGCCCGTCATGGAGCAGCCGCCCACGACCGCGGCGATGATGTAGAGGAACTCGTTGCCGATGCCCTGGCCGGCCTGGATGGAATCAAACGCGAAGAGCGTGTGCATGCCGACGAACCAGGCGGCGAAACCGACGAACATGAACAGGCAGATCTTGACCCGGGCCACGGGCACGCCCACGGCGCGGGCGGCCTCGGCATCGCCGCCCACGGCGAAGATCCAGTTGCCGAACTTGGTCTTATACAGCAGGAAGGAGGCCGCGGCGACGAAGATGAGCCACCAGATGACGGTGGCGCGGATCGACAGCGAGCCTAGGTGAATGGTGCCGGCGAAGATGGTGCGGGCCGAGGCAAAGCCATCCATGTCCGCGATGGTGGGCGTGGCCACCTGGCCGGTGACCAGCTTGGTCACCGCAAGGTTCAGGCCCTGCAAGCATAGGAAGGCGGCGAGCGTAATCAGGAAGCTGTCGATGCCGGTGCGCGTGACCAGGTAGCCGTTGAGCGCGCCGATGGCCAGCGCGGTGACCAGCGCCATGACCGCGCCCACCCAGGAGTTGAGGTGCAGGTTGTAGTTGAGCATGGTCGCCACCAGAGCGGCGGTGGTCACGGCCACGCCGGAGGACAGATCGAACTCGTCGCCGATCATGAGCAGGCCCACGGCGACCGCGACGATGCCCAGCGTGGAACTGGCGTAGAGCACCGTGGAGAAAGCCTCCAAGGTACGGAAGCTGGGGGCCACAATCATGAAGGCGGCGAAGATGATGATCGCGCCGACGAGGGAGGCCAGCTCCGGGCGGCGCAGCAACCGGGAAAGCAGGCCGCGGCGCTGGAGGCGTTCATCCGATTGTGAAGGCTCTGCAGCGGCGACGGCACTACTCATCGCAGGCCTTCCCTGGCGGCGTCAGCGATGCTGTCGACGTTGCTGGCGTCCACGAAGGAGGGACCGGTGTAGACCGGGCGGCCGCCGCCTAGGGTCGTGCCGTTGCGGTGGGCCAGCCACAGGGAGTCGACCGCCAGGTAGCCCTGCAGGTAGGGCTGCTGGTCCACGGCGAAGGAGACCTTGCCGTCCGCGATCGCGCCGACGAGCTCGGCGTTGGTATCGAAGGTGCCGATCTGGGTCTGTGCTCCGGCCTCGGCCACGGCGTCGATGGCGCGCATGGCCACCGGTGCCTGCAGAGCCATGATCCAGTCGATTTCCGGATCCTGTTCCAACTTGGCGCGCAGGGTGGACTGGGCGGAGGCTAGATCCTGGCCATTGACGTAGAGGAGCTCAGTCTTGACCCCCTCGCCCACTCCGGCGCAGCGCTGTTCCTGGGAGGAGTTGCCCTGTTCATGAACCACGCACAGCACGTGGCTGGCGCCTTCATCGCGCAGCTTCTCACCCGCCTGGCGCCCAGCCACACTCTCGTCCTGGCCGAAGAAGCCGGTGAGTCCATAGTCCTGGTAGACGTCCATTCCGGAGTTCAGGCCCACCACGGGGATCCCAGCTTCGACGGCTTTTTCGGCGGTGGGGCCGATGGCGTTGGCATTGGGCAGGGTTACGGCGATGCCATCAACCTGGGAGTCGATGGCGTTTTGAACCAGGTTGGACTGGTTGGGGGCCTGCGGGTCCGAGGAGTAGCGCAGCTCGATGTTGTTCTTCTGCGCGGCGTCTTCCGCGCCCTTGCGAACCAGGTCCCAGTAGGTATCGCCCGGGGCTCCGTGCGAAATCAGGGCGACGGTCAGGCGCTCGGTGTCTACTCCCCCGGCTAGCTCGCCTTCGGCAGCAGGACGAGAGGAGCCTCCCGTGGAGGAGCATCCCGCCAGCAGGGCAACCGCGGCGAAAACGGCAGAGGTTTGTGCAATCTTCCAAAACTTCATGCGTGAATGGTGCCTCAATCCAATACCCTTTACAAACCGAATGACCTGCGACTTTATCGTTAAAGGGCGCCGGTACAGTGCGAATTCCATGCCCGGCTACCCCCGTTGGGCTCCTCCTGCGGGGCCAAAACGCCCTCGCGCAGGCGCGCGGTCTCATCCAGGAGAACACGGGCCTCGAGCTCCTTGCCACCGGAGCCTAAGTTGCGGTCCACGGGGCGCTCGTAGAGCGGCGCCCCGCCGCGCATGGCCTCCTCGAAGCGGCGCAGCCCGGCTGCCTCGCGGGCCTGCGCCCGCTCGCGCCACTGCGGGCCGGCCGCCTGGGCGAAGACGCCCGGGTGGACCACCGCAACCAGGGCCGAGACGTGCCCGAAGCCCAGGGAGGTCACCAGACCCGCCTTGGGCGGGGTGGCGCGCAGGTCCAGCGGGCGGCGCAGCCAGGTTAGGTGCTTGTGCTCCCGCAACTGCGGGTCCACGCAGTCCAGGCTCCGGTTGGGCGGGAGCACGCCCTCGCGCAGCACCTGGGTCAGGCCGATGAGCTGGAAGGCGGCCGCGCCACCCTTGGCGTGCCCGGTCAAGGTCTTCTGGGAGATGACGTAGAGCGGGTTGCCCTCCGCGCGCCCCATCGAGGACGCGATGCGCTCGTGCAGGTCCGACTCGTTCGGGTCGTTGGCGGTGGTGGAGGTGTCGTGCTTGGAGACCACCGCCACCTCGTCCGGGCTGACCCCGTGGGCCCCCAAGGCCCGCGCCAGGCGGGAGTCCGCCCCGCCGCGGGCGGCCGACAACGCGCCCAGACCCGGCGCCGGGATGGAGGTGTGCGCGCCGTCAGCAAACGACTCCGCGAACGCCACCACGCCGATAACGGGCAGGCCCATCTCCTTGGCCAGGCTGCCGCGGGCCAACAGCAGGGTGCCGCCGCCCTCGGACTCGATGAAGCCGCCGCGCCGGCGGTCGTTGGCGCGCGAGAAGTACTTGTCCTCGATGCCCTTGTCCGCCATCTCCTGCGAGTCCGCGGTGGCCGCCATGTCGCCGAAGCCGGTAATGCCCTCGATGGACAGATCGTCGATGCCGCCGGCGACGACGAAGTCCGCCTTGTGCAGGCGCAGCTTGTCCATGGCTTCCTCGACGGAGACTGCCGCGGTGGCACACGCCGCGACCGGGTGGATCATCTGCCCGTAGCCGCCCACATAGGACTGCATGACGTGGGCTGCGACCACGTTGGGCAGCGCCTCCTGCAGGATGTCGTTCGGGCGCGCCTGGGCCAGCAGCTTATCCACGTACAAAGAGCGCAGCGAGGACGTCCCGCCCATGCCGGTGCCCTGCGTGGAGGACACCCGCGCCGGGTGGACGTGGGCCAAAAGCTCCGCCGGGCTAAAGCCCGCGGATAGGAAGGCGTCGACGGTGCAGACGATGTTCCACAGCGCCGCCCGGTCGAGGTTGTCGATCATGTCGGCCGGCAGCCCGTAGCGCGCCGGGTCGAAGCCTTCGGGGATCTGGCCGCCGACAAAGCGCGACATCGCCAGGCGGCGCGGGACGCGCACCGGGGAGCCGGCGGGCCGGGTCACGTGCCATTCGCCGTCGAAGGAGATGGTGGCGCCGGACTCGCCGTCGCTGAGGAAGGACCGGGCGGTCTCCTCGTCCTCGACCGTAAACGTCAGGGGTTCTTCCAGGTAGATGGTGGTCAGCTCTGGTGCGAGGTTGTCCACCATGGGCAGGTGCGGGCCGAAGTCGTCGTGGTAGCGGCGCACGCCCACTCCGGCTAGGACCTGGTCGTGGAAGCGGTCAAAGATGTCTGCCTCCGCGATGTCTTCGCCGTCGGCGGTCACCCAGCCACCGGCCGCCTCGTCCCAGCTAATCAGCCCGGTAGACCAGGCCAGCTCGATGACGCCGGCGGCGGAGAGCCCGCCGGTTAGTTCCACCTCGTAGCGCGTGCGCGAGGAGCCTACCGGCCCCAGCTCGCCCGCGCCGACGATGACGACCATGTCATCGAGGTCCACGTTTGCGCCGGCGAAGTCCGGCTCGGTCCACTCCAGCGGCCGGCGCACGTTGGGCAGCGCCGCGATGGTGGCTTCCGGAGCCTCCGATGCCGCGGATTCCGCATCCGCGCCGGCGGCCGCCTCTGCGGCAAGCGCCGGCAGGTCCAGGTTGGCCTCGGCCAGCCCGCCGGTGAAGTCATAGACCGCCGGCGCCGCAGTTGCGGCGGCCGGATCGGCGGCCTGGTCGACCAGCAGCTTCGCGATGTCCGCCGGCGCAAAGGTGCGCACGCCGCGGGCCTCGACCACGTCGACCAGGGGATCGTTGCCGCCCATCAGGCCGGTGCCGCGCACCCAGCCGATGTGCGCGTGCGCCAGGCTCACCCGGCGTCCCCACGGCTCGGCGCGCCAGCGGTTGACCAGGGCATCGAGGGCGGCCTTGGACTCGCCATAGGCGCCGTCGCCGCCGAAGGTGCCCCGGTTGGGCGATCCCGGCAGCACCGCGTGCAGGCGATGGCCCACATGGGTGGCCGCGCCGATCCCGGACAGGCCCACCAGCAGGCGCTCGACGGACCACAGCAGCAGGCGCATCTGGGACTCTGCGCCCGGGTCCCCGGCGTAGCCGCTCACGCGGGGTGCGGCGAACGGGAAGAGCAGGTCCGGCACCAGGGCCGGCTTGTCTACGGTGGTCGCCCCGTTGACGGTGACGGTGCGGGTGGTGCCCACCCAGTCGATGAGGGCATCGACGTCCGCGAAAGAACTCAGGTTGGCGGGCACGACCCACAGGGCCGCCGGCCCCGCCGCGTTGTCGCGGTAGAGGCCCTTGTAGTACTCCAGGCGGTCGTGGTCTAGGCGCGAGGTCGTCGCGATGACGGTCGCGCCCTGCCCCAGCAGGCGGCCCACCACGGCCGCCGCAATCGAGCTTGGCGATGCCCCTGTGACCACCGCGACCTGGCCCTCCCGCGGCAGGACAGTGGTGCGGGCATCGGCGGCCTGGGCGTTATGGCCCAGGTACTCGGCCATCTGCGCGACCTCCTCGCCGGCGCCGGTCACCCGCGCCTGCGCCCCGCGGCGCACGAGGTCCTCGCGCGCCCAGGCCCAGAAATCATCCAGCAAGACGGCCTTGCGGGCGTCGAAGGTGGGCGCGACCTGCTGGGCCCAGTCGGGGCCGAGCTCGGCGGCGACCAGGTCGGCCAGCTGGTCGGGCTCGGCGGCCTCCGGGGCGGACTCGTCGAGCTTGCCCAGGCGGCGCAGCAGGGTCTGTGCGGTGGCTGCCAGGGTGTCCGTGAACTCGGCGGCAAACTCGTCGAGCGCGGCGGAATCCACGGTGGCCGAGCCGGCCCCGGCGGCCGCGGGCATGACGATGTCCACGCCCACGCGCTGGCCGGCGGCCCGGGTGGCGGCGTCGATCACGGCATCGAGATCCCCGCCGAATTCGGCCAGGTCCCCGCCGCGCAGGGAGGCGCCCTCGCGGGTGCCCAGGACGATCTCGGCGGTGATGCGATCCACCCAGCCCGGCCCCAGGCCCCAGGCGCCGGTGATGCGCTCGGCGACATAAGCCGGCTTCTTATTGGCCGGGCCGGTCAGCCGGCGCAGGGCCTCGGTGACCTGCTGGCCCAGCACCGGCCCGAAGGCCTTATAGCCTTTGGCCAGGCCGGCGACGGTCTCCTGCAGCTGGGCGATGGGGGCATCGGCCGCGCCGTCGATGGCGCCAATGCCGAACTCGGTGCCCAGATCCAGCAGCAGCTGGTTGCGGCGCGAGGACACGCCCTCGACCAGGGACTCGATGGTGTCGGTGGCCCCGATCTGGTCAGGGCGCACCTTGGTCCAGGCCGCCACCAGCATCACGGTGGCATCGGCCGCATTAAAGGGCTTATCGGCCACTTCCTGCGGCCCGCCCGTCGGGGCCGGGGCGGCAGGCTGGGCGGGCGCCGTGGGCACAGTCGGCTCAGTGAGCTCAGCGGGCTGAGAGGGCTGAGAGGGCTCAGTGGGCTCGGCGGCATCGGCAGGCTCAGCGGCCGGGGCCTCGACCTGGTCCTCCGAGTAGACGGCCGCGCGGTCGCGCTCGACGTTGAAGACCTCGATGTCCACGTCCGCGCACGGGTCCAGGCGCAGGGTCTGGCCCAGCATGTTGGCCAGCGTCGGGCTCTGTCCCACGCCGACCTCCACGAAGCGCTCCACGCCCAGGCCGCCGTCGGCGGTGTCGCGCAGCAGCAGATCCTGGGTCTCAATCCAGCGCACCGGCGAGGCAAACTGCCAGGCCAGCAGCTCGATGAGCAGGGTCCGACCAAGCTTGACCGGGGTGGCGGACCAGGCGTCGAAATCAGCCAGGATATCGGCCGAGATCGGCGAATCCACGACCTCGGCCATCGCGTCCACGAACTCACGGTCCAGCGCAAACGGGCGCGCGACCAGGTTGGGCAGGTAGCGGTCGACCAGGATATCCAAGTCGATCTCTTCCGGGATGAGCGAGTCGAGGTGCGCGCGGAACTCCGGCACCCCGTCGAGCAAGTGCGAGGAGTGGAAGGGCACGTCGATGCCCGGGATCGCGATGTAGGCGCGCTTGCCCGGCGCGCGGCGCTCGGCATCGGCAGCCAGGGCGGCCAGGCCCGCGCGGGTACCGGCCACCGCGTACTGCACGCCGGCGATGTTGTAGTTGACGATCTCCAAAAACTCGCCGGTCTCGCGGGCAATCTGTGCCACGTAATCGAAGACCTCGTCCGCGCTAAGGCCCATCTTGTTCGGGCGCAGGGCCGAGAGCCCATAATTGGAGTTGCCTGCGCTATCGCGCCCGACCAGGCGGTGCATGGTCAACCCGCGGCGGTAGACGATCTCCACCACGGACTCCAGCGAGAGCACGCGCGCATAGGCGGCCAGGGCGTTGTACTCACCCACCGAATGGCCGGCGAAGAAAGCACCGTGCTGCAGCACGCCGGCCTCCTCCATCTCCGCGACCTGGGCGCAGCCCAGCGTGGCCATGGCCACCTGCGTGAACTGGGTGAGGAACAACGCGCCGTCGGGGTGCTCGAAGACCTCCCCGTCGACCTCGACGCGCGGCGGGTTGGTGCGCACGATCTCCAGGATGGAAAAGCCCAGCTGCCGGCGGGTGTGGCGATCAGCCCGATCCCAGACCGCGCGGGCCGCCGGCGAGGACGCGTAGGCATCCATGCCCATGCCCGGGTGCTGGATGCCCTGGCCGGGGAAGCCGTAGAAGGTCCGCGGCGCGGCCAGCACGGCCGTGGCCGCGAGCACCGGGGTGCCATCTACCTGCGCGGTGACCGAGCGCACCTCCCCGCCGTCGGCCGCGCGGCCGATGCGGGCGACATCAAAGACCACCTCTGCCCCCGGGGCCACCGGGGCGAGCATCTCCGCGGCCCACTGTGTGACCTGCGCGCCGTCGAAGGCGGCGGCCAGCTGGGCTAGGGCGGAGGTCCACATGCCGTGGACGATGACGCCGTCCAGGCCGGCCAGGCGGGCCGCATTCGCGTCGACGTGGATGGGGTTGCGGTCCCCGGTCACCACGGCGAAGGCCCGCATGCTCTCCGGCGCGCGGACTGACTGGCGGTGGCGGAAGCTCTCCGGCTTGGCCACGAAATCCAGCCGGGGCGCCGCATATGGGGCACTCCCCTGGCGGCCGCGGATGGCAAACTCCTCATGCAGGCGCGCCAACGGGCCTGCCTCCGGGGCGGCCGCGTTGACGAACTCCACGGAAACCTCGATGACGCGCCCCACGACGGTGTCCTTAACGCCTCCCAGGCGGGCGCGTGCCTCCAGCTCCAGGTCGCCGGCGGGCAGTGGCGCTGCAAGCGTCAGCCCGTGGTGCAGGTGGACCAGGTCGAGTAGGCCCTCGACGGCATCGGTATCCGCGATCACCGCGAAGATGGCCGGCCAGGCCTTGCCCACCAGGATATCCGCCGCCCCGCCGGAAACCCCCGGCGCATAGCCGGCGGTGACATTGTCATACCCGGCGCGATCCGCCGCGTCCAGCCGGGCCCGGCAGCTGGCCTGGCCGCCGGCGACCTCCGGCAGGGAGCCGCCGGCGGCGATGCGCGCCAACTCCCGCATGGCCGCGCAGGCCTCAGCCTCGGTGACCACGGGCGTGGCCCCCGGGATGGCGTTGGCGCGCAGGGGGATGTCCAGCCGCGCGCCGGGAACGGAGCCTTCCATCTCCACGCGCAGCACCACACCGTCTTCCGTCTGGTCTAGCTGCGGGTTGTCGACCACGCGCGCCGGGTTGGGGATCTGGCGCCCGGCCCACTCGATGGACGCACAGTCCGCGGCGGCGGGGCCCACCTGGCCTGCTTCCTCGTCCAGGCCCACGGCGGCGGCAGCCTCGAAGCGGCCCAGCAGCTGCGCCACCGGCTCGTCGGCGCGCTCGATGCCGGCCACGGCCACAGTGCCCGGGATGATGCAGACCTCGTCGGCGCTATAGCGCGGGTCCTGGGCCTGCCACAGGGTGTCCTGGCGGAAGCGGCGCAGGACCTCGCCGTCGATGACGGGCACGAAGTTAGCCGGCTTGCCCGGGGAGTCGAGCAACCGGAGGAACCAGGCGGCATCGGCAGGCTGGACTGGGGCATCACCATATTCCTCCACCAGGCGGCGCGGGGCCTCGTCCACGGAGGCGCATTGGGCCAGCACGCGCGGGACCACCGGCCCGTGATCGGCCGGGTGCAGGCGGGCCTCGGCGCGGTGGACCATCTGCTCGAAGCGGATAGCCCAGGACTCATCCGCCCAGGCGCCGCCGTAGGACAGCTCCAGGTAGCGCTCAAGCCACTGCGCGTAGGTCATCTCGGCCACGTCGCCGAAATAGGGCTTGCAGGTCCGCGCCAACGCCTCGATGATCTCCACGCGCTGAGCCTGCGGGTCCTCGACCTGCGCCAGGAAGGCCGCCGTGCGGGCAAAAGAGTTGTTGAGCTCGTGGATGTCCGCGCCCAGCTGGGAGCGCCCCGAGGCCACGTCGGCCCCGCTTGCCCCCGCCGGCGCCCAGCCGTCGTTGTCCTCCACCGGGCGCGCAGCCACCAGGGCGGCCTTCACGTCCGCGGTGGCGGTGGCCTCCCGGGCAGCCATTGCGGCCGTGCCCACCATGATGGCATCGACGGGCATGGCCACCCGCCCGTAGCGCTGCGCCCACGTACCGGTGAGGTACTCCGCGCCCACCTCCGGCGTGCCGATGCCGCCGCCCACGGCCAGGATCACGTTGTCGCGCCGGCGGATCTCCGCATAGGAGTCCAGCAGGAGGTCATCGAGCGCCTCCCAGGAGTGGTGCCCGCCGGCGTGCCCGCCCTCCACCTGCATGATGATGGGGAAATCCACGGCGTCAGCGACGTCGAGCACGCGGCGGATGTGCGAGACCGCGCCCGGCTTGAAGGCCAACCACGGGAAGTTGTCCCGGCGCAGCTGCTCGACGAGCTCCACGGCCTCCTCGTGCGGGGGAATACCCGCGGAGATCACGATGCCGTTGATCGGCGCGCCCGCCGCCCGCGCGCGGGGGATGGCCCGGGCCCCGGCGATCTGGCGGCGCCACTGCGCCGCGTTCAAGTACATGGCGTTGAACTGCGCGTTCACGCCCGGTTCCAGTAGCTTTTCCAGCGCGGCCAGGTTGTCCGCCAGCACGGCGTCGGTGACCTGGCCGCCGCCGGCCAGCTCCGCCCAGTGGCCGGCATTCGCCGCGGCCGCCACGATCTCCGGGTCAACGGTGGTGGGCGTCATGCCCGGCAGCATCACGGGGCTCAAGCCCGTGGCGTCGGTAAACTTCGTCACCACGCGGTCACCGCTGCGCCGCGGTGCGAAGTCGCTCCAGGGACGCGGGCGGGCCGGCGCGCGGCCGGCATCGAAAAGCTGGGCCTGCCCCTCGGCACTGCTGAGCACCAGCGTGCCGATGCCGCGCCCCGCCACGACCTGCTGGGTCAGCTTGGCCACGCCCCCTGCCGGGCCGCACTCGAAGATCCACTCGGCCTCCACGCCGGCGAGCTGGGCCGGCCAGTCCACCGGGTCGACGAGCACCGCCCGGGCGCCCTCCCCCACCAGCTGCGCGTCCAGGCCCACGATGCCGGCCCACCGCTCGACGTCTGCCACCGCGTCCACCATGGCGGGATGGTGATAGGCGGCCTGGACGTCCAGCGGATTAAAGACCGGGCTCAGCGGGGTGCCGCCGCGCTGCTTGAGCTCCACGGCGCGCTGCTCGGCGGCAGCGGCGGCCTCCAGCTTCGCGCGGACGGCGTCCAGCTCACCCGGCGCGCCGACGATGACGAAGTTGCGGTGCCCGTTGCACAGGCCGATGGTGGCGCCGGCGGCTTCCAGCTGGGCGCGGCTGGCCCCGCTCACGGCCACCATGGGGGCACCTTGGGCGGTGCGCACGAGCCCGTGGATGCGGGCCCACTTGGTAATCGCCGCCCCGATGAGCAGCGCCTGCGCGATGACCTCGGCCGCGTTGGCCTTTCCGAGCGCCGCGTAGGTGGCCAACACGCCCTGCGAGTGGCCCAACGCCTGGCGCGGGGCCGGCAGCCCCTGGGCGCGCAGGACCTCGAGGAGAGCCAGCTGGGCGGTGACGATGCCCGGCGTCGAGACCGCCGCGGCGGCAGCGTCCAGGCCCGCGGGCGCACCACTGCGCGCCCAGGCCACCGGGTCGAAGCCGTGCGGGAGGAAGCCGGCGAGCTCGTCGCCCAGCGGGGCCAGCAACTTCAGGGCGGCCTCTACGTCGCGGCCAATGGCCGATCCGGCCGCTAGCTGCTCGCGCAGGGTCGGCAGCCACGGGTAGCCCTGGCCGGAAAAGGTCAAGGCAAAGTCCCCCAGGCCGTCGATGAGACGCTGGCCGAAGCCGACGGCGGAATCTGCAGAATGTGCGGAATTATTGGCAAACGTAGCGTTATTCACAGCGGGGCTGCTCCTTGCACAGGTGGATCGAGTTTGGGTGCGGGCGCGTGCGCCCGACCGCGGAACAGTCACTAAGCATGCCACAAAACATGAGAGATCCATCATCTTTTAGGTAGCGTGGCAAAACTATCCGCGGACGGGGTTTAACTTCCCCCAAGTCTACGTGTCCGCCCTGACTCCTAAACTGGGGCCATCATGCCATTTCCTGCCCGCTCGCCCCGCGCCGCCGCCTTAGCCATTTTCGCTGCCTTAACCCTGGCTCTTACCTCATGCTCCCTGCCCACTGACCTCCCCGACACCGGTGGGGTTGCCAGCTCCGTCACCGGCTCCGCCGCCGGCTCCGTGGCCGATACCATCGCTGCCCCAGCCGCCGCTAGCCAGCAGGCCCTCGATGGCCTGGCAGTCAAGGGCCGGGCACCCAAGACCGGCTATGAGCGGGAGCTTTTTGGCACCGCGTGGTCCGACGACGTCACGGTGGAGTTCGGCCACAATGGCTGCGATACCCGCAACGACATCCTGCGCCGCGACCTCGACACCGTGGTCATCAAGAAAGGCACCCACGGGTGCGTGGCGGTAAGTGGGCTGCTGCGCGACCCCTACTCGGGCGCGGACATCGACTTCGTGCGCGGGCAGGATACCTCCCGGCGCGTCCAGATCGACCACGTCGTCCCCCTCGCGGACGCCTGGCAGAAGGGCGCCCAGGCCTGGGACGCCGAGACCCGCCGCAACTTCGCCAACGACCCGCGCAACCTGCTAGCCGTGGACGGGCGCTTAAACCAGCAGAAGCAGGCCGGCGACGCCGCCACCTGGCTGCCGCCCAACCGCGCCTTCCGCTGCGAATACGCACAGAAGATCATCGAGGTCAAGGCCGCCTATGGGCTCTGGATCACGGAAGCAGAAAAGGCGGCCTTAAGCGGTCTTCTCGATACCTGCTAGTGCCCCCTCGCGAATATTTATGGCGAAACCCCTCCGAATAACACACTTCACATTTATTATGTGACCAAGCACTCACTTGAGCCGTGGGCCACATGGACGTGGCACTGAAATCAGCGTCACTTTGCTTGCTGTTGTCCGTTGCTGTTTGCGCACCCTCCGCGTGGACGAAGCCTAACTCTGCGAAGGATTTGTGATGTTCAAGTACATCATCAAAAAGACTGCCAGCTGGGTAGCGGTGATCTTCCTCGCGACCAACATCGCGTACCTGTTAGCGGCCACCTTCCTCGACCCCCGCTCAAACTACATGGGGCGCACCCCTCCCCTAGAGCCCGAGGAGATTAGCAAAATCCTCACGCCTTTGGGCCTCAACCCCGAAACCCCACTTTTAGAACGGTGGTGGGGCTGGCTCTCGGGAATCCTCTTCCGCTGGGACTGGGGAACCTCCCCTCTCGGGGACCCGGTTAGCGCCCAGATCGGGCACCGTGCGCTCGTCTCCGCGCAGCTCCTGCTGGTCGCTACGGTCCTCTCCGTCATCATTGGCGTGGGCCTGGGCGTCTACACCGCCTCCCGGCAATACAAAGCCGCCGATCGCTTCTGGCAGAGCGTATCCATCATCACCATGAACACGCACGTCGTCGTCGCCTCCATCCTGGTGGTGGCCGGCGGCCTGTGGATCAACCGGGTTACCGGCCACCGCGTGGTCTATGTGACAGGCGCCAGCAGCATCGGCGTCGAAGGGTTCTTCCCCAGGCTCATCGACCTCGCACAGCACCTCATTTTGCCATCCATCTCGCTGATCATCATCAGCTACGCCGGGTACCACATGATGCAACGCACCCTACTGCTGGACAATTTGAACGCCGACTACGTCCGCACTGCCCGAGCTAAAGGCCTCACCCGCGCCCAGGCTATCCGCAAGCACGCGCTGCGGACGTCCATCATCCCGGTGGCCACCTCCGTGGCATTTTCCGTCCCAGGCATCTTTACCGGCGCCATCATGACGGAAACCATCTTCGCGTGGAAGGGCATGGGCCAGTACTTCATCGAAACCATCTCTCGCAACGACGTCAACGGGACTACTGCGGTAGCCGCGTTCGGCGCCGTCATGATTGCGGTCTCCGCCATCTTGGCCGACATCGTCGTCGTTGCCCTCGATCCCCGAGTAAGGGTGAGCTAAATGTCTCAAGAGAAGAAATCCACCACTCCTCGCGCCGAGTCCCGCCACCTCCCGCGCCACCACCGCAACGATTTGGCTATCGATGCCGCCGCGGACAACCTGGGCGTGCGCCCCCACACCGCCACCGCGGACTTTTCCCCACAGACCGAGCCCAGCGCCCAGTCCGCTCTCGGCTCCGGGGTAGACGTCGACGATGCACAGCGCAGGCAATACTCCCCCGGCGAGTTCTCCGGGTCCTCGAAGCTAGCGCTGTACACGCGTCGCTTCTTCCGCAATAAATTTGCCACCGCGGGGCTCATCATCTTCCTCTGCCTAGCGCTGCTTTCGATCTTCGGTCGCTTCCTCACCCCTTGGTCTTTTGACGAGCCAGACTTCCTCAACCTGTCCACCGGCCCCTCCGCCGAGCACTGGTTCGGCACCACCGACTCGGGCAACGATCTCTTCGCCCAGACGGTGCATGGCCTAGGCCGCTCGCTCGTCATCGCGCTCATCGTGTCGCTATCCACCACAGTGTTGTCCGCGTTCATCGGTGCCGCGGCCGCCATGTACGGGGGCGCAGTGGAAAAGGCG
This sequence comes from Clostridia bacterium, assembly GCA_963623015.1. Classification (GTDB taxonomy): domain Bacteria; phylum Actinomycetota; class Actinomycetes; order Mycobacteriales; family Mycobacteriaceae; genus Corynebacterium. The sequence continues at coordinate 14,043 of CAVFKS010000037.1, forward strand.
GTCCTAGCCGTCATCCACTTCCCGCTGGCAATTCCGACCTTCCTCCTTATCGCGCTAGTCGTCTCCGACTCCGGGGGCGACTGGAAGCTGCTCATCGTCGTGCTCATCGTCTTCGGATGGATGTACCCGGCCCGCGTCATCTGGGCCATGGCCCTGAGCGTGCGCGAGAACGACTACGTCCGCGCTGCCGACTACATGGGCGTTAGCCGCGTGCGAACCATCTTCCGCCACGTCGTCCCCAACATCGGCTCGCTGCTCATCATCCAGGCAGCGCTGGGAGTGGTCTCCACCGTCATGTCGGAGACCGCGCTGTCATTCCTAGGCCTCGGCGTCAAGCTTCCCGATGTGTCCCTGGGGACCCTGCTCGCCGGCGGCGCCAACGCCGTCGAGGCTTCGCCCTGGCTCTTCTATTTCCCCGCCGCTGTCCTGACCCTGCTGACCGTCTCCATGGCATTCATTGCCGACGGGCTGCGCGACGCCATTGACCCCAACTCGAATTCTGGAGGCCGAGCATGACCGAGCCCATCCTGACCGTACGCAACCTGTCGGTTACCTTTCCGTCCGAGGCCGGGTCCGTCCACGCGGTACGCGGCGTCGACTTCGACCTGATGCCGGGCCGAACTCTGGCTATCGTGGGCGAATCGGGCTCCGGCAAATCCGTGACCTCGCTGGCCGTCATGGGCCTCCTGCCCGACTATGCGAAGGTAGAAGGCTCCGTGGCCTACGCCGGAGAGGAGCTCATCGGAAAGCCGGACAAGGAGATGTCGAAGATCCGCGGCAAAGAAATCTCCATGATTTTCCAGGATCCGCTGTCCTCCTTGACACCGGTGTTCTCCGTGGGAGACCAGCTCATCGAAGCCATACAGACCCACAGGGACCTTTCCAAACGTGCCGCCGAAAAGGAGGCCATCCGCCTCTTGGGCCTGGTGGGGATCCCGGAGCCCGAAAAGCGGGTGAAGTCCTTTCCCCACGAATTCTCCGGGGGCATGCGCCAGCGCGTCGTCATCGCCATCGCGATGGCCAACAATCCCAAGGTGATCATCGCGGACGAGCCCACCACCGCCCTGGACGTGACGATCCAGGCCCAGATCCTCGAGGTACTCAAGGTGGCGCAGCGGGAAACCGGCGCGGCCGTCATCATGATTACCCACGACATGGGCGTAGTGGCAGGCACCGCAGACGATGTCCTCGTCATGTACGCCGGCCGGCCCGTGGAGCTAGGCGATGTCGACACGGTTTTCAACCAGCCTAAGATGCCCTACACGGTCGGGCTTCTGGGGTCTACCCCGCGGGTGGACCGGTCAACCACGCAGCCGCTCATCCCGATCGCCGGTACGCCGCCGCGCCTCATCGAGGTCGCGGCGGAGTGCCCATTCGCCGCCCGCTGCCCCGTGGTCCAGGCCGAGTGCCGGCAGCAGGAGCCGGCCCTGCTCCCGCTTGACGATGCCCCCAGCCACTTTTCCGCCTGCTTGCGCTCAGGCGACATCGAAGGCGGCACAATCGGCGGCGAACGCATGTATCCGCTGCCTGAAATCGCCCCCGATGCCTTTGGCGATGTGCCCTTCGCGGAGCGCCCCGTCACCCTGGAGGTTGCTAACCTGTCCAAGGATTTCCCCCTCATCAAGGGGGCCATCCTGAAGCGTCGAGTTGGAACTGTGCACGCGGTAAAGGACATTAGCTTCGACGTCCACCAGGGAGAGTACTTCGCCATCGTCGGCGAATCCGGCTCGGGGAAGACCACCACCTTGTTGGAGATCATGGAACTCAATCCTCCGGCAGGTTCCCGCATCGTGGTCAACGGAGTCGAGACGACGGGGCTGAGCCACAGCGCACGTCGGCAGCTGCGTAAGGACATCCAGATCGTGTTCCAGGATCCCATGAGTTCCTTGAACCCCCGCATGACCATCCGCGAAATCATCGCCGAGCCCCTGCAATCGCTGGGATATGACGGGGACATCAACGCCCGCGTCGCCGAGCTTATGCAGCTGGTGGGGTTGGAATCCCACCAGATCGATCGCTTCCCCGGCGCCTTCTCTGGTGGCCAGCGCCAAAGAATCGGGCTTGCCCGCGCCCTCGCCACCAACCCTTCCATCGTGGTGCTCGACGAGCCTGTCTCGGCGCTCGATGTCTCCATTCAGGCTGGCATCATCAACCTCCTGCACGACCTGAAGAACCGGCTGGGTGTCTCCCTGGTTTTCGTGGCCCACGATCTGTCGGTCGTGCGCCACCTCTCTGACAAGGTAGCGGTCATGTATAAGGGCGATTTCGTGGAATATGGCCCCACGGACGAGGTCTTTGACCGACCACAGCACGCCTATACCCGCGCGCTGCTCTCTGCCATCCCCGTCCCCGATCCCGCCGTGGAGCGCGAGCGTGTCCGAGAGGTCTACGCCCCTGCCCCGGTTTCCGGCACACAGACTTAAAACTGAATATTTCCCGTTCCCATTCCCTCTCCAGAAAGGTATCGCTCATGTCAGCGACATTCCGCAACGCACTGTTGGCCGCAGTAACTGCTTCCGCGCTCATTCTCACCGGGTGCGCCTCCGGCGACTCTGAAGGTTCAGGCAACACTGAACAACTCGACGTCAAGCTAGACGGCTCCTACAACCCACAAGAGCGATCGGAGCTCAAGGAGGGAGGCGAGCTGCGCCTAGCCATCACGGAGATTTCCCAGCAACAGAATCCCTTCCAAGCCGACGGCACCCTCTACACCAACAACCTCTGGCAGTACTACAATCCGCAGATCGGCCTCTTTGACGGCTCCGGTGAATTCCACGCCAACAACGACTACATCGACGAAGTCAAGGAAGAAGAAGTCAACGGCAAGACCGTAATCACTTACACCATCAACGAGAAGGCGCAATACAACGACGGCACCCCCATCGATTGGCGGGCCTTCGAAAACACCTGGAAGTTCAATAACGGCAAAATGGAGGACGCCAACGTTTCCTCCACCGATGGCTACGAACTAATCGAGTCAGTCACTGCCGGCGTCAACGACAAGCAGGCCGTTGTCACGTTCACCCAGGCCTACCCATGGTGGCAGGGGCTGTTCAACTTCCTGCTCCCTCCCCAGGTGGATACTCCCGAAAAGTTCAACGAGGCCTACCTAGGCAATGTGCACCCGGAATGGGGCGCAGGCCCCTACAAGGTGGAAAACGTGGACTTCAACAGCGGCACCGCCACCTTCGTGCCCAACGAAAAGTGGTGGGGAGACAAGCCCTTTCTCGACAAAGTGACCTACCGCCAAATGGAGGATCAGGCCTCGATCAACGCCTTTAAGGCAGGAGAGATCGACGCAACTGGGGTGGGCAATAAGGAACGCCTGGCCGCCGTGAAGGACATGCCAGACATCGAGATCCGCACGGCGATGGCCCCATCCAACTCCTTGTTCACCCTCAACTCCAAGAATGAGATCCTGTCTGACATCAAGGTACGAGAGGCCATCATGGCGGGCATCGACCGCACCACGCTGTCCGAGATCCGCTTCAACGGGCTCAACGGCTACACCGAGGAGCTGCCAGGATCCTTCACTCTCTACCAAACCCAAGACGGCTACGAGGACAACGTCGGCGCCGTCGTCAACTTCGACGTTGAACGGGCCAAGACACTGCTGGACGAGGCTGGCTGGGCAGAAGGCGACGGCGGCATTCGAGAAAAGGACGGCAAGAAGCTGTCCCTGCGTTACACGCTCCTCGGAGATTCCTCCCTCTCCAAGGCGCTAGCCACCGCCACGCAAAAGATGATGAAGGATATCGGCGTGGAGCTGCGGGTTGAAGAGCGCCCCTCCGCGGACTTCTCTGAGGTGACCTCCAAGTACGACTTCGAAATCCTGCCCATGGGCTTCTCCTCGGGCGACCCGTTCGGCGTGGCCTACTTCGGGCAGGTCTACCGCACCGGCTCTCAACTCAACCGTTCCGGCACCGGCACGCCGGAGATGGACAAGCAGATTGACGCGCTCGCACAGATCTCAGACCCCGAAGAGCAAATCAAGCAGGCCAACAAGCTCGAAAAGGAAGCGCTGGCCCAGTATGGCATCATCCCCATTTACAACGGCCCAGCGATGGTAGCCACCAAGCCGGACATCGCCAACTTCGGCGCGAACTCCTTCGCCGTCATCGAGGTCGAAAACATCGGCTACACCAAATAGAAGCCGAGACCGGGGCCCACCAAACCCGGTCCCGCACAACGAACTAGGCTCCTCCCGCCATCCGCGGGAGGAGCCATTCTCATTGAAACACTTGCGCTGGGGCGAGCCCTACTGCTCCTGATGCCCCTCCTGCAGGGCCTGCTGCACCTGAGCCTGGACCTGACGCTGCAGCTGGGCCTGGCGGGCGGCCTCGCGGCGGCGGGCATCGGCAGCATCGGCAGCATCGGCAGCGTCGCGCTTGGACGGGCGCGGGGTGGTCGCCTGCGGGTTCGTGACCGCGCTGGTAGACAGCAAAACGT
>CAVFKS010000038.1:0-18232 GCA_963623015.1 Clostridia bacterium
GCGCGATTAGCTCAGCGGGAGAGCGCTTCCCTGACACGGAAGAGGTCACTGGTTCAATCCCAGTATCGCGCACGCAGACCTCGCGGGGTCTCACCAACCACCTGGTTGGAAAAATCGGTGTCAAAGCCGTAATGCGGATGTAGCGCAGTTGGTAGCGCATCACCTTGCCAAGGTGAGGGTCGCGAGTTCGAGTCTCGTCATCCGCTCCATAAAGGCAGCCCTGAAAAAAGGGCGGCCTTCGTTGCGTTGTGGGGGCCGCGTACGCACGATCCACGTCGCGCCCATCACCGCGCGATTTGTTGCCCGGCGGCAGTGGAGGTGCTGGCTGTCGGCTGCCGGTGCAGCAGCTGCGTGGGGTGGCAGTTGAGGCCTAGGCAATTCGGGGAGGGGGATCGTCATCACATTATGGGAACTTAATTCTGGGCGGCTGCGACTACTGGACTACCGCGTCGCCGCGCCCGAAAGGGAAAGGCGGGGCGCGGGGCTACGATGATATGGCATCTAGAGGGCCAACCGGCCTTCTTGTCCTCGAAGAGATTGGAGACCGAATGCGGATTCACCGCGGACTCGCAGGCCTTGTGGCCGCAGGCGCGCTGGTGGCCTCGGCCCCCGCCGCCCTAGCCCATGACTCCGTGATTGGCGGCAACGTCGTCGCGGATGCCCCATTGGCGGAATTCCCTCAGTCGATCACGCTGGAGTTTTCTGGCATTCCGAAGGAGGGGTTTAACACCTTCGCCGTAACCGACCTAGATTCCGGGGAGGTCCTCTTCGACGCTGAGCCGACCATCGATGGCCGTGAGCTAACTATTCCTGTACCCGGCGAGGTTAAGCCCGGCCCGGGCGACTACCAGGTGGGATTCCAGATCACCTCCTCCGACGGCCATGCCACGCGCGGCTCCGTGCCCTTTAGCGTGGCCGGCGCCGACGGTACCGACGGCACCGACGGTGCTGAGGGGGCAGCCGCAACTACCGCGCCGGAGGACGCGCCCGCCGCAGACGCCACCGGCCTGGCGGGCTTGCCGCTGGCGGCCAAGCTCATCCTGGGGCTCGGCGGCATCCTCATTATTGGGGCGGTCGTCATCATGCTGGTGGCTAAGACCCGCAAGCAGCCCTAGCGCTAAAGCGTTTGAAACAACTCTTCCGTGAAGAAAGGCATAAAGACTATGCGTAACCGCACCCTTATCGTTTCCTCCCTCGCCGCTGCCGCGCTGGCCCTGGCGGCCTGCTCCAGCACCGATGAGGCAACCACCTCCGAGTCCGCGCAGCCGTCGACCGCGGCGGAGACTACTTCCGCTGCCGCCGAGGCCGTTGACCACTCCGGTGTGCACATGCACGACGGCGTGGTGCGAGCCATGGAGGACGGCGCTGATATGACCGCCATCTTCGGTACCATCCACAACGGCACTGACAAGGACGTCACCGTCGTGGGCTTCACCACCTCCATTGACGCCGAGATGAACCAGATCCACGAGGTTGTGGACGGCGTCATGCAGGAGAAGGAGGGCGGTCTGGAGATCCCGGCCGGCGGCTCCGTGGAGCTGGCCCCGGGTGGCGAGCACCTGATGATGATGGGTGTTAAGGACAAGGTCGTCGCCGGCGACGAGATCGACGTCTCCCTGTTGCTGGGCGATGGCACCACCGCCGAGATGGGCAAGCTGCCGGTGCGCACCATGGCCGCCGGCGAAGAGGGCTACGAGGACATGGGCGGCATGGACATGAGCGGCCATGATCACGGCGACCACGCTGAGAGCACTGAGGGCACTGAGGCCGCCGAGCACAACCACTAAGCACCACCCGCGCTAGCGCCGTGGCGCCCACAGCCCACGCAGGTGGGGCGGGGTTCGGCGCTAGCGCCTTTTCGGATTTTGACTACTTCGCACAAAGGATGAGGCATGCAGGACAAGGTTTCGCGTCGGGGGATGTTGGCTTCGGGGGCTGCCGTAATGGGAGGGCTGGCGCTGGCCGGTTGTGCCCGGGCAGACGATAAGACGGGGGCTAGCACCCCGACCGACGAGGCCGCCGCGGCCGCTCCGCTTGCCGATGCCATCGTCCCTTTCGATGGGGAACACCAAGCGGGCATCGACACGCCTTCGCAGGCCCACTTGAACCTGGTCGGCTTCAACCTGCGCGAGGGCCATGGCCTGCCGGCGAAGCAGGCCGCGGTCAACCTTATGCGCCTGTGGACCGAGGACGCCCGCGCCCTGTGCACGGCCGAGAAGCCTGCGGGCAGCCTCGATGCCGAGCTCACCGATCTACCGGCTAACCTGACCGTTACCTGTGGGTGGGGAGAAGGCTTTTTCAGCGCGGCCGGCATCGACAAGCCCGAATGGCTGGGGGACGTGCGGGCCTATGCGCGGGACCAGCTGCGGCCCGAGTGGGGGCAGACGGACCTGGTGCTGCAGATCTGCTGCGATGACCCGGTCACCGTCGCGCACATCACCCGCCACCTCATCCGCGCGGCCTCAGCCTATGCCACCCCGGCATGGATGCAGCAGGGCTTTCTCAACGCCGCGGGCTCGCTCGAGCAGGGGCAGACCCCGCGCAATCTCTTCGGCCAGAAGGACGGCACGGTCAACCCGCGCAGCGAATCCGACTACGACAACCAGGTCTGGATTGGCGAGGGTGAGTTCGCGGGCGGCACGGCCATGGTGGTTCGCCGCATCGTGATGAACATGGACACCTGGGACGAAGCAGACCGTGCGTCCCGCGAAAATTCCATCGGCCGCGACCTGGGCAAGGGCGCACCGCTGAGCGGTTCCGAGGAGTTCGACCAGGTGGACCTGGACGCCCGCGATAAATACGGGCTGCGGGCCATTGACCCGAAGTCGCACGTCGCGCGAGCCCATCCGACCGCCGAACATCCGGAGCAGGTCATCCGCCGGCGCCCCTACAACTATGACCTTCCACCGACGCCTGGCGATGCCAAGCAGACCGCCAACACCGGCCAGATTTTCGTCTGCTATCAGAAGAACCCGCGCCTGCAGTTCGAGCCGATCCAGGCCCGCCTGGACGAGGCCGATCTGCTCAACGAGTGGATTACCCACATCGGCTCGGCGATGTACTTCGTCCCGGCTGGAACCAACCCTGCCCGCGGCGTGACCTATTGGGGCCAACACCTGCTGGAGGGGTAGACTATCGGGCTGTACCATCTCATTTAGCGGGCCGGCCAGGTATGCCGGCTCCGCGCGAGCGCATAAGGAGCGCAATTTAACATGGCGGAAATGATCCCCGCAGTACCGGTAAACTACGAGCCCATCACCGTTGCCGCCGGTACTCCGGTTGGCAAGGCTTTATTCGACGCAGGTCTTCCCAACAAGGGTAGCGAGGCCGTGGTGGTCGTCCGCGGTGAGGACGGGCAGCTCTACGATCTCAGCCACACTCCGGCTGTCGATGCCTCCTTCACGCCGGTCGCCGCCTGCGAGGAAGATGGCCGCGCGGTCATCCGCCACTCCTGCGCACACTTGCTGGCCCAGGCTGTCCAGGCCGAGTTCCCGGGCACCAAGCTGGGCATCGGCCCGGCCATTGCCAACGGCTTCTATTATGACTTCCAGGTCGATGAGCCCTTTACCCCGGAAGATCTGCAGGCGCTGGAAAAGCGCATGAAGAAGATCATCAAGTCCGGCCAGAAGTTCGTCCGCGAGGTTTATTCCTCCACGGAGGAGGCCGCCGCCGCCCTGGCTGATGAGCCCTTCAAGCTCGAGCTCATCGAAGACAAGGGCAACGTCGACCCTGACTCCGACGAGGCCACCGAGGTCGGCGCCGGCGACCTGACGCACTACGACAACGTCAACCCGCGCACCGGCGAGGTCGAGTGGTTCGATCTCTGCCGCGGCCCGCACCTGCCGACCACGAAGTACATCCCGGCCTTTGCGCTGACGCGCTCCTCGGCCGCGTACTGGCGCGGCGATCAGTCCAAGGCTGATCTCCAGCGCGTCTACGGCACGGCGTTTGAGTCCAAGGAGGCCCTGGCCGAGTACCAGCACATGCTGGAAGAGGCCGAAAAGCGTGACCATCGCCGCCTGGGTGCTGAGCTGGATCTGTTTAGCTTCCCGGATGAGATCGGCTCCGGCTTCCCGGTGTTCCATCCGGACGGGGGCATCATCCGCCTGGAGATGGAGGAGCACTCCCGCCGCCGCCACATTGAGGCCGGCTACTCCTTCGTCAACACCCCCCACATCACCAAGGGTGATCTGTTTAAGAAGTCCGGGCACTTAGACTTCTACTCGGACGGCATGTTCCCGCCGATGCAGCTAGATGGCGAGTATGACGCCGAGGGCAATGAGACCAAGGCTCCGCAGGACTACTACGCGAAGCCGATGAACTGCCCGATGCACAACCTCATTTTCGCCTCCCGTGGCCGCTCCTACCGCGAGCTGCCGCTGCGCCTCTTTGAGTTCGGCACGGTCTACCGCTACGAGAAGTCCGGCGTAATCCATGGCCTGACCCGCGCCCGCGGGTTTACCCAGGATGACTCGCACATCTACTGCACCGAGGATCAGCTCGAAGAGGAGCTGACCAAGGTCTTGGACTTCATCATCTCCCTGCTGCAGGACTACGGTCTGGATGACTTCTACTTGGAGCTGTCCACCAAGGACCCCAACAAGTTCGTCGGCTCTGATGAGATCTGGGAGCGCTCCACGGAGATCCTCCAGCGCGTGGCGGAAAGCTCCGGCCTGGAGCTGGTGCCGGACCCGGCGGGCGCGGCGTTCTATGGCCCGAAGATTTCGGTGCAGGCTCGCGATGCCATCGGCCGTACCTGGCAGATGTCCACCGTGCAGCTGGACTTCAACCTGCCTGAGCGCTTTGACCTGGAGTACACCACCTCGCAGGGTACGAAGGCGCGGCCGATCATGATCCACCGTGCGCTGTTTGGCTCCATCGAGCGCTTCTTCGGCGTACTGCTGGAGCACTACGCGGGTGCCTTCCCGGCCTGGCTGGCCCCGCACCAGGTCATCGGCATCCCGGTCGCCGATGAGTTCTCCGCCCACCTGGAGGATGTGGCAGGCAAGCTGCGCGCCCGTGGAATCCGCGCCGATGTGGATACCTCGGACGACCGCATGCAGAAGAAGATTCGCAACCACACCACCGGCAAGGTGCCGTTTATGCTCCTGGCCGGCGCCCGCGACGTTGAAGCCGGCGCGGTGTCCTTCCGCTTCCTGGATGGCACCCAGGTCAACGGCGTGCCCGTTGACAAGGCCGTCGAGGTCATCGAGGGGTGGGTGCGTGAGCGCCGCAACGAGCAGCCGAGCGAAGAGAATATCGGTGCACGAATCAACTAACGCGGACCGCGGGTCCCAGGAAGTCGGCGCTCCGGAGACGTATGTCGACTCCGGCGCCGGCGTCCCGGACCGCCTTGAACGCCTATGGGCGCCGTACCGGATGGCGTATATCTCCCGCCGGTCGGCCGATCCTTTCGTCGACGCCCCGCGCGGCAACGATGAAGATGGGCTCATCGTCGCTCGCGGCAAGCAGGTATATGCGCTTTTAAACCTCTACCCGTATAACGCGGGCCACCTCCTGGTGGTCCCGTACCGCAAAGAGGCCAACTTAGAGGCTCTGACCGCCGCCGAGTCGGCCGAGCTCATGGAGTTCGTGCAGAAAGCCGTGCGGGTGCTCAAGCGGGTCTCGAACCCGGAAGGCATCAATGTCGGGTTAAACCTGGGGCGCGCCTCCGGCGGTTCGGTAAGCGATCACCTCCACGTCCACGTGGTGCCGCGCTGGCCGGGCGATAGCAATTTCATGACCATCATCGATGGCGCGAAGGTGCTGCCGCAGCTGCTGCGCGATACCCGGGCGGTCCTGGCCCAGGCCTGGGAGGAGATCGACGCCGAAGACGCTGGCGCGGCGAGCGCACATCACGGACAGGAGGATAAAGATGCTTAGCGTGCACGGGAGAAAGCCCGCGGCCGTGGTGGTCGAACCGATAGCCAACGCCTTCCTGAAGGTGGGGCTCACGCCGAACGTGGTGACGGTGGTAGGCACCATCGTCACGATCGCCATCTCGGCCATCCTGATTCCGCTGGATCACCTCTTTGCCGCGGCGGTGCTCTCGGGCATCTTCGCGGCCTTCGACATGCTCGATGGCACGATGGCGCGGCTGACCAACCGGGCTACCAAGTTTGGCGCCACCCTCGATGCCTCTTGCGACAGGATTACCGACGGCGTGCTGTTTTCAGCGATCGCCTGCTGGCTCATCTACGTCGATGATGCTCACCCGGCCACGGTGGTGGCTTGCCTCATCGTGCTGGTGTCCTCACAGGTCATCTCCTATGTCAAGGCCCGCGGCGAGGTCTCCGGTTTCAGCATGGTAGGCGGGCTCATCGAGCGCCCCGAGCGCCTCATCCTCGGTCTGGGCGGCATTGGCCTAGAGGGCCTGGGAGTGCCCTATGCCATCGAGGTGGTCTTGTGGATCCTGGTGGTTGGCTCGCTGTTTACTATTGTCCAGCGCCTGCTGAAGGCCTATAACCAGGACGTGTAGATGGCCCTTTTTGACCGCCAAGCACTCGCCGCCGCCGGCTACCTGGCCGGGTGGCGGCTCGTCCGCTTCCTGCCGGAGGGCCTAGCCGCCCGCCTCTTTGATTTCGGCGCCGATGTCGCCTCCAACCAAGGGGTGGGGCCTGAACAGCTGCGTGCCAATTTGGCGCGGGTTGTGGGTCCGGAAAATGTCACCCGGGAGTTGGTGCGCGGCTCCATGCGCTCGTACATGCGCTACTGGCGCGAGGCCTTCCGCCTGCCGGGAATCTACGATGACCCGCAGCTTTTTGACCGGCTCAAAGCCTCGGTCGAGGGAATCGAACGCTTCGATGCCTCCGCGGCTTTTGGGCGCGGGGTCATCCTGGCCTTGCCGCACTCGGGCAACTGGGACATGGCCGGGGCCTTCCTGGCGCAGTACTACGGGCAGTTCACCACCGTGGCCGAACGCGTCAAACCGGAGTCCTTGTTCGAAGCCTTCGTGCGCTTTCGGCGCAGCCTCGGTTTCGAGGTGATCGCCCTCACCGGCGGGCAGGAGCCCCCGTTCGAGCAGCTGCGCCAGCGCTTGGAAGAAGGCGGCGTGGTCTGCCTGTTGGCCGAGCGCGATCTGACCCGGTCGGGGGTGTGCGTGGACTTCTTCGGCGAAGAGGCTAATATGGCCGCCGGCCCCGCGGTGTTGGCCCGCCAGACTGGTGCGGCGCTGCATGTGGCGCACTCGTGGTTCACTGAGGACGGCTGGGGGCTAAGCGTGAGCGAGCCCCTAGAGGTCACCGACGTGGCCGAGACTACCCAGCGCATGGCCGATGAGTTCGCCGCCAATATCGCCGCCCACCCGCAGGACTGGCACATGCTCCAGCCGCAGTGGAACCGCGACGTTGAGGCCCGCCGTGCCCGCCGTGCCCGCCGTGACCGTCATGCCCGTGGCGCCGCCGCGGCAGATGGCAGCAACCTTTAGACCTTCTTTTAAGGAGCGACAGCAATGCGGATCGGGATCGTCTGCCCCTATTCCTTCGACGAGCCGGGCGGGGTTCAAGCCCACGTCCTAGACTTGGCGACGGTGCTGATCGAACGCGGCCACTTCGTGCGCGTGCTGGGGCCGGCGGCAGACGAGACCAGTCTGCCGTCCTTTGTGGTGCGCGCCGGCGGTTCGGTGCCGATTCCCTATAACGGTTCCGTCGCAAGGCTTTCACTGGGCCCGCGGGCCTGGAAGGTCACCCGCCGCTTCCTGTCCGAGGGTGACTTTGACGTGCTGCACATCCATGAGCCGAATTCGCCCTCGCTGTCGATGATCGCGCTCTACCTGGCCCGCGGCCCGATCGTGGCCACCTATCATGCCTCCGCGTCGTCGTCGCGCGCGCTGGCGGTGGCCAAGCCGTGGCTTACGCCGATGTTGGAAAAGATCCGCGGTGGCATCGCCGTGTCCGAGATGGCCCGGCGCTGGCAGGTCGAGCAGCTAGGCGGCGACCCGGTGCTCATCCCCAACGGGGTGGATACCTCCGTCTACCGGGCCGCGCGCCAGGCCCACGATGTCTCTCCTCGACACGATGTCTCTCCTCGACCCGGTTCCCCTGAGCTAGATGACCGCGAAAAGACTCCGGAGATCGTCTTCCTCGGGCGCATCGACGAGCCCCGCAAAGGCCTAGACGTCCTGCTGGGTGCTTTGGAAATGTTGGACCGGAAGGTGCGCGTGACGGTGATGGGCGGCGGCGAGCCGCGTGCCGTGCCCGGCGTGGAGTTTATGGGCCGCGTAAGCGACGCCGATAAGGCCCGCGTGCTAGGCAGGGCAGACATCTACGTGGCACCAAACCTGGGCGGGGAGTCCTTCGGCATCGTTTTGGTGGAGGCGATGGCTGCGGGTGCTGCGGTTGTAGCCTCCGACCTGGAGGCCTTCGCGGCAGTCTGCGATGCGGACTCGGCCACGCCTGCGGGCGCGCTGTTTCGGACCGGAGATTCCGCGGACCTGGCTGCGCGCCTGAGGGAACTCATCGATGACCCGCAGAGGCGAGCGGAGCTGGTGCGCGCGGGGGAGGCGCGTGCGGCAATGTATGACTGGGACGAGGTAGCCACCCGCGTGCTGCGGGTCTATGACACAGTGTCCGACGGAACCAAGGTGGTGCTGAAATGACCGGCCTTTCCACGTTTGCACTCATCACGATCGTGGCGGTCGTGGTGGCACTCGTCGTTGCCGTGGCGCTCTGGGCCTATTTCACCGCGCAGCGGCTCAACCGACTCCACATTAGGGTGGATGCCTCGCTGGCGGCGCTGCAGTCGGCACTGGAGCGGCGCGGGGCGGTCATCGCCGTGCTCTGCCCGCAGCTGCAGGCCCAGGCCAGCCGGGCTGAACGCCTGGCGCTGAGCGAGGGCCGGTTTGCAGAGCGCTCCGCCGCCGAAAAGGAACTCACCCAGGCTGCCGCAGGGCTGCTCGCAGAGCCCAGTGCCCACCTCGTGGAGGCAGAAACGCGCGTGGAGCTGGCCCACCGCTTCTACAACGAGGCCGTGGCCGATACCCGCGCGTTGCGTCTAAGGCCTGCCGTCAAGGCCCTGCGCCTGGGAGGCACCGCCCGGCTGCCCGAGTTCTTCGAGCTCACCGCCGGCCTCGGCGCTTAGTGCGCCTGTAGGTGGCGTCGATGCAGTGCTGGCGGTGGCGCGCGGCGTAGCAGGGGTGCGCTGCAGGTGTGGTGTGCGCGTCGACCAGATGAACCAGGCCAGCGCCACAAGGACCATCACCAAGATGAGGCCGTTGCGGACCGCCAAGGCCAGGACGGGGCCGAATTCGGTGCCGGGTTCTTTCCAGATGTAGTCGTAGCCGAAGGGGTAGACTGTCGTGCCTAGCGCGGCGCAGACCACGGCGGCAACGGTAAGTACCCAGATGAGCGCGCGCTGGCCGCGGGGATAGTCGCGGCTGAGCGACACCATGAGCACCGGGCCGAGCCAGACGATGTACTGGGTGGAAAAGACCTTATTGGTCGCAATCATCAGCAGCACGATGAGGACGAAGAACGCCAGGGCAGAATGCGCGGTCCAGCCGCCGCGAATGAAGCGGTAGATCGCCCAGCAGAAGGCAAAGGCGACCACGGCAAAGAGGGAGACCTCGGCGATGGTGATGGCAGTATCGACCCCGGGGCCGGTGATTTCGAAGCTCTTGGAGGGCGCATAGCCCAGATCCCAGCGGCCGGGCTCGAAGTAGTTCTGGAACACGAAAGGCGTGGCCGCCACGGATTCGATCTGCAGTCCACGGACGTCCTGATACTGCATGGGGCTAAACAGGCGCTCGGTGCCGCCTAGGGCGACGGTGACCGCGCACAGGCCGACCAGGCTGGCAAAGAAGGTCAGGATGGCCGACCACGACTTGCCGGAGCTAAATTTGCCCACCAGCCCTGCTGCCAGCACGCCCGGCCACAGCTTCATGGCCGTAGCAAGGCCCAAAAAGATGCCGGAAAAGGCCGGGTGGCGGAAGAGGAAATAGCCCGCGGCGGCCACCATCAGGGCGGGGAAGAGGTCGAGGCGGAAGAAGAAGACCTGCCCGGCGGCGGTGGCAAAGAGCACCCACATCCAGCCGGCATCGAAAGCCTGGGCAGTGCCGCGGCGCAGCAACAAGGCCAAGAAGAGGCCATCGCAGACTGCCACCATGAGCACAAACCCAATGAAGAAGGCGGTTAGCTCGTCGCCGGTAATCCAGGCTAAGAAGAGGGAAGGCCAGGTGCCCGCGTGCGGGTACTCCGTCATCGCGGTGGGGTCATCGCCAAAAATGCCCCAGAAGTAATAGTGCACGTCCCCGCGGGCAGAGGGATCGCGCAGCATGAGGTAGGCACTAATGAGGCGCGCTATCACCCACGCCGACCAGAGCACAGGGACGCTGCGGAATATCCGAGACACCATGACCATCCTCGCTATAGAGACTTCGAACCCTGTTGATGATATCGGAGCCTGCCGCCCCGCCCCGCGCTTAACCCCGCCCGGTCGGAGTCTTGCCGCCGTGGCTGGGCGGGCAGCTTCGAGGTGGAATATAGTAGCCGACAGCACGCACGGCGGGGTGTAGAGTATTTCCGGTGACCTACGCCATATTGCTGCTTGCTGGTGCTAACGGGTAGGCGGCGAAGAAGTAAGCGGCATAATCTAGAAAGGAACCGGCCATGCAGCCCATCGCGCAGGTACTCGACGTCCGTCCAGCCGGCGGGGACCGCTTCACCGGCCCCGTGGTCGCCTCCACTATTGAGCGCACCTTCGGTGGCCAGGTTCTTGCCCAGACGCTGCGGGCGGCGCAAGCCACCGTGGCCCCAGATTTCCTGGCGCACTCCCTGCACGCCTACTTCCTGGCGCCCTCGGATGCCACGGCGGGGCTCGACCTTGAGGTAGAAAGGCTGCGCGACGGGCGCAGTTTCGCCCACCGGCAGGCCCGCGCTAGCCAGTCTGGCACCCAGACCTGCCTGCTTACCGCCAGCTTCCAGCGCGCCGGGTCGGCCCAGGGTCCAGAACACTCGGCCACGATGCCGCACGTGCCCGCCCCAGAGGGACTCGAGCGGGGTAGCCTCCTGCCGGCCACCCGCCGGATTCTGCTGGGGGACTGGGATGAGTGGGATATCCGCATGGTCCCGGAGTCGGGTCGGGACTTCCACCAGGCCGCCCCCGCCGGCCCGGGCTTCCGCAACATCTGGTTCCGCAATACCGGCGCCGACTTGCCTGCCGATGCCGCCTTCCACCAGGCCACGCTGGCCTACATGTCCGATATGACGCTGTTGCGCACCAGCCTTATCCGGCATCCGGATGCCGCGGTGCACCTGGCCAGCCTGGACCATTCCCTGTGGTTCCTGCGTGAGTTCCGCGTGGATGAGTGGCTGCTCTACAGCCAGGACTCGCCGTCCGCGCAGGATGGGCGGGGGCTCTCGCGCGGCATCATTTTCAACCAGTCCGGACAGGCCGTGGCCGCCGTCACTCAGGAGGGGTTGACCCGCACCCTGCGGGATCCCGCCACGCAGGGGTGGGCCTAATCGGGCAAAACCGGGGTGTGTATCGCGGGCCTAGATACCCAGCCCCGTATAATGGCGACAGCTATTTATTCGAGAGCAATATTGAGAGCAATATTTTTAAGCCGAAGGGAAGTGGACAATGTCCGGCCACTCAAAGTGGGCTACCACTAAGCACAAGAAGGCGGCTAACGACGCCAAGCGTGGCAAGGAATTTGCCAAGCTCATCAAGAATATCGAGGTTGCGGCCCGCACCGGCGGCGGCGACCCGGCGGCCAACCCGACTCTCGATGACATGATCAAGAAGGCCAAGAAGGCCTCCGTCCCCAACGACAACATCGAGCGCGCCCGCAAGCGCGGCTCCGGCGAGGAAGCCGGCGGTGCTGACTGGGAGACCATCATGTACGAAGGCTACGGCCCGAACGGCGTGGCCATGCTCATCGAGTGCCTGACCGATAACCGCAACCGCGCCGCCACCGACGTGCGCACGGCCATGACCAAGAACAATGGCAACCTGGGCGAGTCCGGCTCCGTGGCCTACATGTTCTCCCGCGTGGGCCTGGTATTCGTGGCCAAGGGTGAGCTGACCGAGGATGACATCCTCCTGGCCGTGCTCGAGGCCGGCGCCGAGGAGGTCAATGACCTGGGCGAGAAGTTCGAGGTCACCTGCGCGCCGAGCGATATCCCGGCCGTGAAGGACGCCCTCATCGAGGCCGGCATCGAGGTCGACGATACCGACAACGACTTCCGTGCCTCCGTGGAGGTCCCGTTGGAGCTCGACGATGCCAAGAAGATCTTCCGCCTCATCGACGCCCTGGAAGACTCCGACGACGTCCAGAACGTCTACACCAACATGGATCTCTCCGCCGAGGTCCTCGCTGCCCTCGAAGCTGAGTAGCCACGTAGCTAAGCAGCCCCAGTAATCACGGTGGGCGACAAAAGGAGTTTTAGCCTTTAGAAAAGGGGAGGTAGCCTGGCTGCCTCCCCTTAAGTCTGCCCGGTGTGATAGAACATATGTAGCAATGAGGAGGTATGGGTCATGGAGCTGCAAGGGCTGCGCGTAATGGGCATCGACCCGGGCTTGACCCGGTGTGGCCTGTCCGTGGTCCAGGCCGGGCGCGGCCGTCAGGTCATCCCCATCTCGGTCGGTGTGGTGCGCACGCCGGCTGACGCCACCCTCGAGGAGCGCCTGCTGCGCCTGTCCCGCGCCGTGCGCGAGTGGATGGATGATTACCAGCCGGACGTCGTGGCAATGGAGCGTGTGTTCGAGCGCGGTAACGTCTCGACCGTCATGCACACCGCCCACGCCGTGGGCGTGCTGGTTCTGGCTGCCGCTGAGCGTGGTATCCCCGTGCACATGTACACCCCGTCGGAGGTGAAGAAGGCAATCTCCGGCAACGGGCGGGCCGATAAGAAGCAGATGACGGCCATGATCACCCGTATCCTGGGCCTGGGCGCACCGCCTAAGCCTGCCGATGCCGCCGACGCATTGGCCATTGCCGTGTGCCACTGCTGGCGCGCCCCGCTCATTGCCAGAACCCAAGCCGTACAGGCCGCCGTGAAAGGAAACCAGAAGTAAATGATCGCCTCTCTGCGCGGAGAAGTCATCTCCATCGCCCTCGACCATGCGGTCATCGAATGCGCCGGCGTGGGCTACGCCTTCCTGGCCACGCCTGCCACCCTCGGCCGCCTCCAGCGGGGCGAGGAGTCCCGGATTCTCACCGCCCTGGTGGTCAAGGAAGACTCCATGACGCTCTATGGCTTCGACACCACCGAGGATAGGGAGATGTTTTTTACTCTCCAGAAGGTCTCGGGCATGGGCGCCAAGCTGGCCCTTGCAGCGCTATCCGTGATGGACGCAGGCGAACTCGCCGGACACATCGCGGCAGGGGAGACCAAGGCCCTGCAGTCCATCCCGGGCGTGGGAAAGAAGATGGCTGACCGCCTAGCCTTAGAGCTCAAGGACAAGGTCGCCGCCCTCGCGCCGGCGCCCAATGCGGCAGCCGGTCAGCCGGCCCCCGTGGCCACGGGCCCCGTAGTCGAGCAGGTGGCAGAGGCCCTGGTGGGCCTGGGCTTTACCGAAAAGCAGGCCCGCCCGGTGGTTGAGGCCATCGTCGAGGCCCAGCCAGACGCCACCACCCCGGCCGTGCTGCGCCAGGCACTGAGCCAGCTGGGCAAGGCCGGCAAGAAGTAGGCTAGGACACCATGAGCGATGTAGAGCGCACTGAATTCTCCCTCCCCGAGGGGGTTGTCGCTAAAGCGACAACCCGAGAAAGCGGATCGGCCCGGGAGAGTGGAACAACCCGAGAAAGTGGAACGACCGGAGTAAGCGGAACCACCCGCAACCCGGACGTGGACGCCAGTGCCCAGGCGGGCGAGGGCGAGGTCGACGTCTCGCTGCGGCCTAAGTCCTTGGATGAATTCATCGGCCAGCCCAAGGTGCGCGAGCAGCTCTCGCTGGTTCTCCAAGGCGCCAAGAACCGCGGGGTGACCCCGGACCACGTGCTGCTTTCTGGTCCTCCGGGCCTGGGCAAGACCACCATGGCCATGATCATCGCGCAAGAACTGGGCACGTCCCTGCGCATGACGTCCGGGCCTGCCCTGGAACGCGCCGGTGACCTGGCGGCCATGCTCTCCAACCTCATGGAGGGCGATGTGTTGTTTATCGACGAGATCCACCGCATCGCCCGGCCGGCCGAGGAAATGCTCTACATGGCCATGGAGGACTTCCGCATCGACGTCATCGTGGGCAAGGGGCCGGGGGCTACCTCGATCCCGTTGGAGATCCCGCCCTTTACCCTCGTAGGCGCCACCACCCGGGCCGGTATGCTCACCGGCCCGCTGCGCGACCGCTTCGGATTTACCGCGCAGATGGAGTACTATGACACCGAGGATCTGACCCGGGTCATTACTCGCGCCGCCCGCATCCTCGGAGTAGAAATTGACCCGGATGCCGCCGTCGAAATTGGCTCGCGTTCCCGCGGCACCCCGCGTATTGCCAACCGCCTCCTGCGCCGCGTGCGTGACTTCGCCGAGGTCAACGGCTCTGGCCGTGTAGATCTGGCGGCAGCCCAGGGCGCGCTCGAGGTATTCGACGTGGATGAAAAGGGCCTCGACCGTCTTGACCGTGCGGTGCTTAGCGCCCTGGTCAAGGGGCATGGCGGCGGGCCGGTGGGCGTGGCCACGCTGGCTGTGGCGGTAGGGGAGGAACCCTCCACGGTCGAGGAAGTCTGCGAGCCCTACCTAGTGCGCGCCGGCATGGTCGCCCGCACAGGCCGGGGGCGTGTGGCCACCGCGGCCGCCTGGCACCACTTGGGGCTTACCCCTCCCGAGGGCACCATTGGCGGCACCCTCTTTTAGCTTGGCCTGGGCTTTTCTGGCACACTGGAAACTTATGAATATGTCATCGCTTTTGTTCATCGCGGTCATCATCGTGGTGCTTTTCCTGCCCAACTTTTTCCTCATGCGCAAGCAGCGTGAAGCCCAGCGCCGCCTCAAGGAATTCCAGGCCTCCCTGCGCCCTGGCCTGCGCGTGGTCACCGCTGGCGGTGTCCACGGCACCGTGGCAGCTGCCAACGCAGAGACCGTTGAGCTCGAGGTCGCCCCGGGGGTCTACGTCACCTATGAGGCCACCGCCGTCATCCGCGCCGCAGATGCCCTCGTCGGTGGCGCGGCCGCTACCGGCGCACAACCGGACAACCCGGAGCAGCCGGGCCACCCGGAAACCTCCGGCCACCCGGAGAACTCTGACTTCCCGGACCACTCCGGTGACCCGGATAACCGCCCTAATTCCTAGGCTTCGTTACCGCGTTTAACCCGGCGGACCGCACGATGCGAGCCGGCTTACCCCAAAGCGTGTGCGCCAGGCGTCAACGGCCGGCGCGCGGTTCTTTGGGGTAATTTAAGGTTTTGCCCGCCATAAGCGCTACGATTGACGATCGTGTCTGTGGCCGCGTGCCCACCCGAAGCCTGAAGGCAGCAATGGGAAGGGGAAGGCGTGCCGCGAAGAAAAATTTTCTACAAAAATTGAAGTCCACATAGGAGTACGTCCTTGAGTACAAAGACTCGTGGCGCGTTAAACAGCAGCCGAACCTGGCCGAAGCGGGCGCTCGCCCTCTTCATCCTCATCCTGGCGGCAGTCTACGCGTTGGTATTTTTCACCGGTTCACAGTCGGCCAGCCCCAAGCTCGGCATCGACTTGCAGGGCGGTACCCGCGTCACCCTCGTCCCCCAGGGCGAGCAGCCCACGCCGGACCAGCTCAAGCAGGCCCGCGAGATCCTCGAGCGCCGCGTCAACGGCATGGGTGTCTCTGGCGCCGAGGTGGTCACCAACGGCAACACCCTCGTTATTACCGTGCCCGGTGAGGACACCGCGCAGGCGCAGGCGGTGGGCCAGACCTCCAAGCTGCTATTCCGCCCGGTCAACTCCACGCTCATTCCGGATACCTCCAAGCTCATGGACGTCACCGAGGACATGGCCAACCGCTGGGTCAAGTACGGCGTCATTAGCGAAGAGCAGGCTACCCAATCGATGCAGCAGCTAGCCGCCGGGCTCAAGCAGCAGGGCACCGACGTCAAGGCCGGCACAATCGAGACCAAGCCGCTGCCGGAGCCGGCCAACTCCATCGAGAACAACGAGCGCCGCGAGGAGACCACCTCCATGCTGCGCGAGGACCGTCAGTCCGAAGACCCCACGAAGCTTGCCGCCGCGGCCTCGCTGCTGGTCTGCGACGGTGGCCAGGATCTGCTGGCAGGCTCCGATGACCCGGCCAAGCCGCTGGCTGCCTGCAACGCCGATACCGGCCAGGCGCTCATCCTGGACCCGGCCCCGCTGCTCAACGGCATCACCGATCCGGAGGGCCAGCGCCTGACCGGCAACGAGATCGATACTGACTCGCCGATCACCGGTGGCCTGAACCCGCAGACCGGCCAGATGGAGATCTCCTTCGCCTTCAAGACCGGCGACGGCCCGAACGGCTCCCAGACCTGGGCCGATCTGACCCAGGCCAACCTGCAGAAGCAGGTCGCCATTACGCTGGACTCCAACATCATCTCCGCCCCTGTCATCCAGGGTGCCACTCCCTATGGCTCCGCCACCTCGATTACCGGTGATTTCACCCAGGAAGAGGCCAATAACCTGGCCAACAACCTGAAGTACGGCGCACTGCCGTTGTCCTTCGTCGGCGCCAATGGCGAGCAGGGTGGTACCACCGAGACCGTCCCGCCGTCCCTGGGCAAGGCCGCCCTAGAGGCCGGCCTCATCGCCGGCCTGGTCGGCTTTATCCTGATTGCCCTGTACTCCTTCTGGCAGTTCCGCAGCATGGCGGTCATCTCTCTGATTACGCTCATCGGCGCGCTCGCCCTGACCTATGGCACCCTGGTGCTGCTGGGCCGCTGGATTGGCTACTCGCTGGATCTGTCCGGCATCGCCGGCCTGGTCATCGGCGTCGGCGCCACGGCTGACTCGTTTGTGGTCTACTACGAGAGAATCAAGGACGAGCTGCTCGAAGGCCGCACGTTCCGCTCGGCCGCCACCAAGGCGTGGGATCGCGCGCGTGCGACCATCGTTACCGGTAATGCCGTTACCCTCATCGGCGCGGTCGTCATCTACATCCTGGCCGTCGGCGAGGTCAAGGGCTTTGCCTTCACCATGGGCCTGACCACCCTGTTCGACATCATGGTGTCCTTCCTCATCATGGCCCCGCTCATGCAGCTGGCGGCCCGCCGCCCGGCGTGGGCCAAGCCCGCGCTCAACGGCTTCGGCGGTATCTTCGCCCTGGTGGAGGAACGCCGTGCCAAGGGGCTCTATGGCTCCGCCGATCCCGAAAGCCGCACCGCCACCACGGAGGATGCGGACACCGCCGAAGGCGAGGAGAAGTAAAACACCATGGCTAATTCAAAGATTTCGCGTCTGGATCGCCTCTACTCGGACGAGGGCGGCATCGACGTCGTCGGCCGGTCCAAGACCTCCTACATCATCGCCGTCCTCTTCATTGCGATCTCCATCCTGGCCATCGCGGTGCGTGGGTTTAACCTCTCCTTGGACTTTGAAGGCGGCACCAAGATCAACATGCCCGCCGCCGGCCTAGTCGAAGAACAAATCGAAGAGACCTTCGTCGAGGCCACCGGCGTCACCCCGGAGCTAGTCCAGGTGGTTGGCGCCGGCGGATCCGCCACCTTGGAGATCACCTCCGAGCGCCTCAGCGAGGACCAGATCACCCAGGCCCGCCAGGCCATCTACGAGGACTTCGCGCCGAAGGACGAGTCCGGTGAGGCCACCCCCGACGCCATTGGTTCTTCCACGGTCTCTGAGTCCTGGGGCTCGACGATCATCAACCGCATGGTCCTGGCCATGGTGGTCTTCTTCCTGGTCGCCACCGCCTATGTGGCCCTGCGCCTGCAGCGCACCATGGCTTTTGCTGCCATGGCGGCCCTGCTCTTCGACCTGGTAGTCATCGCCGGCATCTACGCCCTCTTCGGCTTCGAGGTCTCCCCGGCCGTCATCATCGGCCTGCTGACCGTCCTGACGTTCTCCCTCTACGACACCGTCATCGTCTTCGATAAGGTCAACGAGAACACCACCGGAATTCTGGGCCAGCGGCAGCGAACCTATGGGGAAGAGGCCAACCTGGCCGTCAACCAAACATTCATGCGCTCCATTTCGACCACGGTCATCTCGGCGCTGCCGATTGTGGCTCTGCTCGTGGTCGCCGTGTGGCTGCTGGGCATCGGCACGCTGCGCGACTTGGCTCTCATCCAGTTCATCGGTGTTATCGAAGGTGTGCTCTCCTCCCTGT
>CAVFKS010000039.1:0-17305 GCA_963623015.1 Clostridia bacterium
GGGTATGGGCCGGGGTGGCCGCCGCCCTCGCGGCCACGCTAGCCACGTTCGGCATCATCTACTTCGGCACCAAGACCCTGACCACCATCGGGCAGGAAATCATCGGCGGCATCTTCAGCCTCGTGGCCGTGGCCCTGGTCAGCTACATGCTGATCTGGATGCGCGGAGCCTCCCGCGACGTCAAGGCCGAGCTCGAAGGCAAGCTCGACCACGCCATCTCCGTCGGCGCGGCCTCCGTGTTCGTCCTGGCGTTTATGGCCGTCGTCCGCGAGGGCATCGAGACCGCCCTCGTGGTATTCGACACCTTCGCCTACGGCGCCACCTTCACCCCGGCGCTCGGCCTGACCCTGGGCATTCTGCTGGCCGTCGGCGTGGCCGTGGCCATGTACTACGGCGCGATATCACTAAACCTGGGCGTGTTCTTCAAGGTCACCGGCATCCTCCTGGTGGTCGTGGCCGCGGGCATCCTGCGCTACGGCATCACGGACCTGCAGGAGGCCAACCTCCTGCCCGGCCTCCACAACCTAGCTTTCGATGTCTCCCACATCATCCCGCCGGGCTCCGCGGTGGCCACCTTCCTCGAGGGCATCTTCAACCTGGTGCCCGCGCCCACCCAGCTGTCCATGATCGCCTGGGCCATCTACCTGGTCGTTGCCATGTACCTCTTCCTCCGCCCCCTGCCCCAGGCTGACGATGCCGCGGGCACCGCACCCACCCACTAACGCATAAAGGACTAAACCATGAAGCTTAACTCCATTATTTCGCTGGCCGGCGCCACCGCCACCGTGCTGACCCTGGGCGCCTGCGCCGATAAGGTCGACGAGGCCGCGGCCGCCCAGTTCCAGGTCACCGCCGATGACTCCTCCTGCACCGTCGACGGCGCGGAGGCCACCACCGGCACCGCCAACTTCGTCGTGACCAACCAAGGCGAGAAGACCACCGAGTTCTACGTCTACACCGCCGGCGGGCGCGTGGTCGGCGAGGTCGAAAACATCGGCCCGGGTGCGACCCGCAAGCTCGTAGTCTCGCTGACCGACCCGGGCGACTACACGCTGACCTGCAAGCCCGGCATGGTCGGCGAGGGCATCTCCCAGCCGCTTAAGGTCACCGGCGAGGCCGTCGAGGCCACCACCGACGAGGTGCTTGCCGAGGCCGTGGAGGGATACATTGCCTACGTGCGCTCCCAGACCGAGGCGCTCAAGACCTACAACGACGAGTTCGTCGCCGCCATCGAGGCCGGTGACCTGGAGCGAGCCAAGGAGCTCTTCCCCATCGCGCGCACCCCGTATGAGCGCATCGAGCCGGTGGCCGAGTCTTTCCCCAACGACCTGGACCCGCGCATCGACCTGCGCGAGGCCGACATCCAGGACGGCGATACCTGGTCCGGCTACCACAAGATCGAAAAGCAGCTGTGGGTCGACGGCAAGATCACCGAGGAGACCAAGAAGGACGCCCGCCAGCTGGCCGCGGATGTCCAAGAGCTTGTCGATGGCGTGGCCAGCGACGACTACACCCTGGCCCCGGTCCAGATCGCTTCGGGCGCTCAGGGCCTGCTGGATGAAATCGCCACCTCCAAGATCACGGGTGAGGAAGACATCTTCTCCCACACCGATCTCTATGATTTCCAGGCCAACCTGGACGGGTCGCGGGCCGCCATCGCCTCGCTGGAAAAGGCCCTCAACGAGCGCGATCCGCAGTTGTTGGGCGACATCAATGCCCGCTTCGATGCCGTCCAGGACCTGCTGGACAACTACCGCGACGGCGACGGCTTCATCGCCTACGACGAGGTCGACCAGCCGCAGCGCAAGGAACTGTCCGAGGCCCTGGACTCGCTGACGGAGAAGGTCTCGCGCGTCCAGGAAGCCGTGGCGGAATAGGTCAGCCATGTCGCACGCTTTTAACCGCCGCACCTTCTTCGGGGGTGCTGGCGCCACCGCCCTGGCCGCCGGCGCCCTGGCGGGCTGTTCCCAGGCCCCGACCGCCGATGCCGCCGTCCGCTTCGACGGCAAACACCAGGCGGGCATTACCACCGAAATGCCAGAACGCCTGCACTTCGCCGCCTTCAACGTGGTCACCGACTCCCGCGAGGAGCTAGCCCGCCTGCTCCAGACCTGGACCGCGATGGCCCGGCGTATGACGCGCGGGGAGACCGCGCAGGAGGAGGACATCGCCAGCCTCGGCCAGCACTCCGTGCCGCGCGATACCGGCGAGGCCTATGACCTGCGCCCGGGCAACCTCACCCTCACCATCGGTTTTGGGCCCTCGCTTTTCGATGATCGCTTCGGCCTGGCCCCTGCCCGCCCTGCGGAGCTGGAGGTGTTGCCGAAATTCGCGGGCGACCAGCTCAAGGACGAGTGGTGCGACGGGGACATCGCCATCCAGGCCTGCAGTGACAACCCGCAGGTGGCCGTCCACGCCATCCGCAACCTGGCGCGCGCCGGGGACGGGGTGGTCGAATACAAGTGGTCGCAGCTGGGGTTTGGGCACGCCTCGGCCACCACGAAGGGCCAGCAGACCCCGCGCAACCTCTTCGGGTTCAAAGACGGCACGAATAACCTCAAGGCCGAGGATGAGGACCTGGTCAACGAGCACGTGTGGGTCTCTGATACTGGAACGTGGTTTGACGGCGGGACCTACCTGATTGTCCGCAAGATTAAGATGCTGCTGGAAAACTGGGACCGGCAGGTACTCGCCGACCAGGAGGAGTCCTTCGGGCGGGTCAAGGGCTCGGGCGCGCCGCTGGGGCGCGAGGACGAGTTCGATGAGCTGCCGCTCGACGAGTACGTCGGCACCTCCGGCCCGGTCATCCCCACCACCGCGCACGCGCGGATTGCCAGCCATCAGGAAAACGACGGCGCGCGCATGCTGCGCCGGGCGTATAACTACACCGACGGCATCGACCAATGGGGCCACCTGGAGGCCGGGCTATTTTTCATCGCCCTGGTCAACTCGCCGAAGCAGCGGTTCATCCCCATCCAGGCCAAGCTGGCCAAGTCGGACAAGATGAACGAGTACGTGCGCTACGAGTCCGCGGCCATCTTCGCCTGCCCGCCGGGTACCGCCGGCGAGGATGACTGGTGGGGCAAGGGGCTCTTTGCCGCCACCGCCTAGCAGGCACGATAAACCCCGCTCCGACACTGGAAATTCCAGCACCCGGGCGGGGTCTTTTGGTGTTTAGAGGCTAGTAGCGGATGACGCGACGGCCCTCGATGCCGCCTTCAATGAGGCCGCCGATGACCTCGTTGACTTCGCCGAGCTCAACTTCTTCCAGGGTGGGCTTGATAAGCCCGCGGGCGTAGAAGTCCAGCGCCTCAGCCATGTCCTGGCGGGTGCCCACCAGCGAGCCGCGGATGGTCAGCTCGTTGAGGACGATATCGAAGATGGAGGCCGGGAAGTCCCCGGGCGGCAGGCCCTCAAAGACGATGGTGCCGCCGCGGCGGGACATCGCGATGGCCTGGCCGAAGGCCGCCGGGTGGACGGCGGTGACCAGCACGCCGTGGGCGCCGCTGCCGGTGTAGTCCTTGATGGCCTGGCCCGGGTCCTCGTTCTTGGCGTTGACGCAGAACTCGGCGCCGTGCTTCTTGGCCAGCTCGAGCTTCTCATCCGCGATGTCCACGGCGATAACGCGCATACCCATGGCCACGGCGTACTGGACCGCGATGTGGCCCAGCCCGCCGATGCCGGAGATGACCACGAACTGGCCCGGCTTGACCTCGGTGACCTTCAGGCCCTTGTAGACGGTCACGCCGGCGCACAGGATGGGGGCGACCTCGACCGGGTCGGCGCCCTCGGGGATGCGCGGGCAGTAGCGGGTATCGACCAGCATGTACTGGCCGAAGGAGCCGTCGACGGTGTAGCCGCCGTACTCAGCCTTCTCGCAGCGGGTCTCGTTGCCCTGGAGGCAGTGTTCGCACTCGCCGCAGGCGGACCACAGCCAGGCGTTGCCCACCATGTCGCCGAGCTTGACCGGGTGCGGGCCGGGGCCCAGCTTGACGACTTCGCCCACGCCCTCGTGACCCGGGATGAACGGCGGGGTCGGCTTGACCGGCCAGTCGCCGCAGGCGGCGTGGACGTCGGTGTGGCAGATGCCGGACGCAACCAGCTTCACCAGCGCCTGGAAGGGGCCCGGCTCCGGCAGGTCGGTCTCGCGGATGGTGAGGGTGGGGCCGAATTCTTCGGCCACGGCGGCGGTAAACTTCTCAGACATTAAGTTCCTCCTGGGATGCGAAGTTCTTGGACGCCCCTAATTTTACCGCCATAGATGCTGGTCAGCGAAGGATTACCCCATCTGCAAAGTGTGTGAACACCTTCCTTAGCTAAAGCTTAAACCTTAGGGTCCCCCACTTCGGTGCCCAGCCCTCCGCCACCCTCGACAGTAACGCCCGACACATCTTCCAGTTCACTCCCACCGATGCAGTACGGGGGTATTGTAAAATTCCCCCACCCGGACCAAAACCACCCCCGACCTGCATAATTGATATTTATTTTCAACAGTGCGGGGGTGGGGCGCCTCCCGCCGGGACCCCGGACGGGGCCCGATCGGGCACGGCTACTCGCTCACCGAGATGATATTCGCCTTCGCCGCCCCGCCCGGCGCGCCACTGACCGAGACCCGCGCCACGCCAAACATCTCCGATAAGAAGTCCGCGACCCACTGGACCAGCTCCACATCCCGCAGCGGCGGGGCGGTCAGCGTGCGCCCGGCCTTGGGCATCGACAGCTGGATGGCCTGGGCGGCCGCGCGGTAGGTAGCGCCCGGGAACAGCCGCTTGAGGCGGACCTGCTGGGAATCGGCCAGCTGGACTGGGTGGACCTTGATGCGGTTGCCCTGCATGGCGATGTCGCCCACCCCGGCCCGGCGCGCCTGGTGGCGCAGCCTGGCCACGGCCAGCAGGCGGGTCACCGGCTCCGGCACCGGGCCGAAGCGATCCTGCATCTCCTCGATGATGGCCTGCAGGTCGGCATCGTCCTGCGAGGCGGCCAGCTTCCGGTAGACCTCCAGGCGCAGGCGCTCGGAGTCGATATAGGACTCGGGGATGTGGGCATCGACGGGCAGGTCGATGCGGATCTCCTTCGGTCCGGCGTCGGTGATCTGCGGGGTCTCGCCGCGCGCCAGTGCCTTGAAGGCATCGACCGCCTCGCCGACTAGGCGCACGTAGAGATCGAAGCCAACGCCGGCGATGTGCCCGGACTGCTGGGCGCCCAGCACGTTGCCCGCGCCGCGCATCTCCAGGTCCTTCATGGCCACCGCCATGCCGGCGCCTAGGTCATTGTTCTGGGCGATGGTGGCCAGGCGGTCGTAGGAGGTCTCCGTCAGAGTGGTGCCGGCCGGGTACAGGAAGTAAGCGTATCCGCGCTCGCGGGAACGCCCCACGCGCCCGCGCAGCTGGTGGAGCTGGGACAGGCCCATGTGGTGGGCGTTTTCGACGATGAGCGTGTTCGCGTTCGCGATATCCAGGCCCGTTTCCACGATGGTGGTGCACACCAACACGTCGTATTCGCGGTCCCAGAACCCCTGCACGGTCTTTTCCAACACCTCCTCGTTCATCTGGCCGTGGGCCACGACGACGCGGGCCTCGGGCACCAGGTCGCGCAGCTCGCGGGCCTTCTTTTCGATGTCGGCGACCTTGTTGTGGATAAAGAAGGTCTGGCCGTCGCGCAGCAGCTCGCGGCGGATGGCCGCGGCCACCTGCTTGTCCTCGTAGGCGCCGACGTAGGTCAGCACCGGGTGGCGGTCCTCCGGCGGGGTGAGGATGGTCGACATCTCGCGGATACCCGCCATCGACATCTCGAGTGTGCGCGGAATCGGCGTGGCCGACATCGTAAGCACGTCCACCGACGCCTTGAGCGCCTTGATGTGCTCCTTGTGCTCGACGCCGAAACGCTGCTCCTCGTCGACCACAATGAGGCCTAAGTTCTTCCAGTGCACGCCCGTCTGCAGCAGGCGGTGGGTGCCGATGACGATGTCTACCGAGCCATCGGCAAGCCCCGCCAGGATCTCCTTGGCCTCCTTGCCGGTGCTAAACCGCGAGAGCACCCGGATGTCGACCGGGAAGCCCTGCATGCGCTCCCGGAAGGTGTCCGCGTGCTGCTGCGCCAGCAGCGTCGTGGGCACCAAGACGGCGACCTGCATGCCATCCTGGACGGCCTTGAACGACGCGCGCACCGCCACCTCGGTCTTGCCGTAGCCCACGTCGCCGACGATGACGCGGTCCATCGGCGTGGACGATTCCATGTCCTCTTTGACCGCGTCGATGGCCAGCATCTGGTCCTCGGTCTCCACGTAGGGGAAGTTGTCTTCCATCTCCTCCTGCCACGGGGTATCCGGGCCAAACTGGTGGCCCGGCGCGGCCTGGCGCTTCGCGTAGAGTTCGACGAGCTCGCCGGCGATCTCGCGCACGGCGGCGCGCGCCTTCTTCTTGGTGTTCTTCCAGTCGGAGCCGCCCATCTTGGACAGCTTCGGGGCCTCGCCGCCGGTGTACTTGGAGAGCATGTCCAGCGAGTCCATCGGCACCCACAGCTGGTCGCCCGGCTGGCCGCGCTTGGAGGCGGCGTATTCGAGCACGATGTACTCGCGGCGGGAGGTCTCATCACCGGTTTGGATGGCGCGCTCGGCCATCTTCACGAACTTGCCGATGCCGTGCGTCTCGTGCACCACGAAGTCGCCAGCCTTGAGCGCCAGCGGGTCCACGCGGTTGCGGCGCTTGGCCGGGCGACGCTTGGCGCCGGCGATATCGCCCACGCGGTTGCCGGTCAGGTCCGTCTCGGTGAAGACCACCAGCGGCATGGCCTCGGCCGGCTGCTCCCCCTTATTCTTCTGGCGCGCGCCCGGGAAGATGAGCCCGGCGTGGCTTAGCGCCTGGTACAAGGTCACCTCGCCGGGGCTAGGCTCCCAGCCCGGGGTGGCCACGTGGGTGGGGATGCCCTTTTCGGCGAAGCGCTCCACCATGCGCTTGATGGCCCCCTGGGTCGGGGCGATAAACGCCACGCGTCCGCCGGCGGTGGTGTGCGCTAAAAGCTGCGCCATCATCGCGTCGATGGCCGGCAGGTCACCGCGCGGGGTGGGACCGGGCTCATATCCCAGCGGCAGGGTCTGCGACTCATCCGCCACAAACATCCCCGGCGGGGCGAAAGTCCACCACGGCAGGCCCGACTTCTGGCAGGTGGCTTCCATCGCCGCGAAAGAGCGATAGGACGCAGCCTCCGTATCCAGGCCCTCGGCGGCCAGCGGCCCGTCGGCGCCCATGGCGGCGGCCTCCCAGCCGGCGGCCAGGAACTCCGCGTCGGTGTCCACCAGGTCGGAAATCCGCGTGCGAATCTTCTCCGGTCCCACCAGGAGCACGTGCGTGCCGGAAGGCATGAACTCGGGCAGGGTGCGCATGGGGGCATCGGTTAGCACCGGCAGCAGGGCCTCCATGCCCTCGGCCGGGATGTGCTCGGAGACCTTGGTCAGCAGCTGCGCGAGCGCCGCATTACCCCCGAACTCCTGGGCCAGCGCGCCCGCCCTGGCGGCGACGGCGTCGGTAATCGGCAGCTCGCGCGCCGGGAAGATGTCGACCTCGCCGATCTCGATCTCGGTAAACGTGCGCTGGTCAGCCACGGAGAACTGCCGGATTTCGGAGACCTCGTCGCCCCAGAACTCGATGCGCACCGGCAGGTCCAGCGTGGTCGGGAACACGTCGACGATACCGCCGCGCACCGCGTACTCGCCGCGCTTGGCCACCATGTCCACGTGGCTATAGGCGCGGAACTGCAGGCCGTCCAGCAGGGCATCGAACTCGCACTCATCGCCCTCGCGCACGTTAAGCGGCTCGCGGCCGGCGGCATCGGCAAGCAAGGGCTGGGCGAAACCGCGGGCGGCGGTGACCACCACGCGCAGCTGGCCGGCTGCTACCCGATGCAGGACCTGCGCGCGCCGGCCCACGATGTCCACGCCGGGGCTCAGCCGCTCGTGCGGGAGTGTCTCCCACGCCGGGAATTGCGCGACCTTGTCGCCGAGCAGGGCGGCCAGCTCCGCGGTAAGATCCTCGGCCTCGCGGCCGGTAGCGGTGACCACCAAGACCGGGGCGTGGTGCGCGAGCGTGCCAATCGCCCAGGGGCGCGCCTGGTCGATGCCCATCAGGTGCAGAGTGGGCGCGCCCACCTGGCGCACCATGCCCTTCAGCTTCGGATCGGTGGCCGCGACCTTGAGCAGGCCGGCTAGCATCGGTGTCGTCATTTAGTCCTGTCCTTCCCCGCGCAGCCGCGGCTGCGCCTCCATGCCCGATAGGCCATTCCATAGCAGGTTTACCATGTGCGCGGCCACCACTTCCTTGGCGGGCTCGCGCTCATCCAGCCACCACTGGGCGGTCATCGCCACCGCCCCGACCAGCGCCTGGGCATAGAGGTTGGCAAGCTGCGCCTCCAGGCCCCGGTGCTGGAAGGCCCGGGCCAGGATGTGGCTGACCTGCGCGACCGCCGAGTTAAGCAGGGTGGAAAAGCTGCGGGCCGAGCCCGGCTTGGTATCGCGCACCAGGATGAGGAAGCCGTCGGTCTCCTCCTCCACGTAGGTCAAAAGAGCCAGGGCCGCGCGCTCGATGCGCGTGCGCCACGCGCCCTCCCCCAGCGCTTCGGTGATGACCTTTTCCAGGGCCAGCATCTCGCGGTCGATGACGACGGCGTAGAGGCCCTCCTTGCCGCCGAAGTGCTCGTAGACCACCGGCTTGGACACGGCGGCGCGCTGCGCAATCTCCTCGACGCTGGTGCCGTCGAAGCCGAGCTCCGCGAAGGCCTTGCGGCCCACCGCGATGAGTTGCTCCCGGCGCTGCAGCCCGGTCATCCTCTGTCTCACCATGCGTGGGGTCACCCTTTCCGCCGCAGCCTAACGACCCCCGCAGGCCCGACCGCTGGCGGCGCTAACGCGGCGGGTAATTCGGGGGTCGCAATAAAAATCGTGCCCCGCCCAGCCTAATAGATAAAGCCGGGCGCGCCCGGCTGGGCCCCTGCCGAACAGGGGCTACAAGTGGCTTCCCCACCAGGATTCGAACCTAGAATGACGGTACCAAAAACCGTAGTGTTGCCATTACACCATGGGGAACAACCGCACGCCGCAGCGTGCTGAGAAACTAGGATACCCGATCCCCTAACCGGAGTGACAACCAGGCGCGCGGGCGCCGGGGCTGCCGCGGGCTAGGGGGGTGGTATCGCTATGGCCTAAGCGCGGGGCTGTTCTTCGTCCTCGGAGCCTGCGACCTTTTCGGTCCAGTATTCCTCAACCAGGTGGGCATCGTCAGCGATGTCGGCCTCCTGCTCGGCGGCGGCCTCCTCCTGGGCGAGCTGCTCCTCGAACTCCTCGCGCTCGAGCTTGGCGGCCTCCCGCTCCGCGATGCGCTCGGCGCGGAACTCCTCGGAGGCGGACTCGGTGTACCACTCGTGCAGGTTCGGGTCATCGTCGTCGACGGCTGCCGAGGCGCCCTGACCCTCCGGCACCTGCTCGGCGCCGAAGATGAAGTGGCCGTCGTGCTCATCCAGGCCGCGCTTAACGCCCTCCTCAATGGCAGCCGCGGCATACTTGCGGCGGATGATCAGCGGATCCTGGCGCAGATCCTGGGCCCACGCGATCATGATGCCGATGAGGATGATGGCAAACGGCAGGGAGCACGAGACCATGATGTTCTGCAGGCCGGACAGGGCGTCCTGGCCGCCGGCCAGCAGCAGGAACAGGGAGATGAGGCCCAGGGCCGCGCCCCAGATGATGACCACCGGGGTGGCCGGCTTGGGGCGGCCGTTCTGGGACATCGAGCCCATGACGTTGGTGGCGGAGTCGGCGGCGGTGTTGAAAAAGACCACGATGGCGACGAGCATCAGCACGCTCATCAGGCCGCTGAGCGGCAGGTGGGACAACAGGTCGAACATGACGTTTTCGCCGGCGCCCTCGACCGTGATTTCCTGGCCGTTCATGTGCATCCAGATGGCGGTGCCGCCGAAGATGGCGTACCAGGCCACGGACAGCCCCGACGGGACGGTGAGCACCACGACGACGAACTGGCGCAGCGTACGGCCCTTGGAAATCTTGGCGATAAACATACCCACGAACGGCGACCAGGAGATCCACCACGCCCAGAACAGCATGGTGTAGGCCACCACGAATTCCTGCTCGGCCGGGCCCTGGGAGGGGTTGGCGGACATCATGGTGTTGAAGTTGTCAATGAACTGCAGAAGCGACGCCGGCAGCAGGTCCAGGATGAACAAAGTGGGGCCGGTCAGCAGCACGAAAATGCTCAGGCCGATGACGAGCGCCATGTTGGTATTCGACAGGATGCGGATGCCGCGCTTGACACCGGACATCGCGGAGAAGATAAACAGCACCGTCAGGATGGAAATGATGACCACGACCACGCCGTTGCCCTCAAGCGGGCGGCCGGTGACAATCGAGGTACCAGTCTTAATCTGCAGCGCGCCGATGCCCAGGGACGTCGCCGTGCCAAACAGGGTCACCAGCACCGCAAAGATGTCGATGATTTTGCCCATGACGCGGTTATTCGAGTCGGTGAAGACAGGCTCGAAGAGCGAGGAGATCAGCGGCAGGCGGCCGCGGCGGAAGGAAGCGTATGCCAGCGACCCGCCGACCAGGGCGTAGACTGCCCACGGCAGCGTGGCCTGGTGCAGGTAGGCCGAGTCCATGGCCGGGAAGACGGCGTCCGGGGTGCCGGGCTCGGCGTCGACGAACGGCGGCGGGGCCATGAAATGGCTCAGCGGCTCCATCGGGCCGTAGAAGATGAGCCCGATGCCCAAGCCTGCGGCAAAGAGCATGGAGATCCAGGCAAACGTGGAAAACTCCGGCTCGGAGTCATCGGCGCCCAGGCGGATCTTGCCCGTCGGGCCCAGGCCCACGGCCAGGAGGAACACGAGCGCGCAGATCATCAGGGCGGAAAACATCCAGCCGAAGTTCACCACCACCCATTCGCGCATGGATCCGCCAACGGCCGACAGGTTATCGGGGGCCACGATGGCCCACAGCAGCACTGCCAGCGATGCCGCCAGCGCTACGGCGAAGACCGCCTTGTTGGTCTTAAACCCGGCATCGGTGTTTTCCACCGAGATGCCCGGGATGAGTGCGGGGTGGATGGAGCGCTCGCCGGAGGCGGCCTTGCGCACGGCATCGCGGGCGTAGCGGGCGGCCTCGTTCTGGCGCTCGTGGCGGCGTTGCTTTTCCGCCAGCAGCTCGGACTGGCGGGCCGCGGCGCGCGATGCACCGGCCTCGGCGGCCGGCGTGTCGCCTACCAAGTCCCGCTTTAGGTTTCTTTCGGGGCGTGAAGCCACAGGGGTTTCCCTTCTTGCGTGATGATGCGCGACCACGAAACTCGCGTGGTTGCTCAAGACGGCGCCCACGCGCCGCCTGGTCAAGGTGACCTGCACCATAGTAGGGAATTTTGGCCCCAACAGCGAACCTGCCCCGCCCGTACGCAGGGTGAAAGCCCGCGGTTTAGGCGGGCGGGCCCCCTATTTGGACGCCGTTGGCTGCGCGTACGGGCTGCGCGAGGAGTCCACCACCAGGCCGGCGTGTTGGGTGTGCCCGGCGGCACGCTGCCGCTCGAAATACAAGGCTCCCGGGATCACCCGCACGTCCGGGCGCTCGCCCTTGTTGACGATGACAAACTGGCCCATCATGCCCTCATCCTCATGGAGAAGCATGTGGCAGTGGAACATGTACGGGATGGTCTTGTCCGGGAAGTGCCCGAACTCCACCAGCAGCTTGGCGCGCGCCTTCGGCGGCAGGTTGACGATGTCCTTCCACCCCGCGTGCGGCACGTCAATTTCCGTTCCGCCGTACTCGAGCACCTTGAAACGCGCGTTGTGGATGTGGAAGTTATGCGGCCAGTCGGAGTTCTCGTTGCTCACGGTCCACACCTCGGGGCCCGCGTGATCGATGGTGACGTCCACGCGCTGCATGTCCATAGACTCGCCGTTGATCATGAAGGTATTGAGCACGAAGTCGCGCTCCACCAAGCCTTCCGATGCCGGCGTCGCAGCCGCCGCCGGGTCCAGCTCTGCCGGCACGGGGCCCGGCTCCGGGGCGGATTCCGCCGGCCCCTGCAGGCGCAGGATGTCAAAGGAGTCCTTGAATCCGAAGTCGGCGGCGTACTCGTCTTCGGGGATGCCGAAGTTGTCCTCGCGCGGCACCGACCGCAGCACGACCTCCTCGCCTACCGGCAGGTCCACCAGGACCTCGACGCGCTCGCCGGGCCCGACGAAGACCTCTTCGGCGGCTACCGGGGCATCGAGCAGCCCCGCGTCCGTGGCGATGACGTGCATGGGCTCATCATTCGACAGTGCGAAGTTATAAAAACGCATGCTGGCCCCGTTGAGCAGGCGCAGGCGCACCCGGCGCGTAGTTGCCTCAAAGGCGGCGTTGGTAATCCCGTTGACCACCGGCGTGGTGCCCAGCAGGCCCAGGGTGGAATCCTCGGAGTGGTCGAGCTGGCCGTCGTCGGTGAATTTGGCGTCGACGACTACCACCGGGATGTCGTCCACGCCGTACTCGTGGGGCAGATCCAGGCCCGCGCTGACGTCATCGTCGAGGATGAACATGCCCGCCAGGCCGCGGTAGGCATGGGTCTCGGTGGCCATGTGCGGGTGCGGGTGATACCAAACGGTGGCCGCGGGCTGGACAATCTCCCACTCCGGGCTCCAGGTCTGGCCGACCTCGATGGGCGAATGCGGGCCGCCGTCGGCATAGGCAGGCAGCTGCATGCCATGCCAGTGCACGGTGGTCATCTCGATGAGATCGTTGGTGATCTCCGCGCGCACCCGCTCCCCGCGCCGCGCCCGCAACGTCGGGCCCAAAAAGGGGCCGTTGAAACCCCACGTGCGGGTGCTAACCCCCGGGATGATCTCCGAGGTGCCGTCCTGGGCGCGCAGGCGGAACACGCGCACCGCACCGTCCTCGACCTCGCCTTCCATAAGCGGCGGGATGGGCAGCGGGCGCGGGGGCCCTTCATAGCCCTCCGGCTGCGCCTGGCCCCGGCCGGGTCCGTCAGAGGAACACGCGGCCACGCCCGTGGCCAGGGTCGCACCCGCGGCCACCCACAAGGCCCCGCGGAAGAAAGTACGGCGATTAATGCTCATGCCTTACAACCCTAGGACGTGGTGAGGACATTTCCTATAACTGTGGCCCGCTTAATACTTTTTCTTCCGCGCGGGTGTCAAGGGCCTAGTCTTAGACGCATGCACGCCGACCGAGCTGACCATGCTGACCGAGCAAACACAGAAGAAAGCGCCGAAGAAAACAACGCCCGCCGCTTCGTGTGGGCCAACGGCCTGCAAAACTTAGGCGATCAGCTCGTCTCCGCCAAGACCGTGCTGCCCTGGCTGTTTGCCGCCGCCGGCGTGCCCGCCGCCTTCACCGCCCTGCTCGTGCCCTTCCGCGAGTCCGGGGCCATGCTCCCCCAGGCCGCGCTGACCCCCTGGGTCACCGGACACCCGCGCCGCGCCGGGTTGTGGATAGCCGGGGCAGCAGGCCAGGCCGCCTGCGCTGCCGGGATCGCCATCGCGGCCCTTGCCCTGCGCGGCTGGGCCCTCGGCGGCATCGTCGTGGTTTTGCTCGCCGGGTTGGCCATCTGCCGCGCCCTGTGCTCAATTACAGGCAAAGACGTCCAGGGCCGCACCATCTCCAAAGGTCGGCGCGGGCGCGTGACCGGCCGGGCCACGCAGCTGGGCGGGGCCGCCACCCTGGCCGCGGGCCTGGCACTAGCCGCCGTCGGCCACGTCGAGATCGCCGGCCTAGCCCTGATGCTGGGCATCGGCGCGGGCGCCTGGGCCGTCTCGGCGCTGGTATTCCGCGGCATCGGCGAGCCCGAGGGCGCCTCCGACACCCGCCCCGCGCGCGGCTGGTGGGCCGATACCTGGGGCCTTTATACCGGCGATGCCGCCTTTCGCAGCTTCGTCAACGTCCGCACCCTCCTGCTGGTCTCGGCGCTCTCGACGTCGTTTATCGTGGCGCTGTCCCAGTCTCAAGGCCAGCACCTCCTGGCCGGGCTGGCCGGCTTCGTGCTGGCCGCGGGCCTGGCCAACCTGGTCGGCGGGCGCGTCTCCGGATGGCTTTCCGATGCCTCCTCGCGCGAGACCATGACCTATGGCGCGCTGGCTGCCTCCGTGGTCGTCCTGTTACTGATTGCCTCTGCGGCCTGGGCGCCCGCCGCGGTCAACGCGTGGGCCATGCCGGCGGGATTCTTCCTGGTCAACCTGGCCCACACCGCCATCCGCGTGGCCCGCAAAACCTACGTGGTCGACATGGCCGGCGGGGACAAGCGCACCCGCTACGTGGGCGCGGCGAATACCATGATGGGCGTCATTTTGCTCGGCGTGGGCGCGGTCTCGGCGGGCATCGCCCTGCTGGGCTCAAGCGCGGCCCTGGCCTTCCTGGCCGCCTTAGGCCTGCTGGGGGCCTGGCGCGCACACCGGCTGCCCGAGGTCTCCGCCCGCGCCGGGACGGGCACGCGTTAAGATGAGGGCGACAATAAACCCCACCACCCCCACCTTTGCGTGAGATTAGGGAGACGAATTAACCCGTGACCGACAAGACCCCCTGCGCCATCGTCGTGCTTGCCGCCGGCGCCGGCACCCGCATGAAGTCGTCCACCCAGAAGACGCTGCACTCAATCGGAGGGCGCTCCCTGCTCTCGCATGCCCTCCACGCCGCCGCCGATCTTAACCCCGCCCACCTCGTCACCGTCGTGGGCCACCAGCGCGAGCAGGTCTCCCCCGCCGTCGAGGACATCGCCGCCGCGCTTAACGTCGACATTGCCCAGGCCGTCCAGGCAGAGCAGAAAGGCACCGGTCACGCCGTCCAGTGCGGGCTCGAGGCCATCCCCGACTTCGCCGGCACCGTCGTAGTCACCAACGGCGACGTCCCGCTGCTGCGCACCGAGACCCTGCAAAAGCTCTACGATGCCCACCTGGCCGCCGGCAATGCCGTCACCGTGCTGTCCATCGAGCTCGAGGATCCGACCGGCTACGGGCGCATCGTCCGCGAGGCCGACGGCTCCGTCGCCGCCATCGTGGAGCAGAAGGACGCGGATGCCGCGCAGCTGGAGCTGCGCGAGGTCAACTCGGGCGTATTCGCCTTCGACGGCGCGGTCCTGTGTGACGCGCTGGGCCAGCTCGACTCCAACAACGCCCAGGGCGAGCTGTACCTGACCGACGTGCTAGAAATCGCCCGCTCCGCCGGGCACCGCGTGGGCGCGCACGTGGCTGCCGATGCCGCCGAGCTCGCCGGCGTCAACGACCGCGTGCAGCTCGCCGCCGCCGGGCGCGAGTTCAACCGCCGCATGGTCGAGGCCGCCATGCGCGGCGGGGCCACCATCGTCGACCCGGAGTCCACCTGGATTGGTGCCGACGTCACTATCGGACAAGACGTCACCATCTACCCCAACACCCAGCTGTGGGGCACGACCTCCATCGCCGACAACGCCGTGGTGGGCCCCGATACCACCCTGACCAACATGGAGGTAGGCGCCGGCGCCCAGGTCATCCGCGTCCACGGCTTCGACTCCGTCATCGGCGCCGGCGCCAACATCGGGCCCTATACCTATATCCGGCCCGGCACCGTGGTGGGCGAAGAAGGCAAGCTCGGCGGCTTCGTCGAGGCCAAGAACGCCCAGATCGGCCGCGGCACCAAGGTGCCCCACCTGACGTACATCGGGGACGCCACCGTGGGCGACTACTCCAACATCGGGGCCTCCTCCGTCTTCGTCAACTACGACGGCGTTAACAAGCATCACACCACGATCGGCTCCCATGTGCGCACCGGATCTGACACGATGTTTATTGCCCCGGTGACCGTGGGTGATGGAGCCTACTCCGGAGCGGGTACAGTGATTAAGGACGATGTTCCGGCGGGCGCCCTCGTGGTATCCGGCGGTAAACAGCGCAACATCGAAGGTTGGGTAGAGCGCAAGCGTCCGGGCACCGCGGCTGCTAAGGCCGCGGCCGAGGCGGCATCGCCCAGCGCTGCACCAGATTCCGACAATAAATAAGCAACATACTTTCACCATCGAATTTCCCCATCGAGAAAGGTAACTAGCCACACATGAGCGGCAAGGTAGTAGGCAGCAGCAAGAACATGATGCTCTTTTCCGGGCGGGCACACCCGGAACTGGCAGAGGCTGTGGCCAAGGAACTGAAAACCGACCTCGTCCCCACCACCGCGCGGGACTTCGCCAACGGTGAGATCTTCATCCGGTTCGAGGAGTCCGTCCGCGGCGCCGACTGCTTTGTCATGCAGTCCCACACGCAGCCGCTCAACAAGTGGCTGATGGAGCAGCTCATCATGATCGATGCGCTCAAGCGCGGCTCCGCCAAGCGCATCACCGCGATCCTGCCGTTCTACCCCTACGCCCGCCAGGACAAGAAGCACCTGGGCCGCGAGCCCATCTCCGCCCGCCTGGTCGCGGACCTGCTGGCCACCGCTGGCGCGGACCGCATCGTCTCCGTGGACCTGCACACCGACCAGATCCAGGGCTTCTTCGACGGCCCGGTCGATCACATGCACGCCCAGCCCATCCTGACCGACTACATCAAGGCCAACTACAACATCGACGACATCGTCGTGGTCTCCCCGGATGCCGGCCGCGTCAAGGTGGCCGAGAAGTGGGCGCACGATCTTGGCGATGCCCCGCTGGCCTTCGTCCACAAGACCCGCTCGACCACCGTTGCCAACCAAACCGTGTCCAACCGCGTGGTCGGCGACGTGGAGGGCAAGGACTGCATCCTGCTCGACGACATGATTGACACCGGCGGCACCATCGCGGGTGCGGTGCGCGTGCTCAAGGAGGCCGGCGCGAAGAAGGTCGTCATCGCTTGTACCCACGGCGTCTTCTCCGACCCGGCCCGCGAGCGCCTGTCCGAGTGCGGCGCGGAGGAAGTCATCACCACCGACACCCTGCCGCAGTCCACCGAGGGCTGGAAGAACCTCACCGTGCTCTCCATTGCCCCGCTGCTGGCACGCACCATCAACGAGATCTTCGAGAATGGTTCCGTGACCACTCTGTTCGATAGGGCCTAAACCCCGCGCTTGAGCCGCCGCTAGCCAATCCCGTTCCTCCCACTGTGGTGGGGAGCGGGATTTGCTGGTTTACCCTCGCGACTGCTAACATGTGCTCTGTCTCGGCGAGGGAGAAATCCGTTATCGACGCGATTGAAAAGTTCAAGCAGTTTGCTCCTTGGTACTCCAAGGGATTCTATTTAGCCT
This sequence comes from Clostridia bacterium, assembly GCA_963623015.1. Classification (GTDB taxonomy): domain Bacteria; phylum Actinomycetota; class Actinomycetes; order Mycobacteriales; family Mycobacteriaceae; genus Corynebacterium. Next base: position 17,231 of record CAVFKS010000039.1, read on the forward strand.
GCGATGACTCGTCCAAGACGTCCATCGGCAGGCTTTAGTCGTTTTCACACCCGGCTTCAGCCCGCCACCCCAGAT
>CAVFKS010000040.1:0-17292 GCA_963623015.1 Clostridia bacterium
CGTCTTCTGCCGCGAGGCCCCACCACCCGGCACGCGAGAACCAGAATGGAAACTCACCGCCGCCTAAACCCCGCCCCGGCGGGCGCTTCGGCGTGCACAAAAGATATAGTCCCCGAACCCACCCTCACTCGCCCCACGATTCCCAGCGCGATGGTTGTTATACGTCTTCCGTTTCGCCAGTGCGGCCATCTGTACTGTTGTACGCAATACGGACGGAATGCGTTCGCGGCTTGCACCGCTTGAGCCGTCCGCCCACTCGACTCAACAGATCGGAAGTGTCCCGGCTCTTCAGACCAACCGGGTGGCCTTTCGCGCTCGGCCGAAACGTGGGATACGAGCTACCGACTAAAACCTAGCTAGAGACCCTGAACCTCCGTGAGCCAGTTGAGCTGCTGGATCTGAGTGTCCAGCAGGCGGAACTCCTTGGAGAGCCTATCGGCCTGCGCCCACAGCTCCTTGGCGTCCACGGTGGCCACGTACTTAATCTCCGAGGCCGAATAACGGTCCTGGCGCGAGCCCGCCGCCTCCGCAAGCGCCACAATGAGCGTGCGCTTGCGCCGCAGGGCATCGCGGGCCACGAGGGCATCGGCAAGCGTGCCCTCCCCATGGGGAGTGGCCAGGTTGGTGCGGTTAATCGCCTGGATAAGCTCCACGATGCGGTCTTCTAGACCCAGCGCCTGAGCCAAAAGCTCCTGCGGGTCTTCGGCCGCCTCGTCGCCCTCCTGCACCTTCGCCACCAGCAACAGCCGATGGTTGAGCTGACTCAGCCGCCGCTGGGCCTCCGCGCGCTCTGCCAGCGCTTCTGCCAGAAACATCTACTTGGCCTCCGGCTTCACCAGCGGGAACAGCACGGTCTCGCGAATGCCCAGGCCGGTCACGGCCATCAGCAGGCGGTCGATGCCCATGCCCGTGCCAGCCGTCGGCGGCATGCCCTGCTCCATGGCGGCGAGGAAGTCCTCGTCCAGGCGCATGGCCTCGTCATCGCCGCCGGCGGCCAGGCGCGCCTGGTCCTCGAAACGCTCACGCTGGATGACCGGGTCCACCAGCTCGGAGTAGCCCGTGGCCAGCTCGAAGCCGCGCACGTAGAGGTCCCACTTCTCCGTCACGCCCGGCAGGCTGCGGTGCTGGCGGGTCAGCGGGGAGGTCTCCACGGGGAAATTCTTCACAAAAATCGGGCCCTCGAGCTGATCCTCGCAGAGCACCTCCCAGATTTCCTCGACCAGCTTGCCATGGCCCCAGCCGCCATCCTTCGGCACCTCCAGGCCCACGACCTTGGCCAGCTCCTTGAGCTCCTCCACGGTGGACTCGATGGTCACCTCCGGCTGGCCGGGGAACTTGCGCTGCAGGGCCTCGTTGAGGGACGGGTACATCTCAATCTCGCGCCACTGGCCGCCGAAGTCGTACTCGGTGCCATCGGCAAGCTCGATGACCAGGGTGCCCTCGCGCTCGGTGCCACGGTTGAGCTCGCTGACGATGTACTGGATGGACTCACGCGTGGTGCGCGCGCAGTCGTCGTAATCGCCCCACGCCGCATAAGTCTCCAGCATGGCAAACTCCGGGGAGTGCGACTTGTCGATGCCCTCGTTGCGGAAGTTGCGGTTAATCTCAAACACGCGGTCGATGCCGCCCACCACCGCGCGCTTGAGGAAAAGCTCCGGCGCAATGCGCAGGTAGAGGTCGATGTCCAGCGCGTTGGAATGGGTCACGAACGGGCGCGCCGCCGCACCCCCGTGCAGCGTCTGCAGCATCGGGGTCTCAATCTCGACGAAGTCCTGCCCCTCCAGGTAGTCGCGCAGCGCGCGGATGACCTTCACGCGGGTCATGGCATTCTTGCGGGCCTCCGGGCGCACAATCAGGTCGTTGTAGCGCTGGCGCACGCGGGTCTCTTCGTTCATCTCCGCAAAAGACACCGGCAGCGGGCGCAGCGACTTAGCGGCCATGGTCCACTCGGTGGCCATAATCGACAGCTCGCCGCGGCGCGAGGAAATCACGCGCCCCTTCACGGCGATGAAGTCGCCCAAGTCCACGTCCTGCTTCCAGGCGGCCAGGCGCTCCTCGCCTACCTCAGCCAGCGACAGCATCGCCTGCACCTGCGTGCCGTCGCCGTCCTGCAGGGTGGCAAAGCACAGCTTGCCGGTGTTGCGCATGAAGATAAGGCGCCCGGCAATGGCCTGAACATCCTGGGTCTCCTCGCCGACCTCGAGGTAGGTCACGCCCTCGGCGCGGGGGGCATCGGCAGCCTCGGCGTCAACCACCTGGTACTTGGCGCGCAGCTCGGCCAAGGACATGGTGCGCTCAACGGTGACCGGGTAGGCCTGCCTGCCCTCGCCCAACAGGCGTTCGCGCTTCTCGCGGCGAATGCGCAACTGCTCGGGGACGTCGGTTTCCGGCTTCTGGGACTGATTCTTATTCTGCTCGCTCACGAGTCTTAAGGGTAGTCGATTCCCACCCGCACGCGCGCCATCGGCCCGGGCAGTTAGAGCTGGCGGGTGTAGAGGAAGCAGTCGAGCGTGCCGCCGCGGGAGATGGGGATGGTGCGCTTGCCGGCGCGGGTGAAACCGCGGGCCTCGTAGAACTGCCACGTGCAGCCGGAGTCGGTATACAAGAACACGCGCTTGCCTTCCTTGCCTTGCGCAAAGGCCTCGAGCAGCCGGGTGCCTACGCCCTTGACTCCGGAGTGTGGGTCGGCGGCCAAAAAGCAGATCTCGCCGTCCACGGGGTGGGGATAGTCGCGCAGCATCTCGGCGTTGGCGCGATCGTAGGCGTCCGGTTTGCGCACCAGCTTGGCGATGCCCAGGATCGCATCCCACGCCCAGCTCCTATAGGCCCGTCGCTGGCCTTCCATGCGGGCTAGGAGCACGCCGATGAAGCGGCCGTCGGCGTAGGCGGCGTAGATTTCGGTGGCGGCGGCCAGCTCTAGGTTCCAGAAATAGCGGCCGTAGAGGCGCAGCAGCCAGGGATTGTTAACGTACCAGCCCAAGTGCATGCCTTCGATGGCAAAATCGACGGCGCGGCGGTGGTCGGCGCGGTTGAGGTGCCGGATGGAGATGTCGGTCATGGTGGGGATCCTGAGGGTGAAAACGGGGACATCCCCCACACCGCACGCGGCTGGGGGATGTCAATAGCTTTATTAAGCCAAGTGAAATTACTTGAGCTCGACGGAGGCGCCAGCCTCTTCCAGCTTAGCCTTAGCAGCCTCAGCGTCGTCCTTGGAAGCACCCTCGAGGATAGCCTTCGGAGCGGACTCAACGAGCTCCTTGGCTTCCTTCAGGCCCAGGCCGGAGACGATCTCGCGGACAACCTTGATGACGCCGATCTTCTTGGCGCCAGCGTCGGTCAGAACGACGTCGAAGTCGGTCTTCTCCTCAGCGGCAGCGCCGCCCTCAGCCGGGGCACCAGCGGCAGCAACGGCGACCGGGGCAGCAGCCTCGACGTCGAAGACCTCTTCGAATTCCTTAACGAACTCGGAGAGCTCGATGAGGGTCATTTCCTTGAAAGCTTCAATGAGCTCGTCCTTGGTGAGCTTAGCCATGGTGGCAAGTCCTTTCGTTGTGGGGCCTTAAGCGGCCCGCGTGTATCAAGTGTAAATTGTGCGCCTTGTGCGGCGACTTTAAGCTTCGGCGGCCTTCTTGTCCTGCAGGGCCGCAGCGGTGCGGACCATCTTGGTTGCAGGAGCGTTGAAGACTGCGGCAGCCTTTGCCATAGAACCCTTCATGGCGCCAGCCAGCTTGGCGAGAGTGGTCTCGCGGTTGTCCAGCTTGGCGATGGCCTCGACCTGCTCCGCGCTCAGCGCGTTGCCGTCCATGTAGCCACCCTTGACGACGAATGCCTGGTTGTCATCGGCGAACTTCTTGATGACCTTAGCGGCATCCACTGCCTCGCCCTTGATGAACGCGATTGCGGTCGGGCCAGTCAGCAGATCGTCAAGACCTTCGATGCCAGCTTCGTTGGCAGCGATCTTGAAGAGGGTGTTCTTGGCGACGGAGTAGTCAACGTCAAAGCCGAGGGAGTTACGCAGCTCCTGGAGCTGGGAAACGGTCAGCCCGCGGTACTCGGTCAGAACGACGGAGTTGGCGTCAGCCAGCTTCGCCTTCAGCTCTGCCAGGTCGGCAGTGTTCTTCGGGTTTGCCATGTGTTACTTCGCCTCCTTTCGAAACATCTCTAGTTAATTTTCCGACGAGGCATCCGTTGTGAGTTAGCCTCACAAAAAATGCCCCGTGCAAGAGCACAGGGCGTGGCGTGGCGTTAGCCCGCCACGATTATTGCCAAAGTGTCTCCTGCGTGGGCCGGCCCTTTTAAGGCGCCTTCGACCGTTGCTATCCAACCGGAGTTGAATGATGCAACGGTGACCTACGGTCTTCGGTGAACTTTGTAGCGGGTATCCCCGCTCAAACTTCGTAGGTCACTCTACCGGCCCGGCCTCAATCTTCCAAATCGCGCGCCGCGTGGCATGCTCGAGGGATGACTTCCCTGATGTGGTTTCGCGATGACCTCCGCCTGCACGACAACGCCGCCCTGACGTGGGCGGCCGAGCGCGGGCCGGTCATCGGCGTGGTCGTCGACGAGGATCCCGCGCCGGGAACCCGCCCGGTGGGCGCGGCGGCAGCCTGGTGGCGCGAGCTCTCGCTAGCCCAGCTAGCCGATGCCCTCTCCTCCCACGGCGTGCCCCTGGTGCGCCTGGCTGGCGATGCCCGGAAGCTACTGCCCCGCCTGGCCGCCGAGCATGGCGTGACGGTGGTGAGCTGGACCCGGCGCTATCACCAGCCCTGGCGCGAGGTCGACGCGGAGTTGAAGGCCGCGCTGAAGTCCCAGGGCATTGAGGTGGCCTCCCACCCGGGCGCCACCTTGGTCGAGCCGTGGGAGGTGACCGCCCGGGCAGGCGATCCCTTCCGCGTTTACACGCCCTTTGCCCGGGCCGCCCGCGATCTGTTGGGCACCCCGGGGCAGCCGCTGCCGGTACCGTGCCTGGAGGGCGCGCATACCCCAGGGCCCTGGCGCCGGCGCGAGGACGTGCTGCGCCCGGCCTGGACTGCCAAGCTGGCCGCGCACTGGACCCCCGGCGAGGCCGCCGCCCGCGCGCGCCTGGCGGCCTTTGGCGCCGCCGGGGAGGACGCGCCGCAGGACTACGCCGCAGGCCGGGACTTCCCCGCCCGGCAGGCAACCTCCCGCCTGTCGCCGCACCTGCGCTTCGGTGAGGTCTCGCCGCGGGAGGTCTGGACGGCATCGGCAGGCTGGGCAGATGGCGAGGACGCTTTGAGGTTCCAGTCGGAGCTGCTGTGGCGCGACTTCGCCTGGCACCGGCTCTACCAGCTGCCCGACTTGGCCACCCGCAACGTGAGGGCGCAGTTTGACCGCTTCGACTGGGCCTGGGAGGACCCACATCTTCAGGCGTGGCAGCGCGGGGAGACCGGCTACGGGCTTGTCGATGCCGGCATGCGCGAGCTATGGGAGACCGGGTACATGCACAACCGCGTGCGCATGGTGGTGGCGTCGTTCCTGACGAAGAACCTAGGCATCCACTGGCGGCGCGGCGAGGAGTGGTTCTGGGACACCCTCGTCGACGCCGACGCCGCCTCCAACCCGTTTAACTGGCAGTGGGTGGCCGGCAGCGGCGACGATGCCGCGCCCTTCTTCCGCGTGTTCAACCCGGAAACGCAGGCCAAGCGCTTCGACCCGCAGGGCGAATACGTTGCCCGCTGGGCCGGGCCCCTATCCCCGCCGCCGGTGGTGGACCTGCGCGAGTCGCGGCTGGCGGCACTCGAGGCCTGGGAGGCGACCAAAACGGACTAATCCCCCGCCCGCCCAGGCAAGCTGGGCTAAGCGGGGGATGGGTGCTAGAGATTACTCCGGGCTGAATTACTCAGCGGAGGAGTAGTTCTTCTGCACCGAGGTGTCGACCTGGATGCCCGGGCCGAAGGTAGAAGACACGGTGGCCTTCTTCAGGTAGATGCCCTTGGAGGAAGACGGCTTCAGGCGCAGGATCTCGTCGAGGAGGGCGCCGTAGTTCTCGGCCAGCTTCTCAGCATCGAAGGATGCCTTGCCGATCAGGGCGTGCAGGTTGGAGGCCTTGTCGACGCGGAAGGAGATCTTGCCTCCCTTGACGTCGGCGACAGCCTTGGCCACGTCGGCGGTCACGGTGCCGGTCTTGGGGTTCGGCATCAGGCCACGGGGGCCCAGGACGCGGGCCACGCGGCCAACCTTGGCCATCTGGTCCGGGGTGGCGATGGCGACGTCGAAGTCGATGTTGCCGCCGTTGATGGCCTCGATCAGCTCGGTGGTGCCAACGATGTCGGCGCCAGCAGCCTTGGCCTCCTCGGCCTTGTCGCCCTCGGCGAAGACGGCCACGCGGACGTCCTTACCGGTGCCGTGGGGCAGGGAGACGGTGCCGCGGACCAGCTGGTCAGCCTTGCGGGGGTCAACGCCCAGGCGGAAGACGACGTCCACGGTGGCGTCGTGCTTCTTGGAGGAGGTCTCCTTGGCCAGCTTGGCGGCCTCGAGCGGGTGGTAGTGGCGGGACTTGTCAACCAGTTCAGCGGCTGCCAGGTATGCCTTGGACTTCTTGGAGCTCATGAAACAATTCCTTAACTATTAGGTATTGGTGTGGTCTATTGCGGGCCGAAGCGGGCCCTGCCACATGAAATTTTTATGGGTCGCGAGGGCTTACTTCGCGGGGATGCCCTCGACCTCGATGCCCATGGAGCGGGCGGTGCCGGCGATGATGCGGGCGCCGTTTTCGATGTCACGGGCGTTGAGGTCCTCGAACTTGGTCTGTGCAATTTCCTTGCACTGCTCGAAGGTGACCTTGCCGACCTTGTCGGTGTGGGGAACGCCGGAGCCCTTCTTGATGCCAGCGGCCTTGAGCAGCAGCTTGGCTGCCGGCGGGGTCTTCAGCTTGAAATCGAAGGAGCGGTCCTCGTAGACGGTGATCTCCACCGGCACGACGTTGCCACGCTGCGACTCGGTGGCCGCGTTGTAGGCCTTGCAGAACTCCATGATGTTGACGCCATGGGCACCCAGTGCCGGGCCCACCGGCGGGGCCGGGTTAGCGGCGCCAGCCTCGATCTGGAGCTTGATGAAGCCAGAAACCTTCTTCTTCGGAGCCATCGGATTACCTCTTTCCTGTGGTACCGGGCCGCCGCCACGATGCATAACGGCGCCCGTCCGGATGCTTGCCTTAAGCAGGCCACCGGGGATTGTGTATAAGTTTGGACAGTGCACAAAAGCGCACGGCGTTTAATCTTAGAACACCGTGCGCTTAAAACCCAAATCCTTGCCGGCCCCCTTTTGGGCAGGCTAGCTGGGGGTTTGCGGGCTAGTTGACGCGCTCGATCTCGCTGGCGGTCAGCTCCACCGGGGTCTCGCGGCCGAAGATGGACACCAGGCCCTGGATCTTGCCGGTCTCCGGGTCGATCTCGGAGATGGTCGCCGAGACCGAAGCCAGCGGGCCGGACAGGATGGTCACGGCCTCGCCCACCTGGAAGTCGTGGGCCGGGGCCGCAGCAGCACGGTCGTCCGGCAGGGCGATGACCTGCTCGCCCTCGGCGGCATTCGCAGCGGCATCGCCGGCGTTGACGGGAGCTTCCTGCGGCAGCAGGAACTTCGCTACGTCGCGGTGCTTGACCGGGGTGGCGTTGCCCTCGTTGCCCACGAAGGAGGTAACGCCCGGGGTGTCGCGGATGACGGACCAGGCGGCATCGTTGAGCTCAGCGCGCACGAGGACGTAGCCCGGCAGGAGCTTGCGCTTGACGATCTTCTTCTTGCCGTCCTTGTTCTCCACGACCTGCTCGATGGGGACCACGACGTCGAAGATGGCGTCCTCGACCTCGAGGGTCTGGGCGCGCATGTCGAGGTTGGTCTTCACCTTGTTCTCGTAGCCGGAGTAGCACTGGATGATGTACCACTGGCCCGGCAGCTTCTTGAGCTCGCGGGTGAACTGGCGCAGGCGCTTTTTGTACTCGGAGTCCTCCTCCACGGCGGCAGCGCTTGCCGATGCCTCAGCAGCCTCGGCGGCCTCCTCGGACTCGGGGGCCGCGGCGGGCTCGGCAACCTCAGCGGACTCGGTGGACTCAGCGGCCTCAGCGGACTCGGAGGACTCAGCGACATCGGCAGGCTCTGCAGCTTCGGCGGCACGGTTGGCGGCGGTGGCCTCCACAGCCTCCGCGATGGCGGCGTCGAGATCGCTAACGTTGTTTTCTTCGCTCATGGGATTCTTCTTTCCGGTGGTGGGGCAATAAATTATCCCGCCTTCCCTGCGGCTGTTAAAGCTGCGGGACAAGCGGGATTATTCAATCAATGCGGCCAATTGTACCTAAGGAACTAGAACCGCTTCAACTCCCAGGCCGGTGAGCGTGTCAACGCCCCAGACCAGCGCGGAGAGCACGATGAGGAACGCGAAGGTGATCAGCGTGTACTGGACCATTTCCTTAGCGGTGGGCCAGACGACCTTGCGCATCTCGGATACGACCTCGCCCGGGAAGGCGGCGACCCCGCCGCCCGGGGTGCCCTCCCCCTCTGCCTGCTCGACGCGGACTACGCGCTTTTCCTGGTAGTCCTGCGAGTTCGTGGTGGAAGCTCCCGAAAGCTGGCGCTTACCAGTCGGGCGCGGGGCGCCGGACTGTGGCTGCTGCTCATCGCTCACTATGGAAATCCTCCTGGGAATGGGTGAAAATTTTTTGAATCCGTGCCCATCCTACCCGCGCCTTCGCGCGCGCTGGATACACGGCAACCTTGACAACTCTAGCAAAGCCTGAGAACCCGGCAAATACCCGGTGGCCGCAAGCAGATACGCCGAAGGCCCGGTCACCTTTTAAGTGGCCGGGCCTTCGGGCTTTGCAGGGGCGACAGGACTCGAACCTGCAACCTACGGTTTTGGAGACCGTTGCGCTACCAATTGCGCCACGCCCCTTCGCATTGCACTCACCCTAGCACGTAGCGTGAGTTGCGAGGGATTTATCCGCCCCGAGGGGCTTCCCGCGTAGCGATGGCGAGAATTGAACTCGCGACACAGCGATTATGAGTCGCTTGCTCTACCACTGAGCTACACCGCCATATCCGGCCCCAGACCGCCTAGGCCTTAAGACACGAATGGAGCCCCCTGACAGAATCGAACTGTCGACCTTTTCCTTACCATGGAAACGCTCTGCCGACTGAGCTAAGGGGGCACATCCAACTGCTTCGAGCTGTGCTCTCCGTTTCGGACTCACATAATGTAACCAGAAGGCCCTGCTTTACACAAATCCTCAGCTCATGACACGAATTCAACGCGTTTAATGCACGCAGTTTCGCGCGCTCGCGCGTGTGCTTGAATGGGAGCCATGTGGGACGACAAAGACGCGCAGGCCATCGACGCCGCCAAGCTGTATTACAACAACGGGCTCTCCCAGGCCGAGGTCGCCGCCCGGCTGGGCCTGTCGCGCCCGACGGTGTCCAAGCTGTTGCAGCACGCGCTCGAGCGCGGCTTTGTCACCATCACCATCCACGACCCCCGGGAGGCCGGCGACATCTTGACCGAGCAGCTGTGTGCCCGCTTCCAGCTTGCCGATGCCCGGGTGGTCACCGTCCCCGCCGGCGGCAGCACCGTCACGGAGCTAGGCGGGGCGGGCGCCGCCCTCCTCGAGGAGCTGGTCGCAGACGGGATGAAGGTCGGCATCTCCTGGGGCGAGACCATGGCGTCGGTGGCCGGCCACCTGCGCCACCGCCCCTTAGAGGGCGTCCAGATTGTCCAGCTCAAGGGCGGGCATTCCCACTCGGAGCGCTCGACGAAGGACATGTCCACGCTCGCGGCTTTTGCCCGCGCCTTCGATGCCCAGATGCTCATGCTGCCGCTGCCCGTCATCTTCGATAACGCCGCCACCAAGGAGCTGGTGATCTCGGACCGGCACATCGCCGGCGTGCTGGAGGCGGGGGCATCGGTAGACGTGGCGGCGTTTACCGTGGGGGCGGTGGAGCCGGAGTCCCTCGCGCTGAACCTGGGGTATCTGACCCCGGAGGAGACTGGCGCGCTCATGGAGCGCGCCGCGGGCGACGTGTGCTCGCGCTTTTATACCGACTCCGGGGACGTCGCCGCCCCCGAGGTCAATGCCCGCACGGTGAGCATCCACATCAAGGATCTGCGCTCGCGGCCGGTGAAGGTGCTCATCGCCGGCGGAGCGGCGAAGGCGCGTGCGATCCGCGTCGCGCTCGAGATGAGCCTGGCCACGCACCTGGTCATCGACCGTGAGACCGCCCGGCGGGTTCTGGACGCGCCCGCTTAATCGCCCAAAACTCCCGCACCCCACCCAAATGAGACAAATGTAAAATTGGGGATTGACATTTGTTCCTACCGGTCTAGTCTAGTGGTTAGTACCACTATTCGACACTGATGGGAGATTTACCACCATGGCCCTCAACTCCACCGAAGGCATTTCCACCCCGCACATCAACCCACAAGGCGCCCCCATCGCCGAGACCATCCTGCTGCCGGGCGATCCCCTGCGCGCCAAGTTCGTCGCGGACACCTTCCTCGAGGACGTCGTCCAGTTCAACTCCGTGCGCAACATCCTGGGCTACACCGGCACCTACCAGGGCACCGAGGTCTCCGTCATGGGCACCGGCATGGGCATGCCGTCGATTGGCATCTACTCGTGGGAACTCATCCACCGCTTCGGCGTCAAGAACCTCATCCGCGTGGGCTCCATTGGCGCCATGCAGCCGGGCATCGACCTGCACGACGTCATCGTCGCGGCTTCTGCCTCCACCGACTCCAACTTCCTGTCCCAGTACAACCTGCCGGGCACCTGGGCGCCGACCGCGTCCTGGAAGCTGCTCAAGGGACTGGTGGACGAGGCCGAGAAGCAGGACGCCACCCTGCACGTGGGCAACATCTTGTCCTCCGACATCTTCTACAACCACGCCGACGACGTCAACGAGCGCTGGGCCGCCATGGGCGTGCTCGGCGTCGAGATGGAGTCCGCCGCCCTCTACGCCACCGCCGCCGAAGCCGGCATGGACGCGCTGGGCCTGTTCACGGTCTCCGACAACTTGGTCGACGACACCCACCTGTCCTCCGACGACCGCCAGACCGCCTTCCACCAGATGATGCAGCTGGCCCTGCCGCTGGCCGGACTGAAGTAGGACGACATGACCAATACCTCCGCCACCGCCGCCCGGGGCGTCAACCCCAAGGCCGCCGTCCCCATTCTTCTGTTCACCTTCGTCTTCTGCCTGGTCATCGACAACGGCTTCAAGACGATGACCATGCCGATTGCCGAGGGCCTCGGCATCCCGGATAACACCGCTTCCCTGCAGGCCTCGCTCGCCGGCGTCATCATCGGCATCGGCGCGGTGGTCTACGCCGCCCTGGCCGACTCGATCTCCATCCGCAAGCTCATGCTCAGCGGCGTCGGGCTGGTCGCGGTGGGCTCGCTCATCGGCTTCTTTGGCTCCGATTCCTGGGGCCTCGTGCTCACCGGCCGCCTCGTGCAGACCACCGGCCTGGCCGCCGCCGAGACCCTCTACGTCATCTACGTCACCAAGCACTTGAGTGCTGAGGACCAGAAGACCTACCTGGGCTTTTCCACCGCCGCCTTCCAGGCCGGCCTGCTTATCGGCGCCCTGACGTCTGGGTTTGTGTCCACCTATATCTCGTGGACGGCGATGTTCCTCATCCCGCTCATCCTCATCCTGACCATCCCCGCCATCTACAAGATGGTGCCTGAGGACGAGGCCGTCGAGGGCCACCTCGACGCCCTGGGACTGTTCTTCATCGCCTTGTTCGCCACCGCCTTGACCATGTTCATGCAGGCGTTCAACTGGTGGTGGCTGGCCCTGGCCATCGTCGGCGTCATCGCCTTTGCCGTGCACGTCAACAAGGCCGGCCGCCCCGTGGTCAGCCCGGAGTTTTTCACCAACGGCCGCTACGTGTGGACCATCGTCATGGTCTTCTTCGTCTACTCGACCCAGATGGGCTACATCTTCCTGCTGCCGTTTGCCGCCAACGAGCTGCACGGCATGAGCCTCGACAAGGCCTCCCTCCTGATGGTTCCGGGCTATGTCTGCGCCATCCTCATCGGCATCTTCTCCGGCAAGATCGGCCAGGTGCTCAGCTCGCGCGCCACCATCTACACGGGCATGGCGATGATCGCCGGATCCCTCCTGGTCGCCGCCCTGCTGGTCCAGGCCCACGTCGCCGTGCTCATCGTCTCCATCGTGGCCTTCGCCTCCGGCTTTGCCTTGATGTACGCCCCGCTGGTCAACACCGCGCTGCGCAATATCACCGCCGCCAAGTCCGGCATCGCCATCGGCTTCTACAACCTGACTATCAACATCGCCATCCCGCTGGGCATCGCCTATACAGCCAAGATCCTGGACGTCTCCGGCTACACCACCGCGCTGTGGATCCTCACCGGCGTCGCCCTGGTTGGCGTCGTGCTCTACGTCGCCTCCGATCTCAAGATGGCCAAGTCCGAAGCCGCCGCAGCCTAAACCCGAAAGGACAATTCATGAACCGCCAAGAACTCGCCTCCCTCATCGATCACACCCTGCTCAAGCCCGAGGCCACCCGCCAGCAGTTCGCTGACCTCGTTGCCGAGGCCGCGGAGCTGGGCACCTACTCGGTGTGCGTGTCGCCGTCCGCCCTCCCCCTGGAGGTCCCGGAGGGCCTGCACGTGGCCACCGTCGTCGGTTTCCCCTCCGGCGCCGTCAAGCCCGAGATCAAGGCCGCCGAGGCCGCGCGTGCCGCCCAGGACGGCGCCGAGGAAGTAGACATGGTCATCAATGTCGCCCTGGCCATCGAGGGCCGCTTCGCGGAGCTCCAGGCCGAGATCCAGGCTGTGCGCGACGCCATCCCTACCCTGGTCCTCAAGGTGATCATCGAGTCCGCCGCGCTGGACGATGCCACCATCGTCGGCGCATGCAAGGCCGCCCAGGCTGCCGGCGCGGACTTCGTCAAGACCTCGACGGGCTTCCACCCGGCCGGCGGGGCGTCCGTCCACGCCGTGGAGCTCATGCGCGCCACCGTCGGCCCGGACATGGGGGTCAAGGCCTCCGGCGGCATCCGCACCGCTGCCGATGCCCAGGCCATGGTCGCCGCCGGCGCTAACCGCCTGGGCCTGTCGGCCTCCCGGAAGATCCTCGAGGAGCTCTAAGCCATGTCTGCAACCCTAGGAGCACACGACAACCTCGAGGAGTTTGCCCGCCAGTGGGCCGCCCACGACCCGGACGCCGCGACCGCGCGCCAGGTCCTGGACTGGGTCGAGGCCGGCGACACCGCCGCCTTGGAGAAGGCCTTTGCTGGACCGCTGGCCTTCGGCACCGCCGGGCTGCGCGCCGCCGTGGGCGCCGGCGAGTCCCGCATGAACCGCGCCGTGGTTATCCGCACCACCTTTGGCCTCATCAACTGGCTCAAGCAGCAGGTTGACGAGCCCGTGGTCGTCATCGGCTGCGACGCCCGGCACGGGTCCGCGCAGTTTCAGCAGGATGCCGCCGAGGTCATCTCCGCCGCCGGCGGGCGCGCCCTCATGCTGCCGGCCGCGAACCCCACGCCGCTGACCGCGTTTACTGTCAAGGCGCGCGGGGCCGACGCCGGCATCATGGTCACCGCCTCGCATAACCCGCCGGCCGATAACGGCTACAAGGTCTACCTGGGCGGCCGCGTGGCCACCGGGGATGCCGAGGGCGTGCAGCTCATCTCGCCTGCCGATGCCGAGATCGCCGCCGCCATCGCCGCCGCGCCGTGGGCCGACGAGATCGCCCGCGACACCTCCCGCATCGAGGCCGTCGACACCCGCGCCGACTACCTCGACCGCGCCGCGCGCCTCAACGATCCGGAGCATGCGCCCCTGACCATCGCGCTGACCGCGATGCACGGCGTGGGGGCATCGATAGGCGAGGAGCTGCTGCGCCGCTGCGGCTTCGAGGTCTCGCTGGTGCCGGAACAGGCCCAGCCGGACCCGGACTTTCCCACTGTCTCCTTCCCCAACCCGGAGGAGCCGGGCGCGCTCGACCTAGGCAAGGCGCATGCGGCCAAGATGGGCGCCGATATCCTCATCGCCTACGACCCGGACGCCGACCGCTGCGCCGCGGCCGTGCCGCTAGCCGACGGCGGCTGGCGCCAGCTCACCGGCGACGAGACCGGCGCCCTGCTGGGCGACTTCCTGGCCCGCCGTGGGGTCAAGGGCGCGTTCGCCAACTCGCTGGTCTCCTCGCGCCTGCTGGGGCGCATCGCCAAGCATTATGGCTTAGACCACGCTGAGACCCTGACCGGTTTTAAGTGGATCGCGCGCACCCCGGACCTGGCTTTTGGCTACGAGGAGGCCATCGGTTTCTGCCCGGACCCGGCCAGCGTGCGCGACAAGGACGGCATCGCCACCTCCGTGGTGCTGGCCTGCCTGGCCGCCGAGTGCAAGGCCGCGGGCTTAAGCCTGCTGGATCAGCTGGAGAAGATCTACGCCACCGTGGGCGCGCTGTATACCCAGCCGCTGACCTTCCGCGTCGACGACCTTTCCCTGATTGCCCAGGGCATGGAGAAGGTCGAGCAGGACCCGCCCACGCAGCTGGCCGGCTCCCCCATCGCGCGCGTGGAGAAGTTCGCCCAGGGCTCGAAGTTCTTCACCGCCGACGATGACCGCGTCATCGTCCGCCCGTCCGGCACCGAGCCGAAGCTCAAGTGCTACCTGGAGTCCCCCGACCCGCAGCGCCTGCCGCTCATCGCGGCCGACCTGCGTGACTATTTCGGCCTCTAGGCCAACCCTGTCAGATGCGCCCGTCCACTGCACTGCGCGGTGGACGGGCGCTCCTTGCGACTCTTACCTCTCCCCGCCCCTGCCCCCTCAGAGGTTCTCGCACCACAGAGCACGCATGCATCGCCCGGGTCACCACGGCCGGCACGCAGGCTTCTAGGTTGGCGGTGCGCAAGGCTTCGTCTTTCGCGCGAGCACGGTAGCACTCGTGCAGCAATGGCAAAAGCGCATGAAAAAGTGGTGGGGGACGGGAACACTTGAAGATAAATTAACGCCGGGCAACGAAAGCTGCTCAGCGTTAATTTCCCGCTTTCTGTTAAACGAAAAATTTCACGAGCACAAGGATAAGAATGAGTGCGGCTGCACCGGAAAAGTAGAGAACCGCCTGCGTCTTCTTCCCTTCCCCTTCTGACTCTCCATTTTTGATGAACAATGAGACAAGCTCGGCCGCGAAAAACAGAAGTAAAAACGCTCCTGCCCATGCGCCCCACGGGATATCCGGGTTGAACGGAATTGCTACCACAATGATGGCCACCGCAACTAGTGCGCTGTACACGTGGTTTAGTGTCGAAAGTTTTTTCATTAGGTGCCAATCCTTTTCGACTAGCAGGAAACGGAGGTGATCATCGCGCCCCCCGCAGCCTCGCAGGCTGAGGCGGTGACAATCCCCACGATGGGCGTGGCAATGCCGCTGGCCGCTGCCGACGCAGGAACACATACCAGTGCTCCCCAGGTAATGTTGAAGGCCCATGCAACCCACTTCGGCATGCATGCGGCTCTCATGACACCACCGTGAGCTGCCGTCTCGGCAACGATCATCTGTGCTGCCTCGTCGTAACGAAACACGACGTTCTCATTGTCCTTATTATCAAGGTCAATGGAAGCGATGATGTTACCCGTTTGGTCCCTCCACGTCGCCACATTGTTGGCGATATCCACGGAATCGCCTGAATCGATGTTCAGTTTGAGTCCGTTTTCGGTGGGAACAGCGGACCGCTCATTGCCGGATTGATCGAAAGCTACCTGGGTGGTGATGCTCGGAGCGGGTACCGCATAAGCTGTGGCTGCCCCCATTCCAGCTGCGGAAAACGCGAGCACCGCCATGGCGACGGCAATAAGGGGACGGAAGGGCGTAGTACGCATAAGAGACTCCTGAATGGGTTTACGGAAGTTAAAGGCACGCATAATCCTAATTCACCTCCATTTTTAAAACAAGGGTCTATTTGAGATTGTCTGTTGGTCAAGTCCGCGGACAATGAAGGAGCTGCATTGTGGGGATCGGTGTGCGCGTATTTGGCCAACCGCGGTGTCCACGACGTGTTCATCGTGTGCTGCGACGGGTTCAAAGGCCTGCCAGAAGCCGTGAAGGCAAGCTGGCCGAATTCCATGGTGCAGACCTGTATGTGCACCTAATTCGGGCTGCGAACCGGAGGGTGCCCTACCAGGACCGCACATCAGTCTCTTCTAGCTCACTCTCAGACATTTGCTGAGGGATATGCCCCACTGCCAACACAACATTTTTGACCACTACAGTTCGCCCATCAGAGTCCATGAGAGCGTGTTTCCCCTCTTGATCGATGATAGAGAGCACTCGCGTGGGCACTAAGTAAATGTCGACTTTATCCCGATAAGCATCGACTATCTGAGAAGCAACCCAATGAAGATAAGCCCCATAGAGAGCCCTGGATGTATAGGTGTCTGGACCCGTTTGCAGTGCCTCTTCCAAAAGGACAGGATCTGAGCGCAGGAAGGCACTGGCTTTCTCAGATTTCAGCCATTCGTAAAATGCGGTCCCCTCGAGATATCTCTCCCCCGCGATACCGGCGCTGGAATCAGGAAAACCACTGAGCTGAGACGCCACAGTATTCATGAGTAGAGCAGGGGCCTGATAAGGATTCCACACCTTGCCGGATCCGAAGGGTGAATCATCGAACCAAACCAGTGCGGGCGTTTCTTCCCGACCTCTACTGTGCGCCAACCGGTCCAGGTTTCTTTCGACGACCGCCAGCCCTCTCGGCCCACCGCCCACGACAGCTACCTGGGCAGCCAGAGGAACGGCACGGCCGACACCCAGAGAAGTAGAATATGGGGTCAGCTCATCAACAATATCGGCCGCGGGTGCCGAATGGGCGCACCCGTAGTTCACTCCCGCCCAAAGGTTAAGGCTTTCCGCATCGCCAGTGCAATTAGCATTTGCTCTTAATTCTGACGTCAAATGGTGAAGTTCCGGATACATCGACGGAGCGGACTGGGAGTACTTTTCAGTAAAAGCATTGGCGATAGTGCGGGCCGGTTTCCCGGTGAACGCTTTAGTAAGGGTGGTCGGACGACCGCGTAACTCTTTCAGAGCAATCTTGTGGGTTTGCTTCGTCCCCGCCTCATCCGCGAGAAGAAAATGGGTCCCCACCTGTATGGCCCACGCACCCCGGCGAAGGAGTGCGAGCGCTTCTTCTGCTGTCGCAATACCACCTGCAGCAATAACGGGCTTATTTGCTTGAGATAAGGCATATTCCACAGTTCGAGAGTGTCCGTTTGTTTGTGTGCGGGGCTTGGTTTACAAGTAATCCGCGAATCG
>CAVFKS010000041.1:0-16989 GCA_963623015.1 Clostridia bacterium
CGTAGAGGGTTGGTCCGCCAGCGTGGTGTACCTGTTACCCGAGTGAAGCGCCGTGCTGGTGCGTTTGAAGGCGACCATCGCGGGTACCTTTCGAATCAACGCTTACTTATCCTCAAAAGGAAGTAACCCACGATGACAGCTGCCCTGATCATATCGATCCAACTGTCTATCTCGAAGAGCTGTTCACCCAAGCCTCCCCCGATTTGATGCGCCCGCTGCTGAACGGGCTATATCAGCCAGATCCTCTTAGGCCAGGCTGACTCAGTGTGCAGTGTTGACCGCAGGGGCATTGGACCTCGTCGCCTGCCGCAGTGCTGCGGCTATACTCCCACGCAGAACGCTACAGCAGAAGGAGCGCTATGAAGAAGTGGACCCCGGACTCATCGCCGGCCTGATTTTGGGCCTGGTCATGGCGCTGGCGGCGCAGCAGTGGTGGTGGCTGCCGCTGGGCATCGCGCTGGGGCTGGCCGTGGTGCCGCTCATCGGGCGCGAGGACAAGCTCTACGGGGCGCGCAAGAAGCGCGACCAGAACTTCCGCGACTAGGGGCTGGCTGGTCGCCAGCCGGGCCGAGCGGGGCCAGCCGAGCAGGCCTAGAAGATCTCGATGCGCCCGCCCATGGACTCGGCCTGGCGCAGCTGCGAGACCCAGTTGCGCGCGCCCGGATGCAGGCGCAGCACGGGGCGGGAAGAGATGTGCACCGGGCTGACCGACTCCTTGCGTGCGGCGGCGGAGCGGGCCTCGAGGCGGGTGCGGGCGGCAAAGCCGGCATCGGCAAGCTCAGCCATCGTGGGTTGCTCCGCGGCCAGGCCCGCGCGGGCCTGCTGCAGGACGTCGATGAACTCATCCAGCGCGGTGACCACGGCCGGGGCATTGGTCTCACACATCGCGCGGACGAGCTCGGCGCGGGTGCCGGCCACGCGGGTGGCGTCCTTGAAGGAGCCGGCGGCCAGGGACTGGGCCAGGATGCCGCCGTTGTCGCCCACCAGGGCCAGGGCTTCGGCCACCACGTGCGGCAGGTGGGACACGCGCGCCACGGCCTCGTCGTGGGCGGCCACGCGCACCGGCATGGCTTCGGCCTTGACCATGCAGATCATGCGGACGACATCGCTAAACAGTTCCACCCAGGACTGCTCTGGTTTGTCTACCTCTACCGCGTAGTCATAGGTCACCGCCCACGCGGCGCGGGCAAACAGGCCCTGCTGCGAGTTGTCCCAGCCGGACTGCGAGGTGCCCGCCATGGGGTGGCTGCCCACAAAGCGAGCGGCCATCCCGCGCTCCTGGACTAATTGATAAACCTGCGCCTTAACGGAGACGACATCGGTAACCCCGCAGGTGGGTGCGTGTTCCACGATGGCGTCGAGGACCTCGGCCACCGCGCCAAACGGTACGGCGACGACGATGAGCGCGCCGGCCTCCTCCGCGCGGGCGAGGATGGCGGGCAGATCATTGGTGACGTCAAAGCCCTGCTTGGCGGCGCGCCGGGCGCCGGAGGTGGAATGGTTATAGCCGAAGACATCGTGGCCTAGGGCAGCCAGGTCGCGCAGCAGGGAGCCGCCGATGAGGCCCAGGCCGACGATGCATACGGGGCGAGAGACGGTAAAGGGATTCACATGACAATTGTGACACACCCCGCCTAAACTGACGAGGTATGAGTCAAGAAGATTTGCTGTCTTTCGCGGTCACCGTCAGCCGCGACGGCGGCACCTGGGTAGTCCGCCCCTTTGAGGACGACTTCGAGCAGGTCACCCACGCTATCGATGCCGTCCGGGGCCTGCGCAGCGAAGGCGCGGCCTTCGGGCTGCTGTGCGTGGAGGAGTCCTACTTCGTCATCCTGCGCCCGGGCCCCGGGGGCACTCGCATGTTTATCTCCGACGCTGGCTACGCCTTGGAGGACGAGTACGCGGAGGCTTGGCTCGATCTCAATGACCTGGACTTCCCCGAGGCCGATGAGGAAGGCTACGCCGAGCCCTACGCGGACGGCGACTTCGATATCCTGGCCGACCTCGGCCTGAGCGAGGATCAGCTGGCGGCCTACGTGGACAACGAGGACGACGACCCCTCGGACATGCTCCTGCGCATTGCCGGCGAGCTCGGGTTTGGCGATGAGCTCGAAGAGGTCCTGGAAGAGGCAAGTGAGCTCTAGCGCCCTGCCTGCTGCGGCCGGGCTGGCCCGCGCACGGCAGCGCATGCGCCGCGCCCTCGAGGTGGCCGCGACCACCCCGCCTGGCGATGTCCCGGTGGGCGCGGTCCTTTTTGATCCGGACGGCCGCGAGCTGGCCTGCGGGGTCAACCGGCGCGAGTTCGCCCAAGATCCCACCGCCCACGCCGAAGTTGAGGCCATCCGCGCGGCGGTGGGCCCCTTCGGCGACGGCTGGCGGCTGGGAGGCTGCGAGCTGGTGGTCACCTTAGAGCCGTGCGCGATGTGCGCGGGTGCGGCGGTAGGCGCGCGCATCGGCAGCATTGTCTTTGGCGCCTTCGAGCCGCGCACGGGGGCGTGTGGCTCGCTGGTGGAGGTCCCGCGGGCGCCGGGTGCCCTGCACGTGCCGCAGGTGCGCGGCGGCGTGCTCGAGGCCGAGTGCGCGGGTCTGCTGCAGGAGTTCTTCGGCGGGCTGCGCTAGTCCCAGCTAGTCTCAGGCGCCGGCGGCGGGAGGGAATCGTTATTGCTCTGTAATACATGGGGCGGCAAATGTGTCTACAGTGGTGTGCATGAGCGATTTTGAAAACAAGAAGGACGAAGTACTCGGTTCCGCCAAGGAAAAGATTGGTGAGGCCACCGACAATAAGGAATTGGAGGATGAGGGCAAGGCCGATCAGGTCGTGTCTGACGCCAAGCAGAAGGTCTCCGACGCCGTTGACGGCGTAAAGGACAAGGCCAACGAGGTCATCGGCAAGCTCAAGAACGACTAATTTTGTCGTGCGCCACCCACTGCTTTAAGCTGTTTAGCGGTGGCGTGTCCGAGCGGCCGAAGGTGTTCGCCTCGAAAGCGAATGTTGGGCAACCCCCAACCGCGGGTTCAAATCCCGCCGCCACCGCCACAGTCCCCATCCCGCACCTGCGGGGTGGGGACTTTTCTGTCCAGACACAAGGCCTCAGCCCGGCTGGGTTAGACTGGGGCGTCTGAGACTTCCCGCATCAGAGAGGACACCCCGTGGCAAAGCTCCTATACCGACTGGGCCGCTTTTCATTCCTGCATAAGTGGAAGGTCATCATCGCCTGGCTGGTCATCCTGGTGGGCACTGTCGCCGCCGCGCTGGCGCTGATGAAGCCGATGACCTCGGAGTACTCGATTGCCGGCACCCCGGCCATCGATGCTACCCACCGGGCCATGGAGCTCTTCCCCGAAAACGGCAACCCCGCCAACGCGCCGTCCGTCAACCTGGTGTTTAAGGCCCCGGAGGGGGAGAAGCTCAGCGATCCGGACAACGCCGCCGCCGTGCAGTCTGTGGTGGACCACATCGCCGACAACCTGGACATCCCGCTGGGCAGCCAGCAGCGGTGGGGCAACCCGCTGGAGGTCTCCCCGGCGCTGCAGGCGCAGGTCATCGAGCAGTTTACGTCGATGGGCCTGCCGGAGGAGACCGCGCGCGAGGACGCCGATAACCTGGCCATGGTCAGCGAGGACGGCACCATTGCCTATACCTCTTTTGACTTCGACGCCGATAGCCCCTACTCCGTGGAGCAGGCGGATAAGGACGTCGTCACGGAGGCCATGGAGATCGGCCGCGCAGCCGGCCTGCAGGTCGAGGCGGGCGGCGCCGGCTTTGGCGATGCCATCACGGTCAACTCCACCTCCGAAATCATCGGCCTGGCTGTGGCCTTCCTAGTACTCATCTTCACCTTCGGCTCCCTGGTGGCCTCCGGCATGCCGCTGGTCTCCGCCGTGGTGGGCGTGGGCCTGGGCGCACTCGGCGTCATGATCGCCACCCACTGGGTCGAGCTCAACGATCTGACCCCGGTGCTGGCCATCATGATTGGCCTGGCCGTGGGCATCGACTACGCACTGTTTATCATGTCCCGCTACCGGCAGGAGCGCGCCCGTATGGACGGGCCTGATGCCGCCGGCATGGCGGTGGGCACCGCCGGGTCCTCCGTGGTCTTCGCCGGCACCACCGTCTTCGTGGCGCTATTCGCCCTGCTTATCGCCAACATCGGATTCTTGAGCGCCATGGGCCTGGCCGCCGCCGGCACCGTGGCCATGGCCGTGGCCGTCGCGCTGACCCTCGTGCCCGCCCTGCTCGGCGTGGCCGGCGACAAGGCATTTGCCGGGCGCATCCCCGGCGTGGCCGGCAACCCCACCCGCAAGGGCAAGGTCCGTCGCAGCTCCACCATGGGCAACCGCTGGGTGCGCCTGGTGCAGAAGTTCCCGGCCGTGGTCATGGCCGCCGTGGTCATCTCGCTCGGCGCAATGAGCTACCCGGTGCTCAACATGCAGCTGGCCCTGCCGGCGGATACCACCTCCAACCCGGACACCACGCAGCGCAAGGCCGCCGATCTGCTCTCCGAGGGCTTCGGCCCGGGCGTCAACGGCCCCTTCCTGGTCATCGTCGACGGCCAGGACGCTAACCCAGAGGCCGGCGCCCTGCAGCCGCTCATCTCCGGCCAGGAGGGCGACGACACCCAGCAGAAGGCCACCTTCGCCTCCTTCCTCTACGCCACCCAGCAGCTCAAGCAGGTAGGCGGCGTCAAGCACGCCCAGCTCGTGGGCGTCAACGGGGACATGACCGCCGCCCAGATCATGGTCACCCCGGAGACCGCGCCCACCGATGCCGCCACCGTCGGCACCGCCAGCGCCCTGCGCTCCGCCAACGCCGAGATCCAGGACGCCACCGGCGCCGAGGTGGGCATGACGGGCCTGACGGCCGTGCAGCTCGACATCACCGAGCGTCTCGAGCAGGCCATGGGCCCGTACCTGACCATCGTGGTCGGCCTGGCCATCGTCTTGCTGCTGCTGGTCTTCCGCTCCGTGCTGGTACCCGTCATCGCCGGCCTGGGCTTCCTGTTGTCGGTCGGCGCGGCCTTCGGTGTGACCGTCCTGGTCTGGCAGGAGGGGTTCATGGACCTCGTCCCCGCGCCGGGCCCGCTGATTTCCTTCATGCCGATCTTCCTCATCGGCGTGACCTTCGGCCTGGCCATGGACTACCAGGTCTTCCTGGTCACCCGCATGCGCGAGCATTTCTCCCGCCACCCACACGGCACCGGCACCAAGTACAACCCGGTGGACGAGGCGACCATCGCCGGCTTTACGCAGGGAGCCCGCGTGGTCACGGCCGCCGCGATCATCATGATCTCGGTCTTCGTGGCGTTTATTAACCAGCCGCTGCCGTTCATCCAGATCTTCGGCTTCGCCCTGGCCTTCGGTGTGCTTTTCGATGCCTTCTTCGTCCGCATGGCACTCGTGCCGGCCACCATGTTCCTCATGGGGCAGGCCACCTGGTGGATGCCGAAGTGGTTAGACAAGCTGCTGCCCACCGTCGACATCGAGGGCACCGCCCTGGAGGAGGAGTGGGAGGCCCGTCACGCGGGCGCAAGCAACTAACATGGGGCGTATGACTGACAAGCCCGCGCACCCCGCGCCCCTGATGGATACCGACCTTTCCTTCGAGGTACGCACCAAGCTCCATGCTGACTCAACGCCCGGCAAGCACGGGCGCACCGGCACCATCCATACCCCGCACGGGGACATCCAGACCCCGGCGTTTATCCCCGTGGCCACCAAGGCCACGGTCAAGACGCTGACCCCGGAGCAGATCCGGGAAACCGGCGCGCAGGCCATCTTGTCCAACGCGTACCACCTCTACCTGCAGCCCGGCCACGACATCGTGGACGAGGCCGGCGGCGTGGCCCGCTTCGAGAACTGGCACGGGCCCACCTACACCGACTCCGGCGGATTTCAGGTCATGTCCTTGGGCGTTGGCTTCAAGAAGGTCCTGGCCATGGACGTCGCTGATCTTACGGAGGGCGACATCCGCGCCGCCAAGAAGGAGCGCTACGCGCAGGTGGACGAGGAAGGCGTGGACTTCAAGTCGGTCATCGACGGCTCCAAGCACCGGTTTACCCCGGAGAAGTCCATGCAGATCCAGCACGGCCTGGGTGCGGACATCATGTTCGCTTTCGACGAGCTGACCACGCTCATTGACTCCCGCCAGTACCAGGAGGAGTCCGTCGCGCGCACGCACCGGTGGGCTCAGCGGTGTATCGACGAACATGCGCGCCTAACCGCCCAGCGCGCAGACAAGCCGCGCCAGTCCTTGTGGGGCGTGGTCCAGGGAGCCCAGTACGAGGATCTGCGCCGGCAGGCCACCCGCGGGCTGGTGGAGATGTCCCGGCAGGCGTGGGACAACGGCGGCCGCGGCTTCGGCGGGTTTGGCATCGGCGGCGCGCTGGAGAAGGAGAACCTGGGCACCATCGTGGGCTGGGTCTGCGACGAGCTGCCCGACGAGATGCCCCGCCACCTGCTGGGCATCTCTGAGCCCGATGACCTCTTTACCGCGGTCGAGGCCGGCGCGGATACCTTCGACTGCGTGGCGCCGACCCGCCTGGCCCGCCGCGGCGGCGTCTACACCCTGGACGGGCGGCTGAACCTGACCAATGCGCGCTTCAAGCGGGACTTCGCGGGCATCGATGAGGAGTTCGGCGGCTACGTCTCCGAGAACTACTCGCGCGCGTACATCCACCACCTGCTCAAGGCCCACGAGTTCCTGGCCGGCACGCTGTGCACCATCCACAATGTGTCGTTCATGGTCCGCCTGGTCGACAACATCCGCGCCGCCATCGATGGCGGCTACTACGAGGCCTACCGCGACGAGTTCATGGGGCGCTACTACGCGTCCAAGCGTTAGGCGGGCGGGGTTCCTCGCCTCTTGCCTAAAGGGGGACCATGAAAGGGGTATCGTCCGAGAGCCGTGTTTGGCGCTACTCGCTTGATACCCCTTTACTGGTACCCCATTCGTAGTATCCCTTTGGTGGTACCCCTTCGTCAGTGGGTGCGGATGGGCTACTAGTTCATCCCGAGCAGCCTTAGGACAGCATCGAGGCACCGCTGCGGGTTCTGGTTGAGCTCCTGGGGCGAGAAGCGCACCACGGTGTACCCCTGCTGGAGCAGCCACTTCTCGCGTTGGCGTTCGGCTCGGATAGCCTCGGCAGGCCGTTCTTGGTACTTGATCGCGCCGTCGATCTCCACAATGAGGCGGCCTTCGATCAAGAAGTCTGCCCGGTAGTGTCCTATCTGGGATTGTGCCTCCCAGCGCAGATGCGGAAGGGATTCTATGAGGTAGGCGCGGAAGAACGACTCATAAGGGGATTCCACTGCCGAGTGAGCCCAGCGCAGAGCCTGTCGGGCGTGAGCAATTCCTCGCGAACGCACGGCGCGGCGGGTCTCTAATTCGAGTGAGGAAGCATGGCCGCCGCGGGCCAGGTAGGAGTCCATGGCAGCAAGTCCGTGTGAAAAGCCCCAACGCTTGGCAATATCCACGCAGGTCATCGCCGGTTTTGTTATGCGCACCCCGCAGATCTCTACGATGGCGTCGGCGGGCAGGTGCTGTTTGTAATAGTGAACTCCGTCTGGCCAGTCTTTGCGCGGCCGGCGGTGTCCGTTGCCGAGTGTGACCTCGACGGGCGCGGCACTCGGGAGCGTCCAAAGACCGTGGAGAACGGCCGCCGACCTCCCAATTAAGCACCCGCTGCGCAGCTCGCGGCCGATGCACAAGACCTGGAGCGCGGAGCGTTCGAAGGGGCGAAGTTGCTGCCAGTACTGAGAAGCAATGGCGTGCTGATTGCTAATTCGGTGTAGTGAACGGTCCGCCAGCATTTGTCGGAGTTCGTGGCTATTGGAGGCCAGGCGGCGTAGATCGATTAGATGGTCTGAGTGCTGGATGACAGGTAGTAATTTGTTCATAGCCGCTAGCCTGCATGAAAAATGCCCCCGGGGGAAGACCCCGAGGGCGCGGGCTGTGGATAACTATCACGTGGCCCCGCCGGCTGTGACAGGTGGTGCGCACGGGGCGGCTAGGCGCCGAGTTATCCACAGGTTGCTGGGTGTGAACGAGGCTAGGCCTCCACGGGACGGTAGTCCTCGCGGGACTTGACCCACTTGATGACCTGCGTGGTCACGGGCAGCAGGACGACCTCGATGAGGGTCTTCCACACGAAGCCCACGATGACGTAGTTGAGGAACGCCCCGAAGGTATCGATGCCGATGACGGGGGCGGCGATGATGCAAAACAGGACGGTATCGCCCAGCTCGCCCACGACGGTGGACGCCAGGAGGCGGGCGATGAGGCCGCGCTCGCCGCTGCGGTTTTTCATCCGGGTCAGCGTCCACGAGTTGAGCAGCTGGCCCACCAGGTAGCCGGCCAGGGAGGCGACCAGGATCTGCGGCATGAGCCCCAGGGTCGCGGCGAAGGCCTCCTGTCCCTCGTAGAAGTCCGCCGCCGGCAGCCAGATGGCCACGTAGAAGCAGATGGCGGCCAGCACGGCCATGGCAAAGCCGATGTAGACGGCGCGCCGGGTGGATTTGAATCCGTAGCATTCGGAGAGGACGTCGCCGACGATATAGGCCAGCGGGAAGAGGAAGAAGGCGCCGTCGGTGATGAGCGGGCCGAGCTGGACGCCCTTCGTGGCGGTGATGTTGGAGATCAAGAAAGTGACGACGAACACCGTGACCAGCCACGGGTACAAAGTGGAATGTACCGGGATGAATCGGATGCTCTCGCCACGAGAATTCGTGGTTGCGGTTGCCGATTGAGTTGTCATAGCTTCCTACTTTGGCAGACCCGGGGGGTTTATCCGAATCCGCGGGTAGAATCCCCCGCATGACTGCTGCCGGTAGATACGCCCCGAGCCCCTCCGGGGACCTGCATTATGGGAACCTGCGCACCGCGCTGTTGGCGTGGCTTTATGCCCGGCATTCGGGCCGGCGGTTTGTGATGCGGGTCGAGGACATCGACACGCAGCGCTCCTCGGCGGAGTCGGCGCAGCGCCAGCTCGAGGACTTGGCCACGCTGGGCCTGGACTGGGACGAGACCCTCTACCAGTCGGATCGCTTCGACGCCTACGCGCAGGCCTTGGAGCTCCTGCCGCACTACGAGTGCTACTGCTCGCGCAAGGATATCCAGGAGGCCGCCCGCGCCCCGCACGCGGTGCCGGGCCAGTATCCGGGCACGTGCCGGGAGCTTTCCGATGCCGCCCGCGCGGCCAAGCGCGCCGAACTCGCCGCCGCCGGCCGGGTGCCCGCGCTGCGTCTGCGGGCCGATGCCGACAGCTTCACCGTCCATGATCTGCTCCACGGGGACTACACCGGCGAGGTCGATGACTTCATCCTGCGCCGCGGCGGCAACGCCAACCAGGGGCAGGACTGGGCCTATAACCTGGCAGTCGTGGTCGACGACGCCTTCCAGGGGGTGGACCAGGTGGTCCGCGGCGATGATCTGCTGGCGTCGGCGCCGCGGCAGGCGTACCTGGCCAGCCTGCTGGGGGAGACCCCACCCGAATACGTCCACGTGCCGCTGGTGCTCAACGCGGAGGGAAAGCGCCTGGCCAAGCGGGACGGGGCGGTCACGCTGCGCCAGATGTTGGAGACCTGCTCGGTATCCGACGTGGTGGCCCAGCTGGCGGGCACCTTGGGCATCGAGGCGCACTCGGCGGGGGAGCTGCTAGAGAAATTCCAGCCGGATCAGGTGGGAACGGAAGCGATCGTGTGGGATTTTTCGGGCTAGCTGCCAGCGGGCGGGTCTAAACTTAGGCTATCCGAGTACAAGCGCGGCGGATCCGGCGCGCGATAACTGAAGAAGGGCCTTGAAAAAGACATGGAGATTCTGCTCGTCCTCATCGGGCTGATGCTGCTCACGGTGGTAGTCGCGGCGGTAGGTGACCGGGTGGGCCTGCCCTGGCCGGCGCTGCTGACCCTGTTGACCACGTGCGTCATCTTCATCCCCGGCATGCCGGATTTCGACATCCCCGCCGACCTCATCCTGCCCATCTTCCTGCCGCCGCTGCTGTGGACGCTGGCGCGGCGGACGTCCTGGGGAGTCATCCGGGAGCAGTGGCTGACCATCGCCCTGCTGTCGGTGGGCCTGGTGGTGGTGACCACGCTGGCGGTGGGTTTTACGGCCTACGCACTGCTGCCGGGCATCGGCATGGCCGGCGCCATCCTCATCGGGGCGGCTACCGCGCCGCCGGATCCGGTGGCGGTGGAGGCCGTCGCGGAGCCGGCCGGCATCCCGCGGCGCATCATCTCCACCCTGCAGACGGAGGGGCTGTTTAACGATGCCGCCTCCATCGTGGCCTTCCACCTGGCGCTGTATGCGGTGACGCTGGGCGATGATCTCTCCTTTGGCAAGGGGGTCATCGAGTTCGCCTATAACGCGGGGGTGGCCGTGGTGCTGGGCTACGTCATCGGCAGGCTGGCGGCCTGGTTCATGGGGCGGGTGGAGGAGTCCACCTACCGCAACGCCCTGACCTGGGTGATTCCTTTCGCCACCTACCTGCTGGCGGAGGAGGTGCGCGCCTCCGGCGTCATCGCGGTGGTGGTCGCAGCCATCGAGCTGCATTCGCGCGCGGCCATCGAGGCCGAGGATCGCCTCTCCGGTCATTCCTTCTGGGAGACGGTGGAGATGCTGTTTACGGGCGTGGCCTTCGGCCTCATTGGCCTGACCGTCAATACGGCCATCGACGAGGTGGGCGCGGACCTGTGGCACTCGGTCATGGTGGGCGTCGTGCTGTCGCTGGTCCTCTTCGCGGTGCGCGGGGCGTGGATGTATATGTATTACCGCATCAACCGTCGCTCGCGGCGCACGCGCGTGGCCCCGCTGCGCCTGCAGGAGGTGCTGCTGATGACGTGGTCGGGCATGCGCGGGTTGGTCACCCTGGCGCTGGTGCTCGCCGTGCCGGCCGGCGCATTCCCGTTCCACCATGAGCTGGCGGTCATCGCCCTGACCGTGCTGTTGATGACGATGGTGTTGCCCGGCTTGGGCCTGCCGTGGCTGATGAAGCGGCTGGATCTGGCGTCCACGGCGGAGGCGGCGGCGGATAAGATGCGCAGCATTATTACCACCCGTGCCCGCAAGGCGGCGATGACGGCGGTGCGCACTAGCTTTAAGGAGTCGGACCCGGAGGCGGCGGCCAGCGTGGACGCTTGGTTCGACAACGTCTTTGGCCCCGACCACGAGCGCACCCCGGAAACAGAGGCGCGGCTGGCGCGCATGGCCAAGGTCCGTGCGCAGGCGTTGGAGACCCGCCGCATCGCCTATACGGCAGCGCAGGCGGAGCTCATCCAGATGCGCCGCGAGTCCGGCCTAAACCCCGCCCTGGTGGACGAAGTGCTCGCGGAGGTCGACCGCATGGTCCTGGTCTCCGATCATCGCTAGGCTTACGGCATGGACGCCTATACCTACGCGGAGCTTGCGGACGCGATGGACTACCTCTACGACTTCTTCGACCAGGATCTGGCGTCGCGCGTGCGCGCCGAGCGCGCCTTCATCCCGGAGGGCCTCGAGTCTGCGCTAGCGGATGATTCGCTGCTGGACTTCGTGTGGTTGTGGATTAAGGACCCGGGCCCCAACGGTTTCGTGCAATACCTGCGCGACGGCGGCTTCGACGAGGAGGAAATTCGCACCGCCGTAGCCGCCCGCCGCCAGGAGTGGGCCATCGATAACCCGCCGCACGTGGCGTGGTTTCTCGCCGACGGCAATCCCGTGCCGGTTGTGGATTAGCCCTAAGAGTTTCCGCCCCTGCCGCCGAAGCGTGAACGCTTTAGCCGCAGGGGCTTTCTTGTGCGCGGGGAGTATGTGCTGGTCGGGGGAAGATTTGCACAAAAGTTTCTTAAGGCGAAAGGCCACTGGTCATGTTTGATAAAGAATTATCAGTCCTAGCCGATGGAATGGATAGGAGGATATCTATCAACGGCCCGGTTTATAAAATGCTCTAACCAGCGCATTCTCAAATTGCGAGACAGTGAAATAGGCCACTCAAGTTGGCGTTTTGTGGTGGCTGCAAGCTAAGATTTAGTTATCGCGATAAAAAGTTATTTTCGGAGCTGAGAGGTTCCGAATCCGCATACTCGGCAAGATTCCTCCCGAGGGGTTGGCCGAGAAGGGTACATAGCCCGCTAGTCGGGCTAGGAAAGTATGATTTCCCATGTCTAACACCATCGAGCAGCCTTCATCACAGGCTCCGCAATCCGCGCAGGCCGGTTCACCGGCAACCTTCCCGAAGTGGAATAAGTCCGACACCGTCTGGACCCTGAGCCTCTTCGGCACCGCCATCGGTGCGGGCGTTCTCTTCCTGCCCATCAACGCCGGCATCGGCGGTATCATCCCCATCATCGTCATGGCCATCATCGCTTTGCCGATGGCCTACTGGGCACACCGCGGCCTCGCCCGCTTCGTCCTCTCCGGCTCCGACCCGGAAGGCGACCTCACGGTCGTAGTCGAGGAGCACTTCGGCAAGAAGGCCGGCGCGGTGATGACCGTCCTCTACTTCCTGTCCGTGTACCCCATCCTCCTAGTGTACTCGGTGACCATCACCAACACGGTCAACTCCTTCCTGGTCAACCAGTTGGACATTGAGCCATGGCCACGCTGGATCATGTCTCTGATTCTGGTCGGCGGCCTCATCGCCATCGTCAGCTTCGGCCAGAAGGTCGTGGTCAGCGTCATGTCTGTCCTGGTCTTCCCCTTTATCGCGGTTCTGGTCGGCCTGTCCCTCTACCTCATCCCGAAGTGGAACGGTGCTCTCTTCTCCACCTTCGACCCGAAGGTTGCTGCTGAGGCCTCCGGTCAGGGCATCGCTTTGACCCTGCTGCTGCTGATTCCGGTTGTGGTCTTCTCCTTCAACCACTCTCCGATCATCTCCTCCTTCGCCGTTGACCGCCGCCAGGCTTATGGCAACCAGTGGGTCGACAAGAAGGTCAGCCACATCCTGCTGGCCGCTGAGTCCCTGATGGTCATCGTGGTTATGTTCTTCATCATCTCCACCGCCCTGTCCCTGAGCCCGGCCGACCTGGCCGCCGCCAAGGAGCAGAACATCACCATCCTGTCCTACCTGGCCAACCACTTCGATGAGCCGGTTATCCAGTGGGTCGCCCCGATTGTCGCCATGATTGCTGTTGCCAAGTCCTTCCTGGGCCACTACCTGGGCGCCGCCGAAGGCTTCGAGGGCATCCTCGTCAAGTCCTCCAAGGGCAAGCTGGAGCGCAACCACGCACTGGCCCTGGGCACCCTCGCCTTCATGCTCATCTCCTCCTGGCTCGTCGCTTGGGCCGACCCCTCCATCCTGGGCATGATTGAGACCATGTGTGGCCCGACCATCGCCATCATCCTGTTCATCATGCCGATGTACGCCATCATGAAGGTCCCGGCCCTGGCCAAGTTCCGCGGCAACTTCCTGTCCAACTACTTCACGCTGGGCATCGGCATCATCGCCTTCGGCACCATCTTCTACAACATCTTCCAGCTGTTCTAACAACTACTGGTTCACACACTTCGAAACTTCGAAAAGGAGAGAACAATGTACGTAAGCGTTATGGACATGTTCAAGATTGGCATCGGCCCCTCAAGCTCACACACCCTGGGCCCCATGAAGGCCGGACTGGCTTTCATCGATGAGCTCGACGCTCAGGGCAGCATGGAGAAGGTCACCGAGATTCGCGTGAAGCTCTACGGCTCCCTGTCCCTGACGGGCAAGGGCCACGCCACCGACAGCGCCGTTACCCTCGGCCTGGCCGGCTTCCAGCCGGAGACCGTCGACATCGACGAGTACCCCATCTTCCTGGAGAAGGTTGCTGAGACCGAGCAGCTGCCGATTGCCAACGGCCGCCACACCGTCGCCTTCACCAAGGACAACGGCGTCGTATTCAGCCGCGATTCCCTGCCGCTGCACGAGAACGGCATGACGATCACCGCCTTCATCGGCAACCGCCACATCCTGAGCAAGACCTACTACTCCATCGGCGGCGGCTTCATCACCGACGAAGAGCACTTCGGCAAGGAGTCCGGAGAGGTCAAGCCCGTCCCGTATGACTTCGACAACGCCGAAGAACTGCTGGCGATGTGCGAGCGCGAGAACATGACCATCCCGGAAATCATCTGGGCCAACGAAAACGCCCTGCGCCCGGAGGAAGAGACCCGCGCTCACCTGGCTAAGGTCTGGGGCGTGATGCAGGAAGGCATCCGCCGCGGCTCCCACACCAAGGGCACGCTGCCGGGCATCCTCCACCTGCACCGCCGCGCCGCTGAGCTGCGCGAGCAGCTCGAGAGCGAGGATGGCAAGTTCGACCTGCCCGTTATGAGCTGGCTGAACATGTACGCCCTGGCCGTCAACGAGGAAAACGCCGCCGGTGGGCGCGTGGTGACCTCCCCGACCAACGGTGCCTGCGGCATCCTGCCGTCTGTGCTGGCCTACTACGAGAAGTTCCACCGCATCCCCAAGGGTCAGCCGGAGGACGTCCTGGTGGACTACTTCCTGGCCTGCTCCGCCATCGGTTCCCTGTACAAGAAGAACGCCTCCATCTCCGGCGCCGAGGTCGGCTGCCAGGGCGAGGTTGGCGTGGCCTGTTCGATGGCCGCCGGCGGCCTGGCTCAGCTGCTGGGCGCCACCCCGGCACAGGTCTTCTGCGCAGCGGAGATTGCCATGGAGCACAAGCTCGGCCTGACCTGTGACCCGGTTGCCGGCCAGGTCCAGGTGCCCTGCATCGAGCGCAACGCTGTGGGCGCTGTCGACTCCGTGAGCGCCGCCAACATGTCCCTGCAGCGCGATGGCAACGCAGTTGTCACCTTCGACGCCGTCGTTGAGACCATGTACTGCACCGGCCGCGATATGCGCGAGCGCTACCGCGAGACCTCACTGGGTGGCCTGGCTCTGACCGTGAAGCCCCGCGAGGACGCTGCCCCCGCTCTGCCTTGCCAGTAGATAAGCAATGAAATAATCCCCGGTCAACTAGATATGACCGGGGGTTATTTGTTGATTGACCAAAATTACTCTTTAAGGATCTGAATGTGTCATGCTTAAGATCATGGAATCAGAAAAGGGGTTCGGGGCGCGGGGTACCAACCCGATAGTTGAAAGCTACATTCCTCTCGTGGAATTCCTTGGCGCCGCGGTGGGGCCCAACTGCGAGCTCGTGCTGCACGATCTCGATGACCCGGAGAACTCCATCATCGCCATCGCTAACGGCCACATCAGCGGTCGCGTGGTGGGTGGCCCGGTGACCAACTTCGCGCTGTGGTTCATGCGCCAGGCGGAGCAGACCCGCGTGCCGTCGCTTACGGGCTATAAGTCCGTCAACAGCGAAGGCCGCACCTGCCGCTCCTCTAGCTACTTCATCCGCGATGAGCGCGGCGACCTGCGCGGCATGCTGTGCATCAACGCCGACGTGACGGAGATCGTCAACATTCGTGACGCCGTGGAGCGCTTCATGGGCGCGGACGTGTCCTCCATGCCGGATAAGTCCGTGGCTTTCGATGTCGTCCCGCAGCCGGCTGCTCAGCCGAGCTTGCAGGCGGTGGCCCAGCCGGCCGCTGGGGCAGGGGAGCGCACCCCTAGCCACGATGCCCCGGCTAGGCCTGCCGTGGAGGCTGAGCCCGCCGAGGGCGAGGCTGTCGAGGTCCTCGGCCGCAGCGTGGCCGAGCTGCTCGAGAACATGCTCGACGGCGTGCTGGACAAGCGCGGCATCCCGGTGGACCGCATGCACGCCAACGAGCGCGTCGACGTCGTGACTGAGCTGGACGATAACGGCTTCTTCCTGCTCAAGGGTGGCATCGCCGCCGCGGCGACCCGCCTGGGGGTGTCCGAGCCGTCCATCTACCGCTACCTGGCACAGGCCCGCGCTTAGACGCCGCAGTCAACGCCTATCGCTACGCATTCGCGAGGTACTCCGCCCGGGGTGCCTCGCTTTGTCATTGGCGCGCAGGGTTGCGTTCTTGTGCCGCTCTTCGTACTACTCCTCGCTACTACTCGGCGGTGAAGGTGTAGCTGCCCGTAAGCCAGTTGTGAAGAATCACGGTGTAGCTGCGCCCCTGCGCCTCCGCAGACTCTACGAGGGATGATAGCTCCTGCGCATTGTAGTAGCGCGTCACGCCCACGTACAGCGCCAGCAGGGCCATCGCTACTGCCACGATCAGCGCGGCGACGATGTGCCCGCGCGGGCTACGCGTTCCTTGGGGTGCCTGGGCGGGGGAGGCCATGTGCGGGGTTTCCTTCCGTGGGCTGCGTGCTTGCGCCCCTAGGCTGCCACACGGCCTGCCTCGCCGCAATGGTTCGGCAGCGCGGGGCGTGGGGACCGGCTGGCCCGCGGGGGCGATTCCCAAAGGGTGACTGCTAAAAGGTGACCCGAAAAGGTTACTATCTAGGCGGCCGGCCTCCGCGCGACCCGTTTAACCACCGTTTGTAAGTCACCATCTGTGGCCGCGCCGCTCGGCCAAAAAAGTGGGAAAACAAAAAAGGGGACCCCGCGCACCCGCCAGAGCCTCCTGACCCTTGCTGCGTTCCCGCCCTGGGGGAGTTCGGAGGATGGACGCCACGCGGAATCCTGTCCCTTAGCCTAGCCGGAGGATGTCCGCGGGGGCAAACGAGCGCGCCACACGGCATGGGCGGCACGACCCAGGCGGCGCCCAGGCGCGGGGCTGGGACCGCGGGGAGGGCGCCGCAATGCACGTGACCGTAGGGGAGTGGCTACACCGCGATTTTTGCCCATTAACCTGGGGATTTTGCATGCATGGCCATCCCGTGTAATGTTTTCCCACGGAGGATTCGACTAGCGGCCTATGTCACACGCCTGGAACGCGTGCGGGAGTCACATCCCTCAGGGGTTCAAATCCCCTATCCTCCGCCAAAGGGTTCCCCCGGCTTTCTAGCCGGGGGAATTTTTCGTTTTCGGGTTGAGGGGATTAAGGGTGGGTGGCTTAAGGGACATTTCGTGTGGATTTGCGGCGTGTCACGTTAAGGGACATTTCGTGTGGATTTAGGTGCGTCCGGCCCAGCCTTTTCTTATGCC